>REDB01000020.1 GCA_007693685.1 Oceanospirillales bacterium
ACCTATTAACTGAAATCGCACAGATCTATCGAACCGGGAAATACCTTGCTGGTGATCAATTTTCGCGTGCAGATATCGCCGCTTGTTCGCTATTAGCACCGTTGTTTATGCCACAAGAATACGGAATAAACTGGGGATCGAAGCAAGATTTACCTGAAGGACTTAACGAGTGGCTGCAAAAACATCAGGATGATCTAGTTGAGGTAGCGAAAGTCTATTCTATTAAGCGCAGAGCAAGCCAACCCAAATCCGATCTTTAAATACTATCTGACCAACGTTTCAGCCAGTTTTCTGCTGGCTCTGGTCGACCAAACAGATACCCCTGACGAATAATGCGTCCGCGACTGCTCAAAAACTCGGCTTGTTCAGGGGTTTCGACCCCTTCAGCTACCACCTCTAGGTTCAAGTTTTGAGCCACCGCTAGGATGGCGTCAACCAGTGCAGCATCGTCAGGGTGGCTGGGTGCATCTTGAATAAAACCACGATCAATCTTAAGTTCTTTAATCGGAAGTCTCTTCAAATAAGCCAATGATGAGTAGCCAGTTCCAAAGTCATCAATGGAGAAATGAATACCCAAGGCACATAATTCATGCATACGTGCAGAGGTTTCCAGCAAATTATCAATAAATAACCCTTCAGTGATTTCGAGAGTTAAATGATGCGCATCAGCACCCGTCTCGATGAGCAATGCTTTTAACCAAGGTATAAAGTTATGCTTTCTAAAGTGACGAGGACTCAGGTTGATAGACAGCCTAACATTGATATTTAAAGACTGCATTCGAGTAAGGAGTAAACATGCCTTACGGAAAATGTATGCACTTAATTCAACAATCAGATCAGATTGTTCAGCTATAGAAATGAAGCGACTAGGTGAAATTATCCCCTCTTCAGGGTGTTTCCAACGCACCAACACTTCAGCTCCAAATAAACGACCATCGGGTAAAGTCTGTGGTTGGAGATAAAGTTGAAGCTCTTCTTTGACCAAAGCAGAACGCAATTCGGCCTCAATGCGAAAGTGTTGTGCTATGGCTAAACCCATATGCGTCTCAAACACAGCCGTCTGATTGCCTCCACCGTCTTTGGCACGATGAAGTGCCGTATCAGCACGACGATGTATATCGGCAGTAGAGGAATCATTTAGATCTGGAAAGCTGGCAATACCGATGCTCAGCGTCACTTTGATGCTTTCATCTTCGACATAGAGTGGAGTTGCTAGACTCTCAATTAATCGCTCAGAAAGCTGGAGCGCTATCTGTGTTGTTTCCAGTTCATCAAGACCAAGATCCGGCAATAAAATCGCGTACTCGTCCGCACCCATGCGTGCAACCGTTCCTGCATCCCTAGTGAGTTCAGATAAGTGCCTGCCCAACTCAATTAATAAGGCATCGCCCAATTGCTGTCCTCTTGCATCATTGATAAGTTTAAATCTATCAATGTTGACCAGTAATAAGGCGTCGCTGTGATTCGTTCGTTCTGGTCTTGAGAGACGATGAGCGATCATCTCATTAAGTCTGCTTCGATTTGACAATCCTGTCAGGCTATCAAAGAATGCAAGCCTATATATATGTGCTTCGTTCTCCTTTCGCTCGGTAATATCTTGCTTAACCGCGAGATATCCAAACACCTGATCATCTGCATCTTTAATCGGAGAAATAATGGCAGACTCACAAAATTCGGTTCCATCACGCCTACAATTGATTAACTCCCCCTGCCAGACTCGACCAGCAGAAAGCGCTCCCCACAGCTCCTTGTAAACTTCTTTAGGTGTACGAGTACTCTTAAACTTGCTGGGATTTAAACCTAATATTTCGTCTGTTCGGTAGCCAGTGCTTTTTTCAAAAGCCTTATTTACATAGATAATTTTTCCGGTTAAATCGGTGATAATGATACTTTCTGGACTCTGCTCAACAGCCAAACCTAAACGTGCTATCTCTTTTGAAGAATCTTGCAGTTGTCGTTGTGCGACTACTAACTTATGATTTCTTGCTGTCAGAATGATAACGCTGAGAAGCAAAAGTGACGAGATTACACCAATAAGTGTTAACCAAACCGACTGCCAGCGTTTCCAAACTTCCGAAAAGGTGAAGTCTAAAGGTGTATCAAAAGGAGGCAGACGGAGTTCACGCAATAAGTGGTCGATACTGCGATAATCTCCTGGTATTGTAAAACCTGATATCCGCATTTTTTTTGCAAGATCGCCATCATGGGGAATGGATAATAGTGCCGATGCAACTTGCCTAGCGAGATCTCTATCTACATGCGTCATCGCTGTGAATGGCCATTCAGGATATAAAGCAGTCGATGTGGGAAATGGGAAACCTTGTTCATTTCTCGATTCAAGAATTTTCATCATATCGGAGTCAAGCGCTCCTGATGCAACCATCGCTTCAAGTAAACCTGTGCGCACGAAACCAACATCCGCAACGCCATTGATCACTGCTTCGATCACTTTATCTTGGGGCTGATACGTTTCTATGACTTTATAATCTTTAAAGGCTCGCAAACCATGTTTATGTAACTCAAAAGCCTGCATCTGAAAGCCACCCAAACCACTGATATCAGGTGTTGCGACCGTTTTCCCGCGCAAATCAGCCAAACTTTGAATATCGGATCTATCCGCACGGGTAAAGATCACACCTCCAAACATACTCACTGGCTCGCCATCTTGATTATTAACCAATGTAGCTAAAGGAGAAGACAGACCATGCGAATAAGTTAAGACGACGTAATGGGATGGCTGAACAAAAACGAAATCCACCTGCTCAAGCGCAACAGCCTCATCCATCTCACGATTAGTGAAGGCATACTGTTCAAATCTAACATGTGGAATTTCTGCGTTAAGATAATCTATCAGAGGTTGCCAACGAGCGAGCGTCACCTCTTTATGGCGAAATGAGAGGATCGCAATTCTAGCAACTGTTTTAGTTTCATCATGAAGTTCTTCGGGAAAATGGTGAATGCTTTCGCTATTAGCCTTTCCCAGTAGGGGAATTAATGCACAAAAGAGCAGAAGTATAATCTGCCGAGAAACTTTCCAATCATAAATACGCAAA
>REDB01000173.1 GCA_007693685.1 Oceanospirillales bacterium
GGATCACTGTGCCACCAGCCAAGGGCTTGGGGACTTATCCGACAGTCTCAACGCCTGCCATCACGCGCTTGTCGCGTGCATGGCATTGTTATGCAATGCCTCCCATTGCTCGGATGTTAGCCGGTATAGCCTCACCAGCCGACCATGAAACTCCAGCACATCAAAGCTGGAAAATCCTGCTTTCTCAGCGACCTTTAGCGATGCCAGATGCTCGGGCTCTATGATCACTATCACTGAATTGAACAGCTTCTCTCCAAAAACATAATTCAGAACTGCTCTAGCCGCCTCAGATGCCATTCCTTTGTTCCAAAAGCGCCTGGCAAGCCGGTAGCCGAGGTTGATTTCCTCGACATCATCAACCATTTCTGGGCCAGCACTGCAGAAACCTATGAGCTCAGAAGTTGTTTTATCGATTAGTGCCCACGGTCCCACACTATACAACTCGTAACAAGATATAGACCACTCAACGAACTTGCGGGTAGCGGCCTCATCACAAACGCCATTAACCGAGTGCTTCATCACCTCAGGATCGCTGAGAATTTCCGTCAACGCAGGAACATCCTCGAAAGAAAGCCGCCTTAAAATCAATCTATCCGTTTCACAAATTTGCACCAGAACCTCCCTGTGCATAACGCCTGCCACAACGGCTTGGGTGAGGTGGCAGCGTTTTTGCGTCCTTTTGCAAAAACGGTGACAGTTTACCCAAGTCCGATTGATGGCACTTGTTATGTGGCTGAACTTATTTTGATTGTAAAATTTGATCAATACACTTTTCCTGTTTCTTCTGGTCTAAACCAGACTCTCCAAAACATTCGTAGGCTTTTCCAGCAGTGTCATGCCATGAGCCGTATACTACATAACCACCGCTAATTGTGATAATGACAGCACAAACGCTTGCAATACTTTTAACTTCCTTGAACTGTGTAGACACGCCAGCCACAATAAGTGCTATTAAATATAATACTGCCTCAGTATGCCCATCAACCTCCGTAATATCCTGAAACGATGCTGAATTAATATAAGATCCAAAAGCCCCCCACAATGCCAATGCAGTTAAAATTACGTTTACAGCAATCAGGAATATTATCATAGGTACTATTTGCTCATTTCACATAACGCTTCACATAAACGGCGCGAGGAACGAGCGTCCGGCGACCGCAGGGAGCGAATTTAATGTGATTGTTATATGCCATTTGGCACCTTCTCTAAGAACTTCCTTAGCAGGGACGCTGAGTGGGTGAAGTTTTCAAGCTGGTCTTTCAGACCGTATGCCCACTTGATCCCATGGAAGAAATTATTCCTGAAACGATAAACTATGATCAGGCAGCCAATAAGCTGGGAAGCTGGATCTACATTCTCCCCGGTTAGCACAGCACGCACCAAATCAGGGTTGTCATTGTTAAGTAGGTGGAGATTTTCAAAGCGATAATTCGTATTACCACCATCAATATACCGATTGGAAAAGTAGTCTAAATGCTCCGTGAACCAACCGCCGCTGATGATTTCGGGTTCAATGCTCTCGACTTTCTCTGAAATCTTCCTGACGGATGCATTGCTCTCCAACATTTGGGCCTCGAACAAAGTCCAGAGCAACGTAAACCTTTGAAGCGCCTCATGCTCTTCAGTTGAGAGATTCTCAACACCAGGAGCGATCCTCTCAATATCAGCTAGCTGAACCACAGAATCTCCTTCGGCATATAACATTTGTATTGTACGCATGCTCGTTTTGTCATTCTTAATATGCGTAACAAAACCAAACATCCATTTGATTTTTGTAAAATATTAGAAAATACAGACAGGTTCAACAAAAACCATTTCAAGCATGCGTACTTTTCTGTAAAAGCATGCGTCATATTTCAGCAAGCTCCATCCTAACCAATTGAATTATATATTTAAAAATAATACACGCAGTGATATTCAAGCACTAACACTTGCCAAAACGTGCACATCCACCTAAGATGTTTAAATATACTGTATAGATATACATATAAAGGAGTGGTTTATGGCAGGAAGCCCTTTTATTGAAAGCGTTCGTTCTGAAATACGATTGAGAGGTTACAGCCTTCGAACGGAAAAAACATACATCTACTGGATCAAGCAGTTCATCTATTTTCATGGTAAGCGTCATCCATGTGAAATGGGTGCTGAAGAGGTCAAATCATTTTTAAGTTGGTTATCTGTTACACGTCATGTGGCAGTCAACACTCAAAAAGTGGCGCTTAATGCTTTAGTTTTTCTCTACCATAAGGTTTTGAATCAGGAATTAGGTGAACTTGGTTTTCAGCCTGCTCGAAAACAGCAACGGCTTCCCGTTGTACTCACTACTGAAGAAGTATTCAAAATCATTGAACAACTATCGGATCGCAACAGACTTATTATTCAGATGCTTTATGGCAGCGGTTTACGAATTAGTGAATGCTTGCGCTTACGTATTCAAGACATTTGCTTTTCTTCACTTGCGGTCACGGTCAAAGACGGAAAAGGGAATAAGGACCGTGTCACTCTGCTGAGTAAACAGCTTGTTCCTGCTTTAGAGGAAATGATCAAGGTCGCGATTGATGTTCAGAAGCAAGATAATGCCAATGGCATTGGTCCATCATTACCTTATGCTCTGGGACGAAAATACCCGAATGCATTTAAGACGCCCGGTTGGATGTATATTTTCCCCTCCTCAACGCTTTGCCCTCATCCTCTAACAGGCGAAGTGTGTCGACATCACCTGCACGACAGCGTTGTTCGTAAAGCATTGCAAACAGCCGTACGTGATTCTGGTGTTAGGAAAAAAATCAGCTGCCATACATTTCGTCACTCTTTTGCGACTCATCTGCTTCAATCTGGCTGCGATATTCGCACAGTACAAGAGTTGTTAGGTCATAACGACGTGAGTACTACTCAAATTTATACACACGTGATCGGTCAGCACTATGCAGGCACAACTAGCCCATTAGACCGTTTACACCTCTGCTAAACAAAAGACGTGAACAAAAGCCCCCTAAACAAAAGGCCCGCCGAAGCGAGCCTTTCACTATACGAAACCATCATGTATCAACGGAAGGTGAATTGACCCGCTTCCACATCCACACCAATTTCACTACCCGGTGGATAATCCCCAGCTAGGAGTTTTTGCGCCAGCGGGTTTTCGATCCATTGTTGGATTGCACGTTTGAGTGGGCGTGCTCCATAAATGGGTTCGAAACCAACATCGACCAGTTTTTCCATAGCGGTTGGTGTCATGGTTAAGCGTAGGTCGAATTCGGCCAGACGCTTGCGTAAGCGATCTAACTGAATGTTGGCGATACCAGCAACCTGTTCTTTGCGAAGGCTATGGAACACCACCACTTCATCGATACGGTTAATCACTTCTGGACGGAAGTGCATGCCGACCACTTCCATGACCGCTTTTTTCATCAGTTCATAGTCGTCATCGTCGCTGTAACCCTGAATCAAGTCAGATCCCAAGTTAGAGGTCATGACGATAATGGTGTTACGGAAATCAACTGTGCGACCTTGCCCATCGGTTAAGCGACCGTCTTCCAATACTTGTAGCAAGATGTTGAAAACGTCAGGGTGCGCTTTTTCGACTTCGTCTAGTAGTAGCACGGAGTAAGGTTTGCGGCGTACGGCTTCGGTTAGATAACCGCCTTCTTCATAACCTACATAGCCCGGAGGTGCACCGATTAAGCGAGCAACAGAGTGTTTCTCCATAAACTCGGACATATCGATTCGCACCATGGCTTCTTCTGTGTCGAATAGGAAGTTAGCCAGCGCTTTACACAGCTCAGTTTTACCAACACCCGTAGGCCCCAAGAATAGGAAGCTACCGCTAGGACGAGCGGGGTCGGATAAACCGGCACGAGAGCGGCGAACGGCATTGGATACCGCAACCACGGCTTCACTTTGACCGACCACACGACCATGAAGTGCGCCTTCCATACGCAGTAGCTTGTCGCGCTCGCCTTCCAACATTTTGCTAACGGGGATGCCGGTCCAGCGTGCAACCACTTCAGCCACTTCTTCTTCGGTGACTTTATTGCGCAGCAGTTTTGTCTCATGCGCACCTTGTTCGACGGTGTCGGCTGCTTGCAGTTGTTTTTCCAATTCAGGAATACGGCCATACTGCAGCTCTGCCATTTTAGTCAGATCACCAGCACGACGGGCTTGCTCCATTTCGACACGTGCTTGATCAAGCTGCTCTTTGACTTGTGCTGAACCTTGCAGCGTAGCTTTTTCCGCTTTCCAAATCTCTTCTAAGTCAGAGTACTCTTTTTCTAACTTAGTGATGTTCTGTTCCAGTTCTTCTAAGCGCTTACGAGTGGCTTCATCTTTCTCTTTCTTGAGCGCTTCACGTTCCATTTTTAACTGGATGAGGCGACGCTCTAAGCGATCCATCTCTTCAGGTTTTGAGTCCATCTCCATACGAATACGGGAAGCCGCTTCATCAATAAGGTCGATCGCTTTGTCGGGTAATTGACGATCGGTGATGTAACGCTGACTGAGTTTGGCAGCAGCGATTATCGCAGAGTCGGTAATATCGACGCCGTGATGCACTTCGTAACGCTCTTTCAAGCCACGAAGAATGGCAATGGTGTCTTCTTCGCTTGGCTCATCAACAATTACTTTTTGGAAGCGACGTTCCAGTGCAGCATCTTTTTCAACATACTGACGGTACTCGTCCAAAGTTGTTGCGCCAACACAGTGAAGCTCACCACGTGCAAGTGCGGGTTTCAGCATGTTACCGGCATCCATTGCGCCTTCGCCTTTACCGGCACCGACCATGGTGTGCAGTTCATCGATAAATAGGATGATCTGACCTTCTTGTTTAGAGAGTTCATTCAAAACCGCTTTTAGACGCTCTTCAAATTCTCCACGGAATTTTGCACCCGCAATTAACGAACCCATATCCAGTGACAATACACGCTTATGCTTTAAGCCTTCGGGCACTTCGCCATTGATAATACGCTGAGCCAAACCTTCGACGATGGCGGTTTTACCGACACCGGGCTCACCGATCAATACAGGGTTGTTTTTGGTGCGACGCTGTAAGACTTGAATCGTGCGACGTATCTCTTCGTCACGCCCGATCACAGGATCAAGTTTGCCGTTTTCGGCACGTTCGGTTAGGTCGACACAATATTTATCTAAGGCTTGGCGTGACTCTTCCACATTCGGGTCAGTGACTGCCGCACCACCTCGCATGTTATTGATCGCTTCGATAAGTTTTTCGCGTGTCACACCGGCTTCTTTCAGAACTCGACCAGCATCGCTTTTATCGTCAACCATCGCTAATAGCATTAATTCGCTGGCGATATATTGGTCGCCACGCTGTTGCGCCAGTTTGTCAGTCAGGTTGAAAAGTCGCGCCATATTTTGCGATAGGCGAATTTCACCATCAGGTTCGTTGACTTGGGGCAAACGATCCAGTGCTTCACCGATTTTACGCGTTAATAAGGGTAATT
The DNA here is from genome assembly GCA_007693685.1 of Oceanospirillales bacterium. Classification (GTDB taxonomy): domain Bacteria; phylum Pseudomonadota; class Gammaproteobacteria; order Pseudomonadales; family Balneatricaceae; genus Nitrincola. The sequence continues at coordinate 5,457 of REDB01000173.1, forward strand.
GAGCGCCAGCTTGGCCCAATAGTGGACGAACCGAACCATCGCGCTGCTCAATAAAAGCAGCAAGTAAGTGGATCGGTTCCATAAAGTTATGATCTTTGCCGACCGCTAATGACTGAGCATCAGTCAGAGCGTCCTGCAACTTAGAGGTAAATTTGTCGGGTCTCATGCCCTTCTCCTTAATTCTGCATCCTGCGGCATCTTTGCAGCCGCTGTTACTGTTGCTGAATTAAATGGGGCTTGAAACACCTCAATTCAAGTGGTTATTTTTTAAACAATCAAAATTTATTCTTCAATCCAAATCAAACTGACCATTCGACCTGTTTGTCCGTCACGTCGATAAGAGTAGAAGTACTCACTATCGGTGAAGGTACAGAAATCACCGCCATAGATATCGGTCACACCCGCAGCATTCAGACGAATACGTGCCAATTGATAGATATCTGCCAACCATTTTTCAGGGTTAGTGGGGGAACGCACAAAGGCGTCAGACGCTAGTGGCTGATCCTCACAGAAGGCAAGAAAAACATCATCACCGACTTCAAAAGCTAAAGGTCCTATCGCTGGACCTAACCAGACTTGAACCTCTTTCGGGTCATCGAAGACAGCAAGGGTATTTTCTAATACTCCACCAGCCAGACCACGCCAACCGGCATGAGCAGCAGCCACTCGTGTGCCTGAGCGGTTACTAAACAAAACCGGTAAACAATCTGCTGTCATAATGGCGCAGGCAACACCCGGCTCATCTGTCCAGCATGCATCGGCTGCTATTGGAAGATCGTCGGGACCTGCTTTAACCACCGTACAACCATGAACCTGTTCGAGCCATTGAGCTGGTTTTTTTAAGCCTAGAGCTTTATGCAGAATTTCCCTGTTCTGTTCTACATGCTCCGGATCATCGCCTACATGGAAGCCGAAATTGAGACCATCAAAGGGCTCGTGGCTAACACCATCCAAGCGTGTAGTGGTCAGGGCATGTACACTAGGCTTAACCGGCCAACTGGCTCTGATCAGTTTCATCGTTTATCACTCGTGGTCGTTATTTGCCGCATCCTGTTTAAGAAGGATACGAAGCGATTCAAAGTCTTCCGGCAGATCGACTTCCCAACTCATCTGCTGACCTGTGCGAGGATGCCATAGTTCCAATTTTTTTGCATGAAGCGCTTGGCGACGAAGATGTTTAAGCGCATCTTGCAACTCTTCTGAGCAACCTTTCGGCAAACGGAAACGGCCGCCATACATAGGGTCACCAACTAATGGATAGTTAATGTGCGCCATGTGGACACGTATCTGATGAGTACGTCCCGTTTCTAATTTCAGGCGAATATGGGTGTGAGCGCGAAACTTTTCCAATACACGATAGTGAGTGATCGCTTCTTTGCCAACACCGACAACCGCCATCTTTTGACGATTCTTTGAATGACGTCCCATGGGTTCATCGACACAGCCACCACCGGTCATCACACCCTGAACAATCGCTTCATACTCACGCCCCATACTACGATCTTGAAGCTGAGCTACTAAGTCAGTCTGTGCCTGAATGGTTTTAGCCACCACCATTAAACCGGTGGTTTCTTTATCGAGTCGATGAACGATACCGGCTCTAGGGACATGAGCGATTGCTGGGCTATGATGTAACAATGCATTCAGCAGTGTTCCATCAGCATGACCCGCAGCAGGATGAACAACTAGGCCAGAAGGCTTGTTCAGTATCAGGATATCTTCATCTTCATAAACGATATCCAGCGGAATCGACTGACCGACATGACGGTCTATCGCCTGAATTTCAGCAGAGATGATTATCTCTTCACCACCATTTAACTTATCGCGTGGACGCTTGGCCTCACCATTGACGCGCAAATTCCCCTCTTTTATCCAACCTTGCAGTCGCGACCGCGAGTAATCGGGGAAAAGTTGTGAAACCGCTTGATCCAGTCGTAAACCGAACATTTCTGCGGGTACGGTGGCTTGTAAATCAACCTGTTCTGACATCGTATACCAATCTTTGCTCTGGGGTGTTTTAGCTTAGCATCGGGTTGTGTTTTAATAGACCCGATAAATGTACTCTCAGTATAACTGAAACCGATCTGAAAGGTCTTATTCAGTCAACATCTCAGGATAAAGCGATATGCAACTTGTCAAAGTGATTGGCACCCTGATTCTCATTATTACCATGTCCGGTTGTTCATGGTTTGGTGGGGACAAATCAATTCCCGATATTCCCGAACAGATTCTTTACGATGATGCGATGAGTGCTCTCGATGCTGGAAACTGGTCTTTAGCGATAGAACGCCTACAATTATTGGAAGCACGCTACCCCTTTGGGCGCTATTCTGAGCAAGCCCAGCTAGAGCTCATTTACGCTTATTATCGAAATCGTGAGCCTGCTGCTGCGCGCGCTGCTGCAGATCGTTTCGTGCGTTTGCACCCAAACCATGAAAACATCGACTACGCCTATTATCTAAAAGGATTAACCTCCTTTGAAGAAGATCGTAACTTTTTAGCACGATTTTTACCTTTAGATGAAACTCAGCGTGATCCAGGTGCAGCCCTTGATTCATTTGAGAGCTTTTCGATACTGTTAAATCGCTACCCTGATAGTGAGTTTGCTCCAGATGCTCAGCGTCGTATGCAGTATTTAAAGAACCGCTTGGCGACTTATGAAATCCATGTAGCTAGCTTCTACATGAAACGTGAAGCATGGGTGGCAGCCGCTAACCGTGGTCGCTATGTGGTTGAGAATTTGCAAGAGACACCTGCGGTTCCTGATGCGTTAGCCATCATGGCAGAGTCTTATACCAAATTAGGCATGCATGATCTGGCTGAAAACGCACTGGAAGTTTTGCGTGTTAACTTCCCTGATTATGTGATTCGTCCTTTCTCGCCACAACGATTCGATCTACTTTACACGGCGACTTTTGGTTTGTTAGGTGAAATTGAACCTGCCACTCCGGCACGTCCCGTGAATCCTGATCGCATTCGTCAGGCTGAAGCGGAAAATGCACCAAGCAGCGGTAATCGTTCATTACTACACCGTATCACTTTTGGTACGTTGGGTAGTGATGGTACTGAAGAAAGTGGTGAGTTGATCGAGCAAGGTCAATAAATCCTTCGTGATATTGTCAAAAGCCACCTTCGGGTGGCTTTTCTGCATCTATCCTAGGGGAACTTTTATAACCCACTCGCATCTGTTATGTTATAACAAATTAATACTTAGACTCTCTAACTTCAGGAGCACACAATGATCAAACTAACACTGCCTCTTTTACTTGCCGCCAGTAGCGTCGCCTTTGCCCACTCTTCGCATGATCACGGTCATTCGCATGATCATGGCCATTCACATGACCATAGTCATGAGCACCATTCCCTGGATTCTCATGTACATGGTATGGCTCATCTAGACGTGGTGCTTGAGGGTAATATGCTGCTTGCAAGCATTAAAGCGCCTGCTGCTGATCTAGTGGGCTTTGAGCATGTCGCTTCCACTGACGAACAAAAAAGCAAAGTATATGATATGTTAGGCAAAATGGAGTTAGCAGAAATTTTATGGACACTCCCTGCTGCCGCTGAGTGCGTTCGCCAAGATGTCAGTGTTGAGCATGAGCTGATCAAAGACGATCATCATGATCACGACCACAAACACGATCATGGGCATAAACATGATCACGGCCACAAGCATGACCACAAGCACGACCATGACCATGCACACAGTGATGTCTTAGTTGATTATCACTATGAATGTCAGCATCCGGAACATTTGCAAAGTGTTACGGTCAACCTGTTCGAAGCTTTCCCATCATTACATGAAATTCAGGGACAGCTGATTACTCCAAGTGGTCAAAAAGGCCAAACGTTAACCGCTGAACAAAATACTATTCAACTTAACTAATGACTGATACCGCTGCCATAGAACTAAACCAACTTCGTTTTGGCTGGAAAGCTAAAGAGCCCATTCTTGATATTGATCGGCTGTTAATCCACAAAGGAGAACAGTTATTTTTAAGAGGGGCATCGGGCAGCGGTAAAAGTACTCTATTAAACCTGCTAGGTGGCTTAATGCTGCCTCAGCAGGGACAGATCAGCTTACTTGGAGAGTCACTAGAAAAGCGCTCGCAGCGTTATCGCGATAAATTTCGTGCTGATCATATCGGTGTACTGTTTCAGCAGTTCAACCTACTTCCCTATTTAAACCTTGTTGATAATGTGACACTACCATGTCGTTTTTCGAACCTTCGTCGACAACGTGCTGGCGACCCTGACTCAGCAGCTAGAGAACTACTAAGCGCCCTAGGGCTGCACGAATATCTGGATAAAAATCTTCAGACTGCCGAGTTATCAATCGGTCAACAACAACGTGTTGCTGCAGCAAGAGCCTTAATTGGTCAGCCAGAGATCATGCTAGCAGACGAGCCAACATCCGCTTTAGATAGTGACACGCGTGATCAGTTCTTGTCTTTATTGTCTGAGCAATGCCAACAAAATGGCACCACGTTGATTTTTGTTAGTCATGATCTAAGTCTCAGTAGTCACTTTGATCGTGTCATCAATCTTGCCGAGATCAATCAGTTAAAACCCGTTCACGAAACAGGTGCTTCATGTTAATTCTAGCTCTGCGAAGTCTATGGAATCGCCGTGGAACAGCTTCGTTAACGCTTCTTACTATTGCCATCAGTGTACTGCTGTTAACCGGTGTGGATAAATTACGCCATGATGCGCGTGAAGGATTCTTTAATACCGTTTCAGGAACTGACTTAATTGTAGGTGCAAGAAGCGGCTCATTACCCTTACTACTCTATTCAGTTTTCAATATCGGCCAACCCACCAACAATATCCGTTGGAGCAGCTATCAACAGATTGCTAATCAGGATCAAGTAGCTTGGAGCATCCCGATCACCTTAGGGGACTCTCATCGTGGCTTTAGAGTGGTGGGTACCACGGATGCTTATTTCGAACATTATCGCTTTGGTAAACAGCAACCACTGACCTTTGCTAAAGGCCATGCCTTTGATGATCTTTTTGATGTCGTTATCGGTGCAGAAGTAGCTCGGGCGCTTAACTACACTCTTGGGGATAGGGTTGTCATTGCACATGGTTTAGGTCGTGGAAGTTTTGCGATGCACGACGATAAGCCTTTTCAGGTTTCAGGTATTTTACAACCGACGGGTACCCCCGTTGATAAAAACCTACTGATCAGTCTAGAAGCTTGGGAAGCCATTCATATCGACTGGCGCGCAGGCACTCGAATTCCGGGTATGAATGTCACTGCTGATGAAGCACGTGAGATGGACCTGACACCCAAACAGATCACAGCTTTTTTACTCGGTCTTGAATCGCGCATGAGCACGTTTCATATACAACGAGCGATCAACAATTTTCGTGCTGAACCTTTGCAAGCTATTTTACCTGGTGTTGCCTTACAAGAGTTGTGGCAAGTCATGTCGATAGCTGAAAAGACATTGCTGATCATCTCAGGTTTTGTAGTTTTTGCTGGTTTTACTGGCATGCTAGGCATGCTGCTGACCAGTTTAAATGAACGTCGTCGCGAACTAGCTGTCCTAAGGGCAGTAGGCGCCAGTCCTTTTCGTATTGTTACCCTGTTAATCTTTGAAGCGGTGTTACTGACCTTCTTAGGTATTTTACTTGGCTTAATACTACTCAGCTTGCTGACATTAGGTATTCAGGACTGGTTAGCGCTGGAGTATGGATTATTTTTAAGCTCGCCAGGCTGGCCAAGTGCAAGCCAATGGTGGCTTTTAGGCGCGGTGCAATTAGCGGGTCTTTTAACCGGACTCATTCCCGCTTGGCGTGCGTATCGCTATACTCTAGCAGATGGTCTGACACCTAGACTTTAAACTGACTGGAGGCGTATGCCTAAACTGTTACTGAGCGCATGCTTAGCCTTGCTGCTTGCCATGCCATTGCATGCTAATGACGACGCTGTAGTCTTTACTTGGGATGAGTTAATGCCCGAGGATTATGTGTTAACGCTTGCTGATCTGATCGGTGATTTTGGTATAGATCCTTTCACCTTTGATATGATTGACGATTACAGCCCTGAAGCAGAGCAGATGATGGATCATATGCTTCAAGTGCTTGCCTCTGCCCCTGTTCGTGAAGATCTAGATGGCAAAATGATCAGTATTCCGGGTTTCGTAGTGCCATTGGAAGCAGAACAGACACGAGTGTTTCGCTTCTTCCTAGTCCCCTACTTCGGCGCCTGTATTCATGTTCCACCGCCCCCCTCAAATCAAATTATTGATGTACATTTTGAACCAGGAACAGAGGTAGAAAATCTTTGGGATGCCGTTTGGGTCACAGGACGACTCACCACGGTTGATTTCAGACATGAGATGGGGGCATCAGGTTATCGACTAGAAGCCTTTCAAATCACCCCCTACGACTGGGACTCAGCCGAAGAGGGTGAATGGTAGTCGTTTAATCATTCAGCAAGAGCATTCAACCAGAGCAATCGACAAGAGTAGACTTTAGATGGAGCGGGACAGAGCTACTCCCCTGCTCTCCATCCAGAGGTGATTGGATAGCGACGATCACGACCAAAGCCTCTCTGAGTGATTCTAGGGCCTATAGGAGCTTGTCTACGCTTGTACTCATTGATATCTACTAGGCGAATCACACGATTCACAACCGCTTCCTCAAACCCTTCTTCAATGATCGCGTGAGCGCTGTAATCCTGCTCCACATACAACTCTAAGATACGATCTAAATCAGCATAATCAGGCAAGGAGTCCTGATCTTTTTGATCTGGCGCTAATTCTGCTGAAGGTGGACGATCGATGACTCGTTGGGGAATGGCGGGTGAGCGTTTGTTACGATGCTCCGATAAACGATAGACAAGGGTTTTGGGCACATCTTTCAGCACATCAAAACCACCAGCCATATCGCCGTATAGCGTTGAATAACCGACCGCCACTTCACTTTTATTACCTGTTGTCAGTACCAAGGCACCGGTTTTATTCGAGATGGCCATCAGTAATACACCGCGACAACGCGCTTGTAGATTTTCCTCGGTAGTATCCGCTTTTCGCCCTTCAAATTCAGGAGCCAGTTGCTGCATAAAGCTTTCGTACATAGGCTCTATAGAGATTGAACTGTATTCAATACCTAACAGCTTTGCTTGAGCTTCCGCATCTTCAATACTCATGCTGGCGGTGTAGCGGAAAGGCATCATCACCACTTTTACGCGTTCAGGTCCCAGCGCATCAACAGCGATCGCCGCGGTTAAACCCGAGTCGATACCACCCGACAATCCAAGTACAACACTAGGAAAGCGGTTTTTTTCGACATAATCCCTGACACCTAAAACCAGCGCTTCATAAACCGCATCCTCATCACTCAATGCGGGCACCGAAGGCTGTAATGGAGTGACTTCACCAGACACTAGATTCAGATCAACACAATCCAACGATTCTGTGAAATGCGCTGAGGCAAAGATTTGTTCACCTTGAGCATTGACCACCATTGAGCCACCATCAAAGACTAACTCATCCTGACCGCCAACCTGGTTGACATAGAGAATCGCAGCACCACTTTCTTGAGCACGCTGCGCCAGCACCTGCTGTCTGACATGCGTTTTACCAGCATGGAAAGGTGAGGCATTCAGGTTCAAAATCAATTCTGCATTATGAGCTTTTAACTGAGCGACAGGTTCACTGTGCCAAATGTCTTCACAGATACTTAATCCAATACGACAACCTTTAAAACTAAAGGTACCTGATTGCGTACCCGCAACAAAATAGCGTTTTTCATCAAATACTTGATAGTTTGGCAAACACTGTTTGGCATATTCAAATATCACATCGCCATTATGAATAACACCCGCCACGTTGTAGAGTTTGCCATCCTGATAACGGGGATAGCCAACCACCAGTGCGATACCTTGCACACCATCTTTCAACTGCTGCAATGCCTTATCAACACGACGCTCTAGGCTTGGACGAAGCAATAAGTCTTCTGGTGGATAACCCGTCAAGGCTAATTCTGAACAGAGTAGTATATCCGCTTTATGTTGATCCCGAGCCTTCTTCGCGGCGTCTAAAATACGCTCAACATTACCGGGAATATCTCCGACAACAAAATTCAACTGGGCCATCGCGACCCGAAGGGTATCAGTCATTAAGGAAGTCTGCTCTTTTCATCAAGGCTAAAAAGGTCACTCGTCTTGAGTGTTATTGAACTCTATTTTGCAGTTTTTCAACACTCAGTACCAGAGATACTGCCGAGATGATTAGCGAATACATATTTCATGAGAAAGACGAAAATTAAAAGATTGTAACCGGCACACGCTGCGGAAGAGCCATAGGCTTCAATATGACTGACCGTCTGCCGCATGGATGCGGCAGCCGAGCCCCCATGGATGGGTTTACGGCGCGTCAGGCATATTGAAGCCTATGTCTCTTTTTATCTACTGAGTTCTGTTCACTAAATATTTTTAAATTACTTGGTTTCTTCACGAACTCTTCCGGATAAAGACAAGATCAATCGATGTTCTTTATCCGGATTGCCCGCATTGATTCTGAAGGTTCCGTTGGAAAAGCCGGTGACAGTGCCATCGGGTTGATAGGTTAGGCTGTCGCCACGATTCCAGTGCATGGTCACTGGTGATTTGAAGGTTGTAACGCGAATAATATCTTCTGGTTTGGTGGGTAAGCGATTTCTGTCGTGATCGACAAACATAATCAATCCAGACCATTCTGTTGCGCCTGTTAATGCATCACCGACACAGTTTTGTTGATCCTTACTTCGGCAAATGGTTACCCATTCTTGACGAGTGACGGATTCTATTCGTGCTAGAGCCAAATGATTTCTGAGCTGTTCGGCTGCTGTTTCTTGACGCGTTTGTTCCACTAGGGCTGAGAAAGAAGGTACGGCCACCGTTGCCAAGATAACTAAAATTACAATAACTGTTATAAGTTCTAACAGACTGATCCCTGCTTGATATGCTTTATGAGGCATCAATATAACTCCATCCAATGATCTAAATGGATTTTGCCGCTTTCGGGGGATCGGTAAAAACGAACACGAAGATGTGTTTCGCTCAGCGCTCCAGCATAATTAATAATCGCCCCTTCAACATTTAACGTCACCTGATTAGCTTGCCAAATTAAAGCGCTCTCAGGAATATGAAAATAACTTTGCTGAATAAAATCGACCCATTCACCTGTCGGCCAATAAGAACTCTCCCAATATTCAGAATCTGAACTGATCCACTCATAGAAGGCTATCACCCCTGCGTCGGCTGCATGATCGGCCATCATTTTTAACTGAAACTGATGACTCATTCGCTGTTGAAGTTGTG
>REDB01000136.1 GCA_007693685.1 Oceanospirillales bacterium
GCTGTCGATGCTGGGGATTTTGAGTTCAAAATGTCTAATCCGACAGGCTCGTTATGTGCTTCAAGGATGAACAATATGAATTACGATGAATTTAATGAATTTTGCGGCTCTTTCCCCGCTACTAGTCATGTTGTTCAATGGGGCAATTCTGATGTATGGAAAGTAGGCGATAAGGTATTTGCGGTCGGAGGTTGGAGCTCTGACGGGAAATCGGCATTTACTTTTAAGGTGTCAGACCTGAACTTTGATTTTCTGAGTAATTGTGATGGTTACAGACCAGCACCATATTTTGCTAATCGAGGAATGAAATGGATTCAGCAAACTGAAACGGGAAGTCGCCTTGATGATGAGTTACGTTATTATCTATCTGAATCCTATAGAATTGTTTCAAGTGGTTTAAGTAAAAAGAAGCAGGCTGAGTTAGGGATTCTGTGTCAATCTGAAACACGCACATAACAAAGCGTTCAAGAGGGATTCGCAACGCGTAGCATTTTCGTTATGCGTTGATTTTATTCGTTTTTAGTGCAATGCGATGAGTTGGTAGTTGCGTTACTCACCCCTTAACGCGGCGTTCAGGCTGTAGAAAAATCTCTCCATCTATGCTTTGATAAGACTTTGAGGAAATGGAGGCTTCAGGATGGCAAAGTTCAAACATTATGACTACAACCAGATGTCGATGGTGGTGATCAACTACCTTGAACAGATCCAGCCTGGTACATTTGAGTTTGCCCTTCATTACCTGATTTCTGAAAAACTCGATCTCACCGCTTTCCATCAGCCCTATAAAAATGATACTGAAGGTCGTCCTGCATACGATCCTGCTATCTTGCTGAAGATTATTCTATTCGCGTATTCCAAGGGAATCACTTCCAGTCGCGAGATCCAGTGGTGTTGCGAAACCAATATCATATTTAAGGCATTATCTTGCGATACCGTACCGCACTTCACGACGATTGCTCACTTTGTCAGTAGCCAAGCTCAGGCAATAGAAGTTTTATTTGAACAAGTGCTGTTGATTTGTGACCAGCAAGGTTTACTAGGGCATGAACTCTTTGCCATCGATGGTTGTAAGACACGTTCTAACGCATCTAAGGAATGGTCTGGCACCTTTAAAGAGTTGGAGCAGAAGCGTCAGAAGCTCAAGCGCATGATTCAATATCATTTAAATGAACATCAAGAAAAAGACACGTTTGAAGGTGAGGAAGCTCAAGAGCGCAGTGCTCGTAAGACTAAAACTATCCAGACGCTCGATGCAGCAGCTAACAAGATTGGTGAGTTTTTAAATCAGAACCAACCGAGAATGGGCAAAGCGAAGCGTAGCAAGGAAGTGAAGAGTAACATTACTGATCCTGAATCTGCAAAAATGACGACCAGTAAAGGGACGATCCAAGGGTATAACGGTGTTGCAGCTGTCGATAAGAAGCATCAAATTATCATTGATGCACAAGCTTTCGGCGAAGGGCAGGAACACCATACTCTGCAACCAATATTGGAAAGCATTAAGGTTCGTTATCAGAGATTGGGTATCAATGACAACGTCTATGCTGATGGTATTATTGTTACTGCCGATACTGGCTTTGCGAATGAAGCCAATATGAAGTATTTGCACGAAAATCAGATTAATGGCTACATTCCCGACAATCAATTCAGAAGTCGTGATCCAAAGTTCAAGGATCAAAAAGAAAAGTATGGAAAGCGTCATCAATCGCAGAAAAAATCCAAAGCTAAACACCTGATACCTGCCAGTGAATTCCAATTTGATCCAGTAAAGATGATATGCATTTGTCCAGCAGGTGAGGAAATCAGTCATCGTGGTGTGAAAATCAATGATCGAGGACAGCGCACAGCTTACTTCGAGGGACGCTTACTTCAGTGCCGTCATTGCACGATCAATAATCAATGCATGAAAAATCCTGCGTCGGCTAATCATCGAAAGGGTGCAGGTAGGCAAGTCAGTTTTACACTCAGCGACCAGCGAGCACCGACCTATACCGACTGGATGAAACATCGAGTGGATAGTCCCAAAGGAAAGCAAATATATAGCCATCGAATGTCTGTCGTGGAACCTGTATTCGGCAATATTGGCACCAACAAAGGGCTGAACCGCTTTAGTTTACGTGGTAAAAGCAAGGTTCAGGGACAATGGCAATTATTCTGTTTGGTGCATAATGTTGAGAAGTTAGCGAAATACGGTGGATTGAGTGGATAAGGCTGGAATTAGGTTGAGCTTGCCCTTGAGTGAGGCTTTGAGAAGCCAATTGCAGGTTAAAGCCGTCAAGGCAGGATAAAGAACTGATTGCTGATTGAGATCAGCAATTGAAAATGAAAAATATAGATCGAGTACTGGCGGAAAACTTGTCGAAATTAGGTTTTTCTACAGGCTCGTTAGCTTACCAATCGAAACTGCCGCTCATAATTGTTTATTATTTCAGGTGATTTTGCGGTAACTGAGATTGCCCTAATACAGCTACGATTAAGATGAAATTCTCTTCCTTTGTGAAGTAAGCAGTATGTTTTCCAATCGGAAAGTAAAAGCCGTTACTATATATTTCATGGCAGCTTCGTCCTAAATCAGGATTATCGGCGAGCATTTGAAAGCCAGAAAGTAGTGTTTCTTTATAACGTTGCCACTGTAATTCGGAAAAATTGTTGATGGTATAGTTTTTTACTTTAAGTAAATGAGTTTGAGCCAAACTACTCAGTTTATATTTTTTATGATTCATATTGTTTGTTACAGATCATTCAAAAAATCTTTACCATCAACGGCATTGCCTTTTGCCAAGTCATCTTTAGCCGCGTTGAAACAATGTTTAAGATATTCTGTTTTCATCATTTCAAGCTCTTCGTAGTCGTGTATAGACATCACGACAACAGCATCTTTGTTATTTTTACTGATCTTAATTGGTTGGCGTTGAGCATTAAGAAGCAATTCACCAAAATTTCGTTTAGCGTCATTTGCTGTTAATGTATGCATGGCTATTCTCCGCAGTCTTAAGTCTAACTGGAGTATAGCTTATCACAGGAAGCGATCAATATGATCAAATCGCACGAAATGTGTGAAAGGGTAAGCTAACAAGGCATTCAAGAGGGATTCGCAACGCGTGGCATTTTCGTTATGCATTGATTTTATTAGTTTTTAGTGTAATGCGGTGAGTTGGTAGTTGCGTTTCTCACCCCTTAACGCGGCGTCAATGCAGTATGATTGTCTTCTCGATATCAACAGGTTTATAAATCAGATAAATGCTAAGAGATGGTGTGATGTACACATTGGCTCTTGAGACTCAGCTCTTACCCGCCAAATACAACCCTGCTGCCACCATCAACGAACCTGCACTGCGGTTGATCACTTTCATAGAACGCTCGGAACGAAATAACTGCCTCGCGGTAGCAATGCCGCCAGCGATGAGTAACAAGCCTGCCATTAATGCGGCAACGGTTAAGCTGCTGACCAACACTAAATCAGATCTATCTAAACGCGTCAGATCAATAAAGCTGGGTAAAAAGGCGATGTAAAATAGAATCACCTTGGGGTTTGATGATGAGATTAAAAAGCCTTGTAAAAAACTCTTAAGAAATCCAATACGGCTTGTTTCCTCATTGATGGCACTTAACGTGATAGGTGTGGTCCACATTTTCCATCCTAGCCAAAGAAGATAGGCAGCCCCTACTAAGCGAATCACGGTGAACACTTCATTCCAATGCTCAGCAAGAGCGGCTAGACCAAAAAAGGCGAGTGTTAAATAGAGTAAATCACCTAATGTCATACCAGCCGCTAACGGTATGCAACTTTTAAAGCCACTACTCATACCACGTGCTAATAGGGCAAAAATACCAGGCCCCGGAGTGATAGCAAAAATAAAGATGGCGATAAAATAGGCGATGGCGCCTTCGATAGACATGAGAAGATCCTGCGAATGTCGGGTAAAATGCTAGCATCGCACTCGCAGATAGGTCTGTAAAGCAACAAATTGTGATGAATACACTAGGAGAGATAGTTTGAGTGAATATTGGATAGGCGCCCATGTAAGCGCCTCCGGTGGTGTTGAAAATGCGCCAGATAATGCCAAAGCGATTGGAGCCAATGCCTTTGCACTGTTTACGAAAAATCAGCGTCGCTGGGATGCCAAACCCTTAACAGATAAAAGTATTGAGCAATTTAGAAAACGTTGCGAAAAGCATGGGTTTCAACCACGGCAGATTCTTCCTCATGATAGTTACCTCATTAACCTAGGTCATCCTGATGCAGATGCACTGGCAAAATCACGCGCAGCCTTTGTAGATGAGATGCAACGCTGTGAGCAGTTAGGATTAGTGTGGCTAAATTTCCATCCCGGTAGTCATCTTCGTGAGATCAGCGAAACGGAGTGTTTAGCTAAGATTGCGGAATCGATTAATGTAGCGATCAATGAAACTGACAATGTCGTCGCAGTAATAGAAGCAACAGCAGGACAGGGTAGTAATTTAGGTCATCGGTTTGAGCATTTGGCAGAGATTATTGATCAGGTCGAAGATAAATCGCGTATTGGCGTTTGCATCGATACCTGTCATATCTTTGCCGCAGGCTATGATCTTCGTACTCAGGAAGCCTGTGAAGCAACCTTTGCTGAATTTGATCGAATCGTTGGCTTTGACTACCTTAAAGCGATGCATTTGAATGACTCAAAAGGTGCATTAGGCAGCCGTGTTGATCGCCACCACTCCTTAGGTCAAGGTGAGATTGGTTGGGAAGTATTTCGTTATTTAATGCAGGATGCTCGTTTTGAAAAAATGCCGTTGATTCTCGAAACGATAGAACCAGAGATTTGGCCAGAAGAGATTCAGCAGTTACGAAGCTTCAGCCAATAGGTGAAATTGATGATCAAAAGCATTCTTTTATAGCCGAGATGATACTATGATGAGATTTATATAACTGCAGGTTTAGTAGTATGCAGCTTTCAGATAAATCTCGAACTCTCCCACGTATTCATCTAGCGAGTACTTTACTGGTCGTACTTTTGCTGACAGTTTTTTTGTCAGGATTTTTTAGTTGGCAAAAAATACAAGATCATAACGAATCTATCCAGCGTATCGAGCAACTCTCTTTTGAACAAATTCAGCAGCACTTGCGAAGAGAAATGGCGGCGATATTAAATGATATTGAATATACGCAAGCTCAGATAGAAGTTGAATTACGTCAGCGGCTTGTAGAAGTGGTTGATTTAGCCATAGATACAGCAACTACTCTTTATCAACAGCAGCACGATTTAATAGAACCAGAAGTCTTACAGTCACTCATAGTAGAAACGCTTCGGCCCTTAAAGTTCTTTGATGGTCGTGGTTACTACTTTATTGATGAAATGACGGGTAGATTTATATTGCTTCCTATAGCGCCTGAGTATGAGGGGTTGTTGTTACCTGACAATCAAGATGATACCGGACATTTTATTATGCAAGGGTTGATTGAAGCTGCACGAAAGCCTGTCGGGCAGGGTTTCTCAGCCTATCGTTGGTATCGTCCGGATAATCCTGAAGAGATGGCAGATAAGTTAGCCTATGTTAGATACTTTGCTCCTTATGATTGGTTGATTGGTGCAGGTGATTACACCTATGAATGGGAGCAAAAACTACAACAGCAGTTATTAAAGCTAATCCGTACTCGATTGATTGGTGAAACGGGATATACCGCCATCATCGATCATAAGGGCAAGGTATTACTATCACTTGATAGTAGTCATCTTGAAATGTTAAATCCTGAGCAGCAACAAGAGAATGAACGTGAAGCTATCTCTCAGATGTTGACTACAGCAGAAAATGGCGGTGGTTTTATCCGCTATTTATGGTCTGATTCAGTGACGGGTGAACAGCGATGGAAGCTTGCATTGGTTGAACCCGCCGGATATTGGAATTGGATTTTGATTTCAACAATTTTTGAGGATGAAGTTACTGGTATCCTACATAACGAAATAAAAATGTTTAAGGACAGTGCACCTAATCAGCTCACAGCCTATTTCACTCTAGTTGGAATTGCTTTTTTAATTGCCGTAATGGTTTCACTGCTTTTTTCACGTTGGTCTTCAAGCTTATTTCAAGCCTATCATGCTGAACTTTCTGCTCAGCGCCAGGCCCTCAAGTTAAAGGCAGAAGAACTCATAGAAAGTGAAAGCAATATCCGGCATCTTGCTTTTCACGATACGTTAACTGGATTGGCCAACAGACGACTATTGATTGATCGTCTACATCAGCAACTTAAACACAACAAGCGAAGCAATGAATTAGGTGCATTGCTTTTCATCGACTTGGATAATTTTAAAACACTGAATGATACGCTAGGCCATGATAAAGGCGACGAGTTACTTCGACAAGTTGCGACTAGAATCCTGAGTTGTGTCCGTGATGAGGATACCGTTGCTCGATTTGGTGGCGATGAATTTGTGATCATGCTCGGCACTTTAGGTGCTGAAAAGAGTAGTGCTGCAGAAAAAGCGCAACTGGTTTCAGACAAGATTTTGTCAGCACTACGTCAAGAGTATCTGCTTGGTGATCAGCACTACTACATCACTGCCAGTATTGGAGTTGCGCTTACTTATCAGGTTGATCTTGTTGATGAGTTACTCAAACATGCAGATTTAGCCATGTATAAAGCTAAGGAATCTGGTCGCGATCGGATATTCTTCTTCGATCCTAAAATGCAGGCTTCACTTGCTGCCAAAGCATTAATAGAAAGTGAATTACGTACTGCTATTCAACAACAGCAATTAATACTTTTCTATCAGCCGCAAGTTGATGCTTTTGGTCAATTAATTGGTGCTGAGGCTTTAGTTCGTTGGCAACATCCCGTGAAAGGGTTAATACCTCCATCAGAGTTTATTCCTGTTGCTGAATCAACGGGTTTGATTCTTCCCTTGGGTGAATTTGTGATAAAGCAAGCTTGTCGTCAGTTATCAGCCTGGGCTAGATTACCTAGTATGTGTCACCTTACCATCTCCGTAAATATTAGCGCTCATCAGTTTAAGCAGCCTGATTTTGCAGATGAGGTTTTAGATTTAATAACTAAGTTCAATGTTGTACCCCAGCGCTTAAAGCTTGAGCTGACAGAGAGTGTGTTGCTGGATGATATAGATTTTGCAATCCAGCGTATGAGGTATCTAAAGGAACAGGGAATAGGCTTTTCTCTCGACGACTTTGGGACAGGTTACTCTTCGCTAGCTTACATTAAGCAGTTACCCTTAGATCAACTTAAGATTGATCACTGTTTTATTGATGGTTTACCTGATGATATAAATGATGCAGCGATTACTCGCATCATTCTCAGTTTGGCCAGTGAACTTAATTTATGCGTTATAGCTGAAGGCGTTGAAAATAAGGCTCAACGTCAGTTTTTAATCGATCATCGTTGTCCTGGCTTCCAAGGGTATTTTTTTGGTCATCCTGTCCCCATTGAAGATTTTGAACGGAATCACCTCAATACTAGGAGCTAATATGAAGGGTTGGTACCCAAAGTTTGGCATCAAAGACACGAAAGTTGAGATTGACCGTTGTGTCTATCAAGGTTTCTTCCGCATGCATGAGCTACGTATTAGGCATGCGACCTTTCAGGGCGATGATCTGGTGGTAACACGGGAAATGTTTCGTCGTGGAAGTGCTGTGACGGTTCTGCTTGTCGATCCTGTTAAAGAAACGCTGGTGTTGATTGAGCAGTTTCGCGCTGGCGCGTTGAAGGCTCCTCATGGGCCTTGGTTGCTTGAACTAGTTGCAGGCATGATTGAAGACGGTGAAACGCCTGAAGCAGTCGCAGAGCGAGAAACACTTGAAGAGTCTGGCTTGCATGTTCATCATCTACAGCCGATACAAGGCTATCTGCCCAGCCCCGGTGGTATGGATGAATGGATTCATCTGCTGTATGGTTTTGTTGATTCATCTGATGCCAGTGGTTTGCATGGTTTAGCAGAAGAGGGGGAAGATATTCGAGTACACTGTCTGCCCGTCACAGAAGTCTTTGAATTGATGCATCAAGGTCGCTTGGATAATGCGGCGATTTTGATTGCAGTACAGTGGCTTTATATTAACTATCAAACAGTCCGGCAGCGCGGACTTGAGTGTATGCAATAGAATGAAACGTAAATACGTACCCGACCTGACACAGCAGATGGCGATTTGCCAAACTAACTACGGCCGCATTTTACGCTTGCTGCCGGAGTTACAGCAGACGTCTTCTCGAGAGTTTGATCTCTGTTATCAAGCACGTGAAGTGCAGGTCAGCCTGTGGGTCGAAGAATCGTTTCGTTACACCAGTACGGTAGTGATGAGACAGACACAAACGGGCGGTTCACCTTGGTTAGAATCACCTGATATTGTCGTCCGTCTTTATCATGATGCTCGAATGGCAGAGGTGATCTGTACTCGCCGTCGTCGGCAGTATAGCGGCGTGTACACTTATCCTAACGCGAACATGCATCAGCCAGATGAAAAGTATCAGCTTAATCAGTTTCTAGCTGAGTGGCTAACTCAATGCCTCAGCTTTGGTTGTGCTCGAGAGCATATCGAGTTGTCATGACCCCAATTCGTATACTTCAACTCAGTGATTGCCATATCACGCCAGTGGTAGGTGAGTTGTTTAGAGGAGTCGATCCTCGTCAAACCTTAGCTGCCATTGTTGAGCAGCTTATCGCCTCGAAACAGAAGTTCGATCATCTTTTGCTGACCGGAGATCTGGTTCATCATGGCGATGCCGCTATTTATAAAGAACTTATCCAATTACTAGCGCCGTTAAACCTGCCTATGAGTTGGATTGCTGGCAATCATGATGATCCAGCCGTAATGCAGCAAGCGAATTCCTCTCTATTTCAACCCTTGCTAACCTTTGGCGATTGGCAAATACTCAGCCTAGACTCGAATCATGCACCGAATGGTCGAGGTTCAGGAAGTCTTTCTGATGAGTCCTTGGCGTTCGTTGAGCGACATCTAACAGATGAAAGTAAACACTCCTTGATTGTGTTACATCACAACCCTTTAGCCAGTGGAACTGCTTGGCAAGACGAGATTATGTTGGGTAATGCCGATAAGTTCTGGTCTGTGGTTGCTGATCAACCTGCCTGTAAAGCGGTGATTTGTGGTCACCTGCATCAAGCCTTAGCCTGGCAGAAACACCATATCCAAGTATGGTCAGCGCCATCAACTGCTGCTCAGTTTTGCCCAAATACTGATCAGGTAGAAATAGAGCAGCAACAACCTGATGCTTGGCCAGGCTATCGTATCTATCAGCTTTGGCCTGATGGTCGAATCGATACTCAGCTACAGCGAGTAGATGACTCGGCAAAAATCTTTGATACCAAGCCATAGCTCAACAAAGGAATAACCCAGCCATGTCTTCACCTGCAAAGCCATTACTTATCTATGTTCATGGTTTTAATAGCTCCCCAGATTCTTGGAAAGCAAAAGTGCTTAAAGCTTATCTATCCACTGATGATGCGCCTGCTGATCTACTGGTACCCAAACTTTCCCATTGGCCTAAGGATGCGATACGGCAGTTGCAGTTGATCATCGAAGCCGCTTCAGACCGACCTATTACATTGATAGGTAGCTCTTTAGGCGGGTTTTATTCGACCTGGTTGTGTGATCAGTTCCCAGAGTTGAAATGTGTGTTGGTGAATCCAGCGGTTAATCCCGATCTTCTGTTATCCGAATGGTTGGGCGAGAACGAAAATATCTACACTCATGAAAAATATCACCTAACCCGTGAACACTTATCCCAGCTCACCGCAATTAAAGTCGATCAGATTAAGCGACCTGAACAGTTTTTATTACTGGTGCAAACGGCTGATGAAACACTAGATTATCGCGAAGCAGTGGAAAAATATGCGCAATCGGTGCAGTATGTGCAACCAGGTGGCAGTCATGGATTTGAAGCCTTTGACCGTTTAATTCCAGCGATACTAGCGTTTGCCGAAGGCCGTGTAGCGCTGCCACCCGTGATTTCTTTACCTGAAGCTGCCAGTAACTGAACAGGAACCTGCATGACCAAGCAATATAACGCCGAAGCGATTGAAGTTCTCAGTGGATTAGATCCCGTTAAACGCCGTCCCGGTATGTACACTGAAACGGATAGGCCAAACCACCTTGCCCAAGAGGTGATCGATAACTCTGTCGATGAAGCGTTAGCCGGTCATGCGAAGCAGATCGATGTGATCCTTCATGAAGATGGTTCTTTATCCGTTAGCGATGATGGTCGAGGGATGCCAGTTGATATTCATCCTGAAGAGGGCGTCAGTGGCGTTGAACTGATTCTGACCCGACTCCATGCCGGTGGTAAGTTCAACAACGATAACTATACCTTCTCCGGTGGTCTTCATGGCGTCGGTGTGTCGGTGGTTAATGCTTTATCTAAGCTGCTGCATGTTGAGATACGCCGAGATGGACAGGTGTATCGCATCGGCTTTGCTGATGGTGAAAAGGTTTCCGAGTTAGAGGTCATCGGTAGCTGTGGAAAACGCAATACCGGAACAACCGTTCGTTTTACCCCTGATCCAAAATATTTTGATTCACCCAAGTTTAGCTTGTCACGCTTAAAGCATATTTTGCGTGCCAAAGCGGTGTTATGTCCTGGTCTGAAAGTCACCTTTACCGATATGACTGGTGGCAAAAAAGAACAGGAAGAGTGGTTCTATGAAGAAGGCTTAGAAGCTTACCTGAAAGGTACCACTCAGGTATGGGATACCTTGCCATCCGAGCCCTTTACTGGAAGTTTGACCGGACAAGAAGATGCCGTAGATTGGGCTATACAATGGTTGGCTGACGGCGGAGAAGTGACAGCAGAAAGTTACGTTAACCTGATACCAACAGCGCAAGGTGGTACTCACGTCAACGGTCTGCGCACAGGACTTTTGGAAGCAATGCGTGAGTTCTGTGAGATACGTAATCTCCTGCCACGAGGCGTAAAGCTGGCGCCAGATGATATCTGGGATAAGTGCTGTTATATCCTCTCTGCGAAAATGCGTGATGCGCAGTTTTCAGGACAAACCAAAGAGCGCTTGTCATCACGCGGTATCGCAGCGTTTATTTCGGGTGCGGTAAAAGATGCCTTTTCTTTGTGGCTCAACAAGCACGTTGAAGAGGGTGAAAAAATTGCTGAACTAGTCATCAGTAATGCTCAGAGTCGAATGCGTAGCAACAAAAAAGTGGTGCGCAAAAAGGTCACTCAAGGTCCAGCACTACCAGGTAAACTGGCAGATTGCTCCGGTGCGGATGCTGATAGATCTGAACTCTTCTTGGTCGAGGGTGACTCAGCAGGTGGTTCTGCTAAACAAGCTCGTAACCGAGAGTTCCAAGCGATTATGCCCCTGCGTGGTAAAATTCTGAACACCTGGGAAGTTGACTCAAGTGAAGTACTCGCTTCCCAAGAAATACACGATATTTCCGTTGCCATCGGTGTAGATCCTGGCTCTGAAAAGCTGGATGGCCTGCGTTACAACAAAATCTGTATTCTCGCCGATGCTGACTCTGATGGTCTTCATATTGCCACTTTGCTGTGTGCTTTGTTTGTCCAACACTTCCGTCCACTGGTTGCAGCGGGTCACGTCTATGTTGCGATGCCGCCACTCTATCGTATCGATGTGGCCAAAGAAGTCTTCTATGCCCTTGATGATGACGAACGGGATGCGATTATCGACCGCATACGTGCAGAGCGTCGTAACGCAAAAATCGGCGTACAACGCTTCAAAGGTTTGGGTGAGATGAACCCTTTGCAGCTACGTGAAACCACCATGTCTCCTGATACCCGTCGTCTGGTACAGTTAACCATCGATGTTGACGATGACACTAACGAACTGATGGACATGCTGTTAGCTAAAAAGCGTTCAGGGGATCGTAAAGCTTGGTTAGAGAGTAAGGGTAATTTAGCTGAGGTGGTGGTTTAGATCGCCATGAAGTAATGCAATGAAATATCTGATTGAAAGTCCTCAAGTCGAATACGAACCTGGATCGAATGAGCAGGTTCTTCGTAATAAACTGGGAATAAAAACTCAAGAAGATATCAACGAAGCTGAAACAGTTCTGTTGTTTAAGCTATATGAAAGAATTTTTAATCAAGAAGAAAAAGCTGAGTTAACGTTTCGGCATATTTGTGATTGGCATCGTCAGTGGCTTGGTCCACTCTACGAGTGGGCTGGAATGCTAAGGAGCGTCAACATGTCGAAAGGAGGCTTTCCTTTCGCTGCAGCTTCACATTTACCTCAGTTAGTCACTCAGTTTGAAGAGGATTTTCTTACCAGTTTTAGTCAAATCACTCTGCTTGATGAACGTGCCTTAGTTAGTTTTTTAGCGAGAAGTCATGTAGAGTTTATTTTGATACATCCGTTTAGAGAGGGAAATGGTCGAATTTCTCGACTTTTATTAGATGTAATGTGTTCTGAAGCAAATATTGGCCCTTTAGATTACAGCCTATTTGAGCAGCATAAGGAGTTTTACTTTAAATCAATTCAAGCAGGCGTTAATGGAGATTACGTTCACTTAGAGAAATTGATTAGAGATACATTGTTGGAAAGTTAGTTTGCTAACTGCAAATGATTAAATTTGCTTTTTTGCTTCAAAAGGCGCTCTTCAATTTTCTGAACGGATTCACCTGATTCAATTGCTGATGAACTTGCAACAGCTTTTAGAATTTTGGATTCTTTAGTTTTGCTTAATTCTTTGTTGAGTTGCATTCAAAGTACCTCTGTATCGATAGATAAATTATAACACTTTGTTTCATTTAGCCCTACAAAAATCAGAAAAGGAAACCCCATGGAATCGAATAACAAACGCTGGATACAAACCCATTTAGAAGAGATCGTTACCGCGATTCTAACTGCGTTCTTTACCGCACTGATGTTCCGCGTAGGTATGGGAATGTTTTTAGCAATTATTGGTGGTTTAGCGATTGCTTATAGCATTCGATTTGTTGCTGTACCTAAGTTGGTAAAAGTGATTAAACAAAGTTTGCCTTGGTTTGATGAAACCAAGTAGTCAGTGCATTCAGCTTAGGCTCAGTAAGGATTTGCTTAGATTAGTCTATTAAAGACACATAAAAAGGATTGGAAGATGAGAAAAGCACTTTGGTTGCCGCTAGGTTTATTGTTTATCTTCGTTGTGGGTGGCTGTGCATCGCTTTCTAGCACTTATCAGAAGCCTCAGGTCAATATAACCTCTTTCGCGTTTGCACCGAATACGGTGGGTCTAGCTCCTCGTTTTGACATAGGAATTCAAATCATCAACCCGAATAGAGTCGCTTTGCCTTTCAGAGGAATGACTTATGCGGTTGAGATAGAAGGGTTTCGTATCCTTAGTGGTGCAACGCCTGATATTCCGACAGTACCTGCCTATGGACAAGCTGACTTTATGATACAAGCAAGTCCTGATCTTTTCGGCAGTGCTCGATTATTGGGTGATCTTTTCAGTAATACGCAACGCAGTAGTGTCAACTACAGCTTCAGCGCCCGACTCGATGCCGGACGCTTGCTGCCGATGATCAATATTGAAGAAGTCGGTGAATTGAAGCTAACACCTTAATCGAAGTTTGCTCAGTTGCGACCTACACGTTCAATTTTCTCACCGCCTCGCTGGATATCTTTGCCCAAACCCTCAACGGTATTGCATCCAGTGAGCGCGAGACTACCCAGAAGCATTAACAGGGTGAGTAGAACTAGATTAACTTTCTTGATCATAGATCTTTCCTATTGATGAGTTAGAAATCCAAACACGAATTAAACCCTATTCATAGTGTCATACTCAAGTATAGCGTTTTTAAAGGTGCTCTATGCAAAAGAAGACAGAACAAAGAAAACTGTTAATGGTTGGATTGGGTGATTTGGGTGGCAGGATTGCGAATTTAGCTGCTCAACAGAATTTTAAAGTTCTTGGAATGAGGCGAGGGCAATCAGTTCCAGAGCATGTAGAACTGATTCAGCATGATGCCTCTCAAACTTGGCCTCAACTACCTTTTACGCCAGATGACCTAGTGCTATGCCTTTCACCCAATGGATCGGACGAATCTGCCTACCGAAAAGCCTATGTTGATGTTGCTCAGCAGGCACTTAAAGCCTTGAAGGAATATCCCCAAACTCATGTTTGGTTAATCTCTTCAACAGGTGTTTATGGACAGTCAGAAGGGGAGTGGGTCGATGAAACCTCAGAAAGAAACCCTGTTAGGGAAACGGCCAAGGTTCTTTTAGAAGCAGAAGATCACTGGTTAAAATCAGGGCATCCCGTCACCATTTTGCGCCCTTCAGGTCTATACGGACCGGGACGCTACTTTTTGATACGCCAAGCCCAGCAAGGAGTGTTACCACCCAAGGAAACGCCGATTTACACCAACCGCATTCATATCGATGATGCTGCGCGTGCGGTGATACATCTGATTCAACGACGACATCAGGGTTATAAGCCCAAAGACAGCTACAATTTGACCGATACTGAGCCTGCTGCTTTGTATGACATTCTTAGCTGGCTTCACCAACAGCTTAATATTAAAGACATAACCACCGCTAGTATTCATCGTGATAGCAAACGCATTCGACATGATCGCCTGAAAGAGACGGGGTTTATTTGGTTGTACCCCGATTACCGCCTTGGCTATAAGGAAGTCTTAAAAACTCAATAAATATTACACGGAATGATCACTCTGAGGGCTTGCTTGATGCAGGCCCTC
>REDB01000019.1 GCA_007693685.1 Oceanospirillales bacterium
CCTTTACACGCACCATCGGTGAATATTTCCACTAAACTCAAATCGACTTACCCCGGGCAGACTTTTGACGAGCGGTAGGCTCAGCAACAGGAAAAGAGATAAGTTTACGTGTTTTCCATGCTGGTTTTAAAGGGGTCATTCCTACAACATCTTTTCTGACCCACATCATCAAGATGCATCCATTGTGAGTGGGCAACTTTGAAAACCAAGAATCCATAAAGCTCAAGCGCTTAAACCAGCGCTCATTTTCGACAGGAGGACGATGAAAATCGCTTTGACTTTTAAGCTCGGTAAGATCCAACAGCCTGATCCAGTCATGTAAACGCCAATGTGAAAAGCCGTGGGTTGTCCAGGGTGGTGATGGATTACGATGGAAACGGCGACACACTCCCCAAAAACTATTGGGATTAAAGCTTACGATTAGAAGGTGACCACCTTGCCTTAATACACGGGAGGCTTCTCGAAGAACTTGGTGAGGATGATCAGCAAAATCTAAGGCATGATGCAGTATGACTACATCCTGACTATTATCTGTAATTGGCAACTCGTGAGGTTCAGCAATAATGGTTTGCTCTGTCATACCCAATGACATTCTTGGACAAAGCATTACCTTATGAGACACAGGGCTAGACTCAAACAATGGAACGGAGGCATCAAAACCTATTTGCAAAAGATGATAACCAAATGCACTGTGAATAATTGAATCGGCCATCTGTTTTTCACAGGCAGCAATTTTTTCACCTAGTGGTGTTGCATACCAGCGACGTATGGCTTCAGAAGGATGTTCGTTCGCATTAGATGGCAACTTTCCCATGAAAAGCCCTCATTGAATTTTGTGCTTAATAACTATACTGACCTATTCAGTTTATGCTGGCAAAGCGA
Organism: Oceanospirillales bacterium; assembly: GCA_007693685.1. Classification (GTDB taxonomy): domain Bacteria; phylum Pseudomonadota; class Gammaproteobacteria; order Pseudomonadales; family Balneatricaceae; genus Nitrincola. The sequence continues at coordinate 883 of REDB01000019.1, forward strand.
GTTTCGCTGTAATAAGGTACAATTGAATTAGATTAAAGTTTCATTGATGGGGCAAAAAATGCTGAATCTGACACCGATACCTGCTTTTAATGATAATTACATCTGGGCAATATGCGATCCTGAAAATCCCGAAGCGGGCGTTGTGATTGTAGATCCAGGTAGTGCGGAAGCAGTAAAACAATGGCTAGACGAACACCAAAAAACTTTATCTGCAATTTTGATCACCCATCATCATCAAGACCATACCGGCGGTGCTTTAGAACTGCAACAGCAAAATGACTATTGCCCTATCTATGGTCCAGCTAACTCTCCTTTTGAAGGCATTACACAGCCTTTAACAGATGGCGATCTTATATACGTATTAAATACTGGCTTTGAAGTTAAAACGATACCTGGACATACTCTTGACCATATCAGTTATTTCTCACCGGACGATCATCTCCTCCTATGCGGCGATACACTCTTCATGGCGGGTTGTGGTCGGCTTTTTGAAGGTACAGCTGAACAGATGCAAGCGGCAATGGACTATTTTGCCAGCTTACCCGACGATACTAGCGTCTATCCTGCGCATGAATACACCTTATCAAACCTTGCCTTCGCTCATGCAGTAGAACCAGAAAACAATGATATTCGCATCATGACCGAAAAATGTCGCAGCTTACGTGAACAAAATTTACCTACCTTACCCTCTCGCATAGGCATTGAGAAAGCAATTAATCCCTTTATGAGAACCGCAGAAACCTCTGTTATTCATACAGTTTATGGCCATACAGGCGAACATCCTGAAACGCCCGCAGAAACATTGGCACTATTAAGAGAATGGAAGAACAACTTTTGATTGCGTCTGACGCTATCGCTGTTAGAATGTCTTGTTAAGTTTACATTCAGTTTCGAGAAGCCTATGTCCAGACTCAGAACAGGATTTCTAGCCTTGACGCTTGCCTCTTTGGTTAGCGGCTGTGCTAACCAAAGCCAGTATTCAAATACGGCCAACCAATCTTCACCAGATGAAAAGGTAAGATTGCTGGTAGGATTAGATTACGGCAATTTATATAACAGAAACCTTATTTTTGGTCTCGATCAGCAAAATGCATCTGAAAGCGCCTGGGAATTAACGCGTCAACATCTGTTACTCGAACTTGATCTTGAAAACATCCGCATTGAACGTGAACTCGTCTGGCTTGAAAACAATCCCCGACATGTCAATGAAGTAAGCCAAAGAGCACTTCCCTATTACCAGTACATCCTGTCTCAGGTACTTGATAGAGGTATGCCGGCAGAAGTCGCATTGATTCCTTTTATTGAAAGCGGTTTCAATCCTTTCGCAGTTTCTCCCGCGCAAGCCGCTGGTCCTTGGCAATTTATTCCTGGTACAGCACAGAACTTTGGCCTAGAAAGTAATTGGTGGTATGACGGTCGAAGAGATATTGTCGCTTCTACGGATGCTGCATTGAATTACCTATCTCAATTGAATGACATGTTTGATGGTGATTGGTTATTAACCTTTGCTGCTTATAACGCAGGTGAAGGTAATGTCATGCGGGCGATCAATCGTAACAGTCAGTCAAACAAACCAACTGACTATTGGTCACTTCACCTTCCTGGTGAAACCATGCGTTATGTACCGAAATTACTAGCAACAGCTCGCGCTATTCGTGATGCTGATATGCTTGGACTTAAACTTGAAGAAATCTCTACTGAACCTTATTTTGCAGAAGTTAATACTACTGGTCAGTTAGATCTATCTCAAGCAGCAGACCTTGCCGAAATAGACCTTGAAGAACTCAAACGCTTAAATCCAGGTTTTAGTCAATGGGCTACAGCGCCTGAGGGTCCACACCGTCTTTTGATCCCTATCGAAAATGCAGAGCAATTTCAGACCGCACTGATGCAACTTCCTGTTGAAAATAGAGTCAACTTTCAACACTATACAATAACTAGTGGTGACACATTGAGTACGATAGCCAGACGCTTTGGTACTACCGTCTCAGCTATTAAAGAAGCTAACCAGATGAACTCAACTAACTTACGTGTGGGTCAAACCTTGTTAGTACCAGCTGATGGAAATGATGTCGCCTTGCAAACGTCACGAGCTGAATCAGGATAAGATTGAATGACAAAAGGTCTGCAACACTTTACACGCGTTA
>REDB01000018.1 GCA_007693685.1 Oceanospirillales bacterium
CTCAGCTCTGTTTATTCTTAATGTTAGGCTTACTCTTAGCACCTGAAGAAAAACTTGAGCACATCTTTGAAGGGATTCTTCTAGGCGCCGTACTCATTCTAGTGGCACGTCCAGTCGCGGTTGCTCTAACACTCTGGCCCTTTGGCTTTCGCTTCAAAGAGCAACTATTTATTTCATGGGTCGGCTTAAGAGGTGCTGTTCCAATAGTACTAGCGCTCTTCCCCTTGATGGCCAATATTAATAATGCACATCTTTTCCCAACCATCGCTTTTATCGTTGTGATCATGTCCTTGGTTGTTCAAGGCTCAACACTCGCCTCTTCTGCTCGTTGGTTAAAACTCGAGCTTCCTGCCAAACCTAAAGCGATGCAACACATGGCTTTAGAATGGACAGAACAGGCTCATCATCAACTGATGATTTTTGAGTTAGATGGCGAGCACTGGACACCCGCACGATCATTAAGAGGGATACGGTTACCCGAGAATATTGCCATTTGCGCAGTACTGCGAGATGAAAAACTATTGCCCTGGAAAATGGATCTTGAACTTCAAGGAGGTGACAGATTAGCCATCATCGGACCGACAGAGACTGAGCCCACTTTAGCCCGTTTATTCAGCTCCACTGAATCTATCCCAGCATTGCGCGAAAATGTATTCTTTGGTTTATTCGAGCTAAATGCTGAAATACAGCTAAAAGATTTACAAGCCAGTTTCGGTGTAGAAATTCCTGAAAACTCAGGTGAACAAAGCATCAATGAATTTATCACTAACGCACTCCCGAACGCTCCTGTGGTTGGCGATCGAGTTAAAATGGGGCCGGTGACTCTCGTGGTTAAAGCGATGCAGGGCGATCACATTGTTCGAGTTGGTTTGAAAATTTCTTGATTTTCCAAATTAACTGTTATAAACCATTCATATGAAGTTACTGACATCAATACTTTATACCCTATGCACCTAAAACCATGATTAATTAAAACACTTCGATTCACCGATCAAATAAATCGTCCCACTAGGCTATGCTATATGTAGCCCGATGTATGTCATTGATGAAGTATTGTTAGGACTCCGCTTGATGAAAGATCGCCTGTTCAATTTGCTAAGCCTGTTGGTATTTATGGCATTCGTAGTAATGACCAGCTTTTATGCTTGGCAAGACAGTCGCAGAATTAAACATTTTGTTCAACATTACGAATTACCCTCTATAGGCATGGCCTTAGCGGCAAGTCTTGATAGAACTGCTGGCGAATATCTTCGAATTAGTGATGAACTCCAGCGTGATGATTTTATACGTAACTGGATTCTAGAAGGCGAAGAGGATATTGACTTGTTACGTCAATTCTTAGGTGATATTAGTCTGAGATTTCGTTTAGCTGATGCCAGCATGGTTAGTGACCGATCAGAGACTTACTACTCAGATGATCAACGAATCGTTAAGCTGGACCCCAATAATGTTGCCAGGGATGGTTGGTATTATCTTTATCGCGACACTCTGCGAGCTACTAATATTGATACATGGTATTACGCTGAGGAAGACAAGTTGCACATCTGGGTCAACGCTCCTCTTTTTGATGATACCGGTGAATTTCTGGGTTTAACGGGAGTAGGCGTCGATACCGAAGATTTCAGTAACTTGCTATTGGCTTATAGCCGTCTTGAAGGCTTTGATGTGTTTTTGGCACGTGTAGATGGTCAACTGGTCTATGCTAGAGATCGGCAACTATTGGCGGAGCAACGAAACTTCAATGATCTATGGAATATAGATCTCAACTCTCTTGCTAAAAATCAAGATTCCTCAGGATTTAGTCTAATCAATAAAGACGATACAGGAGCAATGCTATGGGTTCGATATATGGAAGCCTGGAACACTTGGCTAGTGGTGGAAAAAACTGCCGAATCCGTTCAGTCTCGTATAAATGACAGTCTAAAAAGCAGCGCGCTTCTAAGTGGATCTCTAGGAATTTTTCTGTTTCTAGTGATTTTCTCTTCTATTACCTTTGCGCGTCGTCAGGTAGACAAGAATACACTTCAACTCGAACATCAAGCAGGCACTGATTCACTAACAGGTCTATTTAATCGTTTGAACTTCTCCAGATTTGTTGAACTAGAGCTAACTAGGCTTCGCCAAATGCAAGGTGTCTCTGCAATCTTGCTAATTGATATTGATAATTTTAAGAAAATTAACGATACATACGGACACCCTATCGGTGATGAGGTGCTTCGATTGGTTGCGCTGACCCTAAAACAAAACACGCGAGAGGTAGATATAGCTGCGCGATTTGGTGGAGAAGAATTCATGATTCTGCTGTCTGGTGCATCATTAAAAATTGCCACACAGCGAGCTGAACAGCTTCGTCTTGCTGTCAGCGAACTTGCTTTACCTTGTCTTCCAAAAGAGGTTAGAGTGACGATCAGCATTGGCATATCACTGTTAGATATCGCCAAAGATAATCCAATAGATACAGCTTATCGCGAAGCGGACAAAGCGTTATATGCGGCGAAATCTGCAGGCCGCAATCGCGTGGTATGCTTGTAAGATCTTATATCTATTTTTTGTAACATGAGAAATACAGACGATCACATTGTTCGAGTGGGTTTAAAAATTTCCTGATTAAGTATAGATACTAGGTTTATGAAACTTCTAACATTGGTTCGCCACGCAAAATCCAGCTGGAAGCATGCTGATTTAACTGACTTCGACAGACCACTGAATAAGCGTGGTAAGCAAGATCTACCCTTGCTCTGCGAGCGATTGATTCAGTATCAACTTTATCCTGATCAACTGATTTTTAGCCCAGCAACTCGAACGCGCCTAACTGCGGCAAGAATTATCGACCGCTTAGCGATACCTTCAGAGCAGTGCCAAGACAACCCTGAGATTTATGAATCCAGCGCTGAAACACTACTGCAAGTCATTCAACAAGTAACCGATCAGACAAGCCATCTCATGCTGGTTGGGCACAACCCAGGATTACAAGATTTAGGTAATTATTTACTAGAGGGCAGATCTTCTGTGCCACATT
>REDB01000017.1 GCA_007693685.1 Oceanospirillales bacterium
ATTTTTGCAGCCATAGCTTGACCAGCAAAGACTACAGAAAGCAGTAAAACGCTGAAAAAACGACTAACTCCTAACATATCACACTCCTAAGTAATGGGGGATTTCCCTTATATTTACTCATGATATCTTACTTTGTCCACACTTCCCAATTCGATTTTAGTCTGTTGTTTTAATAAGCTTTGTGGATAAAATCACAGTTTAACGACAGGATATACAAAAATTAGACACAATAAAGGTTGAAAAAATACTTATCCACATTAACCTGTGTGCAATATGTATAAATATGCAGGTATAGTTTGCGTACAAAAATGTGGGTAACTTCATCTGTTGATAAGTGCTATAGTTATGCACAAACTCTGGACAGGCGTAGAACACCTTGGATACCCCTATAAATACAGATTTGTCATTTAAACAATTTATTGATTTATATGTATAATTTTGCTTTTTCAACAGAAAATAGCTTGACCATATACAAATACAAAAATAAAGCTCTTCTTTAAAAACTCTTTATTTAATTAGTTAAGAGCTTTAAAAGCAAAACTGATCAAATTTTGACCATTCCTAATCCTTGATTAGAACGGTATACTTAGCGCCCTTGAAATAACCGCCTGAATCTCAGGTAACTCAATACGGTGAAAACGAATGGTGGATTATCCCGATCACTTTGATGTCATTGTCATAGGTGGAGGCCATGCTGGTACTGAAGCTGCGCTGGCTGCTGCACGAATGGGCAGCAAAACGTTACTGCTGACACATAACATTGAAACTCTCGGGCAGATGTCTTGTAACCCTGCTATTGGTGGGATTGGAAAAAGTCATCTAGTTAAAGAGATTGATGCATTAGACGGTGCTATGGCTCGTGCTACGGATCTAGGTGGTATTCAATTTAGAACCTTGAACGCCAGAAAAGGACCTGCGGTTCGTGCCACTCGTGCTCAAGCTGACCGAATTCTTTACAAAGCAGCCATTCGTGAACAACTAGAAAATCAACACAACTTACAAATATTCCAGCAAGCTGCGGATGACTTGATTGTTGAACAAGACCAAGTTCGAGGTGTTATCACCCAAAGCGGTATACGTTTTCACGCCCAAGCCGTGGTGTTAACTGCTGGTACTTTTTTAGGCGGTGTTATTCATATTGGGTTACAAAACTATCAAGGTGGCCGTGCTGGAGATCCTCCATCTGTTGCGCTGGCACGACGTTTACGAGAATTACCCTTCAGAGTAGAAAGATTAAAAACAGGAACACCACCGCGTATTGATGCGCGTAGTGTTGATTTTTCTGTGATGCAAGAACAGCCAGGTGATACACCAACACCGGTAATGTCTTACATGGGAAGTGTTGAACAACATCCTCGTCAAATTAGCTGTTACATCACACACACCAACGAAAAAACGCACGATATTATTCGCGGTGGTTTAGATCGCTCTCCGATGTACAGTGGCGTTATCGAAGGTATTGGACCCCGTTACTGTCCATCTATCGAAGATAAAATTCACCGTTTTGCGGATAAAAATCATCATCAGATATTTATAGAACCTGAAGGATTAACGACTCACGAACTCTATCCCAATGGTATTTCCACCAGCTTACCTTTTGATGTGCAATTAGAATTAGTTAGATCTATTCGCGGATTAGAAAATGCACATATCACTCGTCCAGGCTATGCCATCGAATATGATTATTTTAATCCTCAAGATCTCAAGCATACTTTAGAAACACGTTTTATCGCGGGGCTTTATTTCGCAGGTCAGATTAACGGTACCACGGGATATGAAGAAGCCGGAGCGCAAGGACTATTAGCCGGGATGAATGCCTCACTTAAAGTTCAGGAAAAAGAGCAATGGTATCCTCGTCGCGATGAAGCCTACATAGGTGTACTTGTCGATGATTTAATTACGCATGGAACCTCTGAACCCTATCGTATGTTCACTAGTCGAGCAGAATATCGACTGATTTTACGAGAAGATAATGCAGATATGCGCTTGACCGAAAAAGGTCGAGAATTAGGCTTAGTCAGTGATGAACGTTGGGCTGCGTTTGAACAAAAGAGAGAAGCTATCCTTAAAGAAAAGCAACGTTTAGAAACGACTTGGATTCAGCCAGCGTCTGAAGAAGCGAAAGCCTTACAGGATCGTCTTAGTTCGCCGTTAACCCGTGAATACAGTTTAGCCGATCTGATACGTCGTCCAGAACTTAACTATACCGACGTTGCTAGCCTTCGAGGCTCTCCTGTCAATGATGCTGATGTTGCTGAACAAGTTGAAGTCGAATTCAAATATGCCGGTTACATTGAGCGTCAACGCGGTGAAATTGAACAGATGCGTAAACAAGAAAATACCGCCCTGCCTGATGATCTTGATTATGATCATGTCGGTGGGCTGTCTAATGAACTGAAAAGTAAGCTACAAGCGGTTAAGCCAGTGAGCATCGCGCAAGCTTCTCGTATTCAAGGCATGACCCCTGCAGCGATTTCACTGTTACTCGTCTATTTGAAAAAGCGTCAATTAGTTGCTAAACAGTCTAGGAAAGCTGCCTTATGAGTGATTATCAAACGGAATTGAAGCAGCAGTTGCAACAGATGGGTATCGAGATTTCCACTAACCAACAACAGATGCTGATTAGTTATCTTGAACTCTTGGTTAAATGGAATAAAGCCTATAACCTAACTTCTGTTAGAGATCCGTTTGCCATGATCAGTCGACACTTAGCCGATAGCCTAAGTGTGATGCCTTATATTAAGCAGCGACAATTAGACAATCCTCGTTTGATTGATGTAGGTAGTGGGCCAGGTTTACCTGGAATTCCATTAGCCATCTGTTTGCCTGAGTATCAAATTACCACGATTGACAGTAATGGCAAAAAAACACGCTTTCAGCAACAGGTCAAAATGGAGTTAGCGCTCGATAATTTAACGGTGATTAATAGTCGAGTAGAAGCCTATCAACCCGAACCTGCTGACATGGTAATTTCGCGCGCCTTTG
>REDB01000016.1 GCA_007693685.1 Oceanospirillales bacterium
GCGGTGACGGTGAATGTCAATGAAAGCGTTCGTGTATTAACTGGCGTTCCAGAGATTACCCGAGGCATGAAAGAACGCATTGGCCGCAATTTCGTGCTGGTGCAAGGCATTGTTAAATCAATCAATGACGAAATTTTGCCAGCCATTGCGACAATCTCCCAAGAATTTAGCCATGTCAATGCCGAACTCAAGCAATTGCATCAGGGCAGTCAATCACTCGATGGAATTGACCAAGAGCTGGGCAAGTGTTTGAAAACGATCCAGTCCTAGCTTCCATGCCATCCCAAGCGGCTTGCGTGGATGTTGTCTGCTGTCGTGCGGGTGATTATCAGGTGGCGTTTGAAGCACATCTAGTGCAATCAGCGCAGCACACAGCAGATACCAGCCCCGCACTCGAAACCCAGCTTGGGCTGGCACCACCGCCGGCGGAGGGTCGTCATCGGCTGCGCATCAAAGGCTATCCAGAGGGGCTGACCGTCGCCGCCCCGCTGGAGCTGATCGCGCTGCCAATTGGTGCGATTCATCCCTTGCCGCCGCTGATTGCAGCACGCCCGCCATGGCCGGCTTTGCGTGCCTTGGGTTTGTGGAATGAGCAACTGCTGTTTATCCTTGATTTATCCCAAGTTGAACACAGTGCATCATCGTCGGTTAATGAAAACAAATTGTGAGAAGACATGGCGAGTCAGACAACTGAAAATCTCAGCGCGGTAAAGACGCGCTTGCGAGCATCTTTTTTAGCCCAACTGCCGCCGCGCATCGAACAATGCCGCAACAGTTTGGCGCGGCTGTCCTCTGGTGCCGAGGGTCAAGAGGAGTTGCAACGGTTGCATCTGCTGTTTCACACCCTCAAAGGCTCGGGGGCATCATTTGGCTTTGCGGTGATTGCTGAGACAGCACAGCGTGGTGAAATGGTGCTGCGCGAGACCCTCGATCACCATCAACCCGTCACAGATGAGTTACTTAGTGTGTTACATCAACAGCTACAGACATTGGAAGCGGTGCAGGCGCAGGATGGGTCGCCAAAATTTACTGAAGAACCAAATTTCGCCCTACCGATGAGCATCGAGCAAGCGGCGATTGAGCGCGATCAGCGGCTCATTTATTTGTGTGATGACGATCCCGATCAGGTCAACCAGCTCGCCAACCAACTTAGCTGCTTTGGCTATCGCATTGTGCCCTTTACCGAACTGTCTGATCTGCGCCAGGCGTTGCAAGACCATCCGCTGCCAGCGGCGATTGTTATGGACATCATGTTTCCAGAAGGGGCGACAGCAGGCGCGGATTTGTTGCTGGAGCTGCGCAGTCAATTTAAGCAGCCACTGCCGACGATCTTTATGTCCAGTCGCAATGATTTTCAGATGCGGCTCAATAGCGTGAAAGCGGGCGGCAATGCGTTTTGTCCCAAGCCGATCAATGCCGCCGAGATGGTCGAAAGCCTCGATTATCTGACCAATCGCACCCCGCCTGAGCCATTTAATATTCTTATTGTCGATGATGATCCCGACATCTCGCGGCTCCATGCCTCGATCTTAGAGAGCGCGGGCATGACCTGTCAGGTGGTGAATGTCCCAGAACAGGTGCTGGAGGTGTTGGAGCATTTTCGGGCGGATCTGGTGTTGATGGACCTTTATATGCCGCACTGTTCGGGGCTGGAGCTGGCGGGTCTGGCTTTGTTTTTATTGTTGATTCCCGTTTATATAGGTCTTTTAACGATTAAAGTGGTTAGGAGAAATAAAATGATAGATAAATCAGGTGGGTTTACCTCTATTCATTCATTTCTTAAACCTGTAAACACTAATTTCTACTTCTGGAATTATTTTATGGTTCGAAATATTCTTGTCTTTACAGTCTTTGCTTTGATGCAACCTGCTTTTGGAGAAAAAGCAACTCCTATGAAGAGCAGTGGAATTGAAATGGTTTTTGCATTAGACATTTCAAATTCGATGAATGTTCGCGATATGACGAGTAATTCATCACGACTAGAAGCAGCCCAAAAAGCAATGAAACAATTTGTGAAAGTATCTTCCGCTGCTAAATTAGGACTTGTTGTTTTTGCAGGAGGAACTTATCCACAACTTCCTTTAACTGCGGATAAAGGATTGGTGAAACTCCATATCGATGAGTTGAGTACAGATTTAATACCAACGCAGGGGACGAATATAAGTGCTGCTTTAATTTTAGCTTCAGATTATTTTTCGAAGGAGAATTTCAGAAGGGTCGTAGTACTAATAACGGATGGAGAAGACCATGAGGGAGGGGTTGATGAAATGATAGAGCAATACAACAAAAAAGGAATAGAGTTGTACGTTTTGGGACTTGGAACATCAAAAGGAGGATTAGTACCTAAAGATCCTAATTACACAACAAAAGGGTATTTGAAAGATGAATTGGGCAGATCTGTAATCTCATACCTGAACAAAGACATGATCAATTCAATTGCAAGTAAAGCAAAAACGGAAGCTTATATCACAAATGATGCATATCCGAATATAAATTCTCTTTTAACTCAAATTAACAAAAGGAAAGCAACGGACACCGTAGATTTGGAGTTTAAAGTGAAACAGAATAGGTATTATATCCCATTGTGGATAGCACTATTTTTTACAATAGTGAAAATAGGAGTTGATGTATTGAAGGTGAGAGGAAAGATAAGCGTTTAGAATGAGAAAGTTAAATCGAAATAAAAGTTGTTTAATGAGTGGTGCTTCAGTACCAACAGTATTACTTTTTTTCTTTATTCTCTTTACTGGATCACTATACGCTCAAGATTGGAGACAACTTCACAAAGAGGGTAAAAAAGCTTATGCAGAAGGGAAATACCAAGAAGCCTACGATCATTTTGTAAACGCTCAACGAATTGCGCCTGAGAATATAGATTTATCTAAAGATATCGGGACAGCAGCCTACAGAAAAGGTGAATTTGATCCAAGAACACGTATCCCGACTGCCGAAGTCTATCTGTAGTGATGGTGGTAGCAAGG
>REDB01000095.1 GCA_007693685.1 Oceanospirillales bacterium
AATTCGCCACACCCAGCACCTCAATTGCTGGTTCAACTGGTAGAACCTCTGTTTGCTCTGGTGCGTCGAGTGATTCCACCTATCGGTGGCCTTGACTTGTCACCTATTGCGATCTTCATAGTGATTCAAATCATTCAATCTCAACTACCTCGTTTGATGTGACCTGAAACTCGATTATTTATTGTTTCGATTTTCAGCGTGATCAACAGAGGGTAGAGAAGGTGAAGGATTTTCCAGAAGATTCAGTCGGTTTAGTAACCCCGCAAAGCATTCATTTTGACCAGCCACTGACACTCGCCAGTGGTCGCGTTATCAAAGAATATGATCTGGTCATAGAAACCTATGGCGAACTCAATGCTAACGCTAGCAATGCCATCTTGATTTGCCATGCATTGTCCGGACATCATCATGCGGCAGGCTTTCACGAAGGTGATCACAAACCGGGCTGGTGGGATTCTGCCATAGGACCTGGTAAAGCCATCGACACTCGGCGGTTTTTTGTTGTTTCTTTGAATAATCTTGGTGGCTGTCACGGCACTACCGGTCCTAACTCACTAAATCCAGAAACAGGTCAACCCTATGGCCCTGATTTCCCGATAGTGACCGTGGCCGACTGGGTACAAAGTCAGGCTAGACTAGCTGATCACTTAGGCATTAATAAATGGGCTGCGGTGGTTGGCGGCAGTCTAGGCGGAATGCAAGCACTTCAGTGGTCTATCGACTTCCCTGATCGTCTTCATCATTGCGTTATCATTGCAGCTGCACCCAAGCTCAGCACGCAAAATATTGCTTTTAATGAAGTAGCTAGACAAGCCATTACTAAAGATCCTCAGTTTCATGATGGCCGCTACTATGACAAGGAAGTAGTTCCTAAAACGGGATTGATGCTGGCTCGAATGGTAGGGCATATCACCTATCTTTCTGAAGACGGTATGCGAGAAAAGTTTGGACGTGAACTGCGCTCTGGTAAATTGAGTTTTGATTTTAATCCACAGTTTGAGATTGAAACCTACCTTCAATACCAAGGTGAACGCTTTTCCACCGCTTTCGATGCTAATACTTATCTACTGATGACCAAAGCATTAGATTACTTTGATCCCGCTGCTGAGTTTGATAACAACTTGGCTGAAGCGCTTAAACAAGTTCAGTGTGAATATTTTGTCGCTTCGTTCACCACAGATTGGCGTTTCTCGCCTGAACGCTCACGTGAAATAGTGGATGCACTGATCGAAGCGGGAAAAAAAGTAACTTATACCGAAATTCAAGCCGCTCATGGTCATGATGCGTTTCTGATTCCGATTCCTCGTTATATGGAGGTGTTTGGAGCTTATATGAACCGTATCGCCAACTCTCTGGAGAAAAATCATGCGCGCTGATTTAGAAATTATTCGTGACTGGATTCGCCCAGGTGCTCGTGTCATCGATCTCGGTTGCGGTGAGGGCGAACTACTTGAATATCTTGTTAATGAAAAACAAGTTCAAGGCTATGGCATAGAAATCAACCCAGACAACATCACCGCTTGTATTGAAAAAGGCGTGAATGTTATCGAAAAGGATATTGATGAAGGCTTATGCGGTATCCGTAACAATAGCTTTGATACGGTTGTCATGAGTCATGCACTACAAACCATGCATCGCCCAGATCAAATTGTCGAAGAGATGTTACGTATCGGTAAAGAGTGTATTGTTACCTTTCCTAACTTTGCTCATTGGAGAGCTAGGTTTTATCTTGCCTTCCGTGGTCGTATGCCGGTGTCAAAATTCTTGTCTTATACTTGGTATAACACTCCAAACATCCACTTTTTCACCTTCAAAGATTTTGAGGAACTCTGTGTCGAACGCAACATCTACATAGTGGATCGTACGGTGGTAGATAATGAACATAAACACCGCTGGTGGATTCGTTTATGGCCCAATATGCTCGGAGAGATCGCTATCTACCGTATAACACGTTGATAGTCTCTTAATCTTGGAGAAACATGATGTTTAAGTATTTAAAAACAAAAACCTATCTCACAAGCCTAATCGCCTTAGCCTTGTCATTAGGAATGATCAGCTTTTCACAAGCAGAGCAGATGTTTAGTGATGATCGTTATGAGATCCACTATAACGCCTTCAACTCCACCATGATTCCAGCAGAAGTTGCCTCTCGTCACGGTCTAACACGGAGTGGCAATCGCGCTCTGATCAATATTGCGGTATTGGAAAAGCAGCAAGACGGCTCTACCCTGCCAGTTAGTGCTGAAGTCAGTGGTGATACTCGCAATATCGTTCAGCAACGCCAAAACTTAAGTTTTAACGAAGTACAGGAAGCTAATGCCATCTACTCAATCAGTAGCTTTCAATTCACTAACGAAGACTTACTGACGATCACGCTCAAGGTTAAACCAGAAAGCTCTGATCAAACTTATACAATTGAACTCCAACAAACTTTTTACGTGGATTAAGGTGTGAGCAAACAGTTTGTATTAGCGAGCAGCAATGCAGGAAAGTTACGTGAGTTTAGTCAAATGCTGGCTAAGGAAGGAATTGAACTTCTTCCTCAGTCTGCCTTCTCGGTATCAGATGCCGATGAAACAGGACTAACCTTTGTCGAAAACGCCATTTTAAAAGCGCGTCATGCCAGTGAAGTCACGGGGCTCCCTGCTCTAGCGGATGACTCTGGCTTGGAAGTTGACGCGCTAAACGGCGCACCGGGTATTTATTCGGCACGTTACTCTGGCGAGGGCGCCAATGATGCTAAAAACATCGACAAGTTGTTAGATGCCCTAAAAGATGTTCCTGAAGCTCAACGAACCGGACGCTATCAGTGTGTATTGGTATATATGCGCCATGCACTCGACCCGACACCATTGATCTGTCAGGCAAGCTGGGAAGGCGTGGTCCTGACTGAACGCTGCGGTGAAGGCGGCTTCGGTTATGACCCGATCTTTTATATTCCTGAGTTGAATAGCTCCGTAGCTGAGTTAAGTGCTGATACTAAGCATCAATTTGGTCATCGCGGTAAAGCGATGCGAGCCTTCTTCGAACAGCTGCACCATCTCCTGCCGGCATGACACAGCCGGCAGTCATTTCATTATACGTACACATACCTTGGTGCATCCGCAAATGCCCCTATTGTGACTTTAATTCTCATGCACAACGCGATGAAGCGTTACCTGAAACTGCATATATTGATGCTTTAATCAGAGATTTAACCTTTGAGCTGAATCGACTGGACTCACCTAGGCCATTACATTCCATTTTTATCGGGGGTGGTACGCCAAGTTTATTTTCTGCCGAATCTATACACCGTTTACTGCATCAGATCGATCAGCAGATGCCTATCTCTTCCTCCACAGAGATCACCCTAGAAGCGAATCCGGGAACCTTCGAACAGCAGAAGTTCGCAGGTTTTCGAGCAGCAGGCATCAATAGAATTTCGTTAGGCATTCAGAGCTTTCATGACAAGCAACTTAAAGCCTTAGGTCGCGTTCATAACGCTGAAAATGCCATTCAGGCAGCAACCAGTGCGATCAAACTCTTTGATCGCGTGAATTTAGATCTGATGCACGGTTTACCTGAACAGCAAACAGAACAAGCATTGAAAGATCTTCAACAAGCGATAGATCTGGGTCCTGAGCATCTTTCTTGGTATCAACTGACGCTAGAACCTAACACCGAGTTTCACGCACGCCCACCCCAATTACCTGTTGATGAAGCCCTTTGGGAAATTCAAGAACAAGGACAGGAGTTACTCAGGTTGGCAGGTTTTCAGCAGTATGAAATTTCAGCTTATGCTCGACAGAATGCGGTGAGCCAACACAATATGAACTATTGGACCTTCGGTGATTATATCGGTATAGGTGCCGGTGCTCATGGCAAAGTGTCACATTGGGATTCGGGTAAGTTGAGAATAGAGCGTCACCAAAAGCAGCGGCAGCCCAAAGGTTATTTACAGGCAGTCAATCCTACTCAGCAACGTGAATGGGTAGATGAGGATGAATTGGCATTTGAGTTTATGCTGAATGCCTTACGTCTTTATAGTGGCGTTCCAGCATCCCTTTTTGCTGAGCGTACCGGCTTATCCCTTGAACAGATTCATAAACCTTTAGCGCTAGCACGTGCTAAAGGTTTGTTAACCGAGAATTCGGATCGATTAGAACCCACACCACAAGGAAGGCTCTTTCTGAATGATCTTCTGGAGCAGTTTCTCTAATCGGCGTGGTTTTCAGTAGTTATTCTTGCGAAAACCCTTCAATCACAGGTGCTAGTTGATCAAGGCTGGTCACTTCAGCATCAGCGCGTTGAACATCACTAGGCCACTCAACCTTCCAAATATTGACCCACACCGTCTTAATGTTTAAGTCGGCGGCAGCCTTAATATCATTGATCGGATGATCGCCCACATGCACCACCTCTTCGGGCTTGAGCTGGTGTAACTGTAACGCCTTTTCGAACATTAACGGATGTGGCTTGGCCTGACCCACATCATCGGCATTAAACTGGAAATCAAAAAGATCAGCTAACCCTGTCCGCTTCACTTCCGCGTTGCCATTACTTAACGCACCAATGATCAAACCTTTGTTTTTTAAGGATTCAAGCATAGTGCGAGCATGAGCAAACAGTTCCACTTCGTGACGCGCCTCGATAAAGGCAGCAAAGGCATGATTAGCATGAATTTCTGCCTCTTGCTCACTATAACCTACGGATTTCAGGCACTCTTGCAACAGACGAACACGCACCAAGGTCATGCTATAGGCAATCTCAGGATGCTTTTCGATCAACTTAGCTCTCAGTGCCGACCCTTCATTTAGATCGGTTAACGCAAACTCAGCGGTCATTGCTGGAGTATTGGCGTGCAACCATTCCCATAGGGTACGGTTGGCATGCTGAATGACGGGATCCACTGCCCATAGGGTATCGTCTAAATCAAAAGTAACGGCTTTAATCACGCGGTTTTCTCCTCGCACGTGGATGTGCTTGTTCATAGACCTGCATTAAATGCTGAAAATCCAGATGGGTATAAATTTGTGTCGTACTGATATCGCTATGCCCCAGTAACTCTTGTACTGCACGCAGATCTTGACTGGATTCTAACAGGTGACTGGCAAAGCTATGACGCAGCCGATGGGGATAAACACGTCCCTGAGTTCCTAAGTACTCACCCCAATGTGCTAAGCGCTGCTCTACCGAGCGAGTGGTTAAAGCACGACCTCGCTGCCCTAAGAATACTTCGGGTAAATGGTATTTGTTCCATAATTCACGCACCGCAAGCCATTTCTTAAGCGCATTTAAAGCAGGCTTACCTATGGGAAGAACCCGAGTTTTTTGCCCCTTACCTATCACGCGCAAAGATGCATCACCTAGATCCACCATCTGTATCCGTAAAGAGACCAATTCAGAGACACGCAAACCTGATGAATAGATTAACTCCATCATCGCGAAGTCTCTTAAGGTAATGGGTTCATCATTAGGAGGAGTTAAGAGCTGACCAACTTGATCGGGATCGAGAGTGGCGGGTAATCGGCGACCAGACTTAGGTGCTTGAACAGCTAGGGCTGGATTTTTATCTATCCAACCTTCCCTGTTTAAGTAGTGATAAAAGGTTCGTGTCGCGGAAAGTAAACGATGCAGACTGCGACCTGATAAGCCATTTCCATGCAACATGGCGATGGCTTGACGAAGTCGCTTCTCATTTAAGCTAGACCAACCAGCAAACTGCAACTCCTGTAACTGTTCATCGAGTTTTTGTAGATCACGACGATAATGCTGCAACGTATGTGGAGAGAGTTGCCGTTCTGAGTGCAGGTGACGCAAAAACTCATCAACCCATAAAGACTCATCAGGCAGATCAGACATACTAGCGACGCGGAGCCTCTAAAATATGCATCACGATACGACTAAGCACTTCACCCACATAGCTCAAAAACAGCGTTCCTTGGCTACTTTGGAAATAATCAGGATCAAAGCTACCTATCGCGAGCAAACCGAGGGTTTCACCTTTAACCAGAGGAACAACTGCCGCAGACTGGATTCGAGTCGCATTCTCTTGAAACAGAAAACGGTTCATCGGTTCGGATAACTGCCCACAACTCGGCATACTGGTTTCCACCAGAGGTTGAACCAAACTACAGTCAGCACGACTTAGTATCCGCAAGCTATTGACATCAAAAGGGGTATCACTGAATAGAATTAAGCGTGCATCATCACCATAAAAATCTTGGCAGAGACTCTCTTCTATCGCGATAGCCACATCGTCAAGTGTTTGTGCTTCTAAAAGTGACAGCACCATGCGCTTGGTTTTTTCAAACTGGATATCATTATGTCTCGCTATCTCGATGAGTTCAGATAGATGTCCATGTAGTTTTTGATTACGCTCACGTAATAAGGATGTTTGACGTTCCACCAGAGAAACAGCCGTGCCACGCTGGTGTGGTACATATAGCTTTTCCAACAACCATGCATGTGCATCAAAGAACTCAGGATTTGCCGCCAGATACTCTGCCACCTGCTCTGCAGTAATGGCATTCTCCTGCGCTTCTTGTGAATCTACTGCCTGCTGTATCATAGGTAAATCTGCCCTTCATAGACGGTTGTTGCTGGCCCCGTCATCATCACGGGTTGCCCTTCACCTTTCCAGCTGATTTGTAACTCACCACCCGGAAGCTCAACCATCACATCTTCATTAAGAAGCCCGCGTAAGCGGCCTGCGACAACCGCTGCACAAGCTCCCGTACCGCAAGCTCGGGTTTCACCCGCTCCGCGCTCAAACACTCGTAATTTAATATGATCTGCTGAGATCACCTGCATAAACCCAACATTAACACGTTGTGGAAAACGAGGGTGTTTTTCAATCACTCGCCCTAGCTGTTTCACCGGCGCTTGGGAAATATCATCCACCACTAAAACGCAATGAGGATTACCCATGGATACTGCAGAGACATCATAGGTTTTCCCCTCTACCTCAAGTGCATAGCTAGTCGCCTGATGTTCAGCGGCAAAAGGAATCTCAACAGGCTGTAATATGGGCGCACCCATATCCACCTGTACCGTACGATCCGCAAGCACTTTAAGTACAGCGCTACCTTTTGCGGTTTCAACCTGTATCTCTTGCTTTACGGTTAAACGGCGCTCGCGAACAAATCGCGCAAAGCATCGCGCTCCATTGCCACAATGCTCTACTTCTGAACCATCCGCATTATAAATACGGTAACGGAAATCCATATCTGGACGCGTGGGCGGCTCAACTAATAACAGTTGATCAAAACCAACGCCGGTATGTCGATCCGATAAACGCTTCACAACTTCAGGAGTTAAACGAACACGCTGCGCAACGGCATCAATGACCATAAAGTCATTACCTAATCCGTGCATTTTACTAAAACGTACTAACATGCGTGTCTCCACTCACTGATCTTGCGGCAGTAATTGTTCGCCTTTCAGAAGATCATCAAGCTGCTCTCGTTCACGAATGACGAAGACCTCTGAATCATCTACCATCAATTCGACAGGACGTGGACGACTGTTATAGTTCGATGCCATGACAAATCCATAGGCGCCAGCTGAACATACCGCCAACAGGTCACCCGCTTCTAAACTTAACTCACGGTCCTTACCCAAGAAATCGCCGGTTTCACAAACAGGTCCAACAAGATCCCACTGCTGCGGAGCAACCGATTCCTTCAAGACTAAGGGGATAATTTCCTGATAGGCACTGTAAAGCGATGGACGAATTAAATCGTTCATCGCGGCATCAATAATGGCGAAATTCTTTTCGCCAGTGCGCTTTAAAAACTCAACGCGTGTCAAAAGCACACCCGCATTCGCAACAATGGAGCGACCCGGTTCAAAGATCAATTGTAGCGAGCGAGAACCTATACGCTCTAGCATGGCAGCAACGAAGGTGTCTGGTGATGGTGGTGTCTCATCGGTATAACACACACCTAAACCACCACCTAAATCCAAGTGATGAATCACAATGCCTTGAGCTGCTAAACGATCAACTAATGCCAATAGACGATCTAACGCATCTAAGAAGGGGCTAATCTCGGTTAACTGGCTGCCTATATGACAGTCCATACCCACCACTTCAACGCCATCAAGCGCTGCAGCACGTTGATAAACCGCTTCAGCGTGATCGATATCTATACCAAATTTATTTTCTTTTAACCCAGTAGAGATATAAGGATGTGTGCCAGCATCGACATCAGGATTCACCCGAAAAGAAACCCTCGCCACCTTACCCATCTCTAATGCCACGGCATTAACGCGATCTAACTCGGCATCTGATTCGATATTGAAACAGAAAATACCGACTTCAAGTGCACGACGTATCTCTGTGGCTTGCTTGCCTACACCTGAAAAAACCACCTTGGCAGGGTCACCACCGGCGCGCAAAACTCGCTCTAGTTCACCTAAAGAGACAATATCAAAACCGGCACCTAAACGCGCCAATACATTCAACAGACCAATATTCGAGTTAGCCTTAACTGCGTAACAGATCAAAGCGTTTCGGCCTTCTAAAGCATTGGCATAGGCCATATAAGCCTGCTCTATCGCTTCACGCGAATACACATAAGCAGGCGTGCCATGCTGCTCGGCTACTTGGGTTAACGAGACTTCTTCACAAAAAAGTTCGCCATTGCGGTATTCAAAACTGTCCATTAGATCTCTCATCTGCCCTATTTGGTGACGGTTCAGCTATTAATCTTCTAGCGATAGACAAATAGCTAGAGCAACTTAATTGCAGCACCCGTTATCGGTATTAGTTATCAGTCGTTTCGGTCGACTCTGGTAAGTAGAGCGGACCTTTTTGACCACAGCCACTTAACAGCAACAGGCTGACAAACAACATTGACCAAAAAAGTTTCATTCTGAACCACCTTCAGGGCTAATAGCGGAATAAACCGAGGATTATAACCTGATGTAGTGGCTTATGGGCAGGGGCAGATGCAATCCAGTTTGCATCAATAAAACGAAGGTGTAGCAGAGAGTTTTACTCTTTGTTGCTCTAGCCTTTCAGTAAACAGATTGCTTTTAAGGTAATCAAACTCTCGTTGGCGAGTCAGTGCTAGCCCCGATGAACCTGCGCCTGTTTGACCCGGATGACACATAATCAAACCACCATCCGGTAATTGATTCATCCAACCATGCAAAAGTTTAGGAAAGTCAGCATCAGGAGTCAGTGAATATAACCCAGCAAATGCCTGAGTAGTCGGCAGTAATTTTTTGTAGGCTTGCGAAGCAAAACCATAGCTCATCACCCGCAACGCGACTGCTTTAGTGAAGGAGTCATGGCCTGAAAAGGATGGATGAACACGCCTAAGCCAGATTTTGCTATTTGGATATCGCTTCAGTAATACATTCATCACTACTTCACGAATACCCGGAAAGACATGCACATGCTGATGACCGTCGATAAAACTAGGAACATCATTAAACTGAGTTTCGAAATCATCCAGCTGTTGATTAAGTTCTGATTGAACCCATTGTAGATTGATTCGAGCGGTTAACGACTGCTGCATGATTCGCCCTAAAGGCTGAGCAGACGCTGATTCAGTTAAGTTAAAATGCAAGCCTATCGCGGCTTGATTTTTAAAAGGCTGCAACGCTTCTGCTTTAAGCTTCCAATCAGGGAGACAGGTCATACAACTCACTGCTGAGAGACGCTGCAGCTCAAGCAAAGAAAGAATGCCTGCACTGATATCAGCTGATAATCCATAATCATCAGCGCATAGCACTATATTTTTGAAAGACAATGAGTTGTTAAGGGGCGAGGAGTTCATGCTGCAAAAGCCCAAAAACGGCTAAAAAGATAGGTCATCACTGCCACAACACCTAGCACAATAAACAAGGCAATATCATAACGAAGCGGCGTAAATATCAACAGTATGGCATATAGCAGTTCGTTTACAGCAAAACTCCCAAGAGCAACCGTAGCAAACTTAGGAAGCGTTTTGCTATGTTGCTGATTATCTGCTTTAAATGTCAGTTTTCGATGGCCAAAATAGCTGACATTAAATGCCACAATGAACCCGAACACATTGGCAATCAGGGGCGCTAAACCTAAAGGTACTAATAAGCGCACCACTAACCAATGAACCATTAATGCCGTAACGCCCACTAAAGCGAAACGGGAAACTTGAGCGATCATGCGTCAGGTTGCCCTGATTGACTGAGCGAATCCGCAGAGACCTTATCACTGGTGAAGGTTGATAACTCAGACTGACTGGTATCGGAGTCATTTTCAGAATTAATCTTAGAGGGATGATGATCCGATATTAAGTATACAGGGCGTGCTTTTACCTCAGAGAAAATTCGCGCAACATATTCCCCTAGTACACCCACAGATAAAAGCTGAACACCACCTAAAAAGCCAATGCCTGCCACCAAGGTTGGCCAACCCGGAACATCCACACCCCAAAAGAGAGTTCGAAGTACGATGATAATGGCATAGGCAATTGCCAACATCGATATACCAGCACCAATGAACATCCACATACGCAACGGCGTACTACTGAAAGCGGTTATTCCCGTCAGCGCTAACGAAGATAAACGGCGAATGCCAAAAGAGGTTTGACCACTATGGCGCGGACTGACCTGAAAGGGCACACCGATACTGCGAAAACCTACCCAAGCAAACAGCCCTTTCATCATTCGCTTACGTTCTGGTAAAGAGCGCAAGGCGCGAACAACTTTGGCGTCCAGCATGCGGAAATCCCCCGCATCTGCTTGTATCTCAACATCGGCACTTTGACTCAGCATATGATAAAAATAGCGCGTCAGCCTTCGTTTTATAGGATGCTCGTCTGAACGATCTGAACGAATGCCATAGACCATGTCATAGCCTTCGAGCCAGTGTTGGTAGAACTCTTCCAACATCTCGATAGGATGTTGCATATCTGAGTCCATCAGAATGACGATATCGGTATCAGCATGATCTAAGCCAGCACTCATCGCAGCTTCTTTACCGAAGTTGCGAGACAAGCGAATAAGTGAGACTGGATACTGCTTACCTAAGTCGATAGCAACGGCTGAAGTTGCATCTCGACTGCCATCATCAACAACAAGAAGCTCAAAGCGATTGGATAACTTCGGCAAAAATTCGCAGAGCTTAGGTACGATGACCTTTAAATTATCTGCCTCATTATAAGCGGGCAAAATGCACGTAATCGTAGGCGCAGCGCTTAATCGACGCGGCGTTAACGATGGATCAGATTCCGATGTATGCTGTGTTATTTTATCGGGCATGCTTCTTTCCAGTTTCAAGTCCTTCAGACTGCAGGGCATAATGGTAAACTATATCTTTATGTTTCGCACCGGATAGCCTACAAATCCTATGATTAGTCGCTTACTTTATACATGTTTTCTACATCTTTTACTGCCATCCATTCTGCTTCGTCTAGCTTGGCGAGGGAGGAAGTTACCGGCTTATCGTCAGCGCTGGCAGGAACGACTTGGCTTTGTTGCTCCTTTGGATACGCCTACCCAACCTCTGTGGATTCATGCCGTTTCTGTGGGTGAAGTACAAGCCATATCAACACTCGTTGAGCGACTTCTGAAAAATAAACCTGCACTACCAATCCTTATCACCACCATGACCCCAACCGGCGCCGAGCGAGTAAAGCAACTTTTTGGTGATCGCGTCAACCATCGTTACTGTCCTTATGACTTACCTTGGGCATTAAAACGTTTTCTGAAAACCCTTAACCCCAAAGCTTGCTTAATTGTTGAAACAGAACTCTGGCCTAATTTTTTGAATCAGTGCCGAGCTGCAAACATTCCGGTGTTGTTAGCTAACGCTCGCTTATCAGAGCGATCAGCTCGGGGTTACGCACGTTTTCCAAACCTTACTAAAAGCATGTTACAAAACATTACTCACTTAGCCGCTCAAGGTGAGGCGGATGCCATGCGGTTTAAAGCTTTAGGAATGAGCCCTGCAAATCTTAGTGTAACGGGCAGTATTAAATTTGATGTCGCCATTCAACCTGAATGGTCAATCCGAGCGAATGAACTAAAAGAACAATGGGGAGCAGAGCGTCCTGTATTACTGGCAGCTAGCACTCATGATGATGAAGAGATGCAGTTATTGAAGGCATTTCCTCTACTTCTTGAGCGCTACCCCAATACCTTACTGATCCTTGTTCCCCGCCATCCCGAACGCTTCTTAGAAGTCGCACAACTGTGTGAGTCTAGCGGACATGTTTTCGCTCATCGTAGCATAAACAACAGGCTAACCACTGACACACAGATCTATCTCGCTGATACGATGGGTGAGTTAATGGTGTTTTGCAGCGCTGCAGATATTGTCTTTGTCGGCGGCTCATTAATAGAAAGAGGTGGACACAATCCTTTAGAGCCAGCATTACTGGGTAAACCTGTGCTTTGTGGACCTCATACCTATAATTTTGCAGCCATTACCTCGGGCTTGGTGGAAGCAGGTGCGCTAATTCAACTCGATTCAGGCGCAGCGATTATGCAACAAACACGACTATGGCTAGATAATCGTGACAACCTGAACTTTGCAGGTCAGGCTGCACAAGATTATGTTGCTCAGCATTCAGGAGCCTTACAGCGCCTTGAAGCGCAACTGGAGAAGCTTCTTTAAGCGATAACAATTAGCAGAACTCCTCGCTTAACCTTAAATACAGCTAGATAACCTCAATTAATGTTGTCTGAGCTATCGTAACATGAGCTAGGAGGCTTGATCGCCCACCCTATCTGCAAAGGGGCTGCTCTAGAAACTGGCCAATCTAACTGTAAAAAACCTTCTGCGGAGACCTCACCCAGTTGCCGCAACTGATTCGGCATCTCGTCACCCTGCCATAACATTAAAACACCCGATGCCTTTAAACGCTCTGCGTCTATCCAAGGGCTATAATCCATCCGCCCATCGATCAACACTGAAGGTCGTGTTGATGCTCTTAATGATACCAAACCACCTAGCCAATACTCCGCAGCAACAATATCCAGTGAACAATTCGTTTCTTCCTGCCAAACTCGCTCTAGCTCTGTAGCAAGCGCTTTATCAGGCCACCCCGTTCTCGATGGTTTATCTTTTAGATAAGGCAACAAACTCATATCCACAAGTCTTAAGGTCACCAATAGAAGCACCATCATGATACTTCCTCGAAGTAAACGCTTTTGACTTTTCGGAGAAAGCGGCGTTATCCACCAAGAGACTATTAACAATCCAGATAGATTCCACATGGGCGTACCCCACATATCACGCAAACCGGTTCCAGTTGCACCGGCAACAATCGCAGTTAACAAGGCAGGACCCAAACCTATCGCGATTAGGAACCAGCGCGAGCTGGAATCAGCTTGATCTTTAGACCAAACCGCACGTGCTAAGAAGCCAGTTGCCGCCAGTAAAATCAGTAAAGGTAAATGATCCAGTAATTGAACAACCAAAAACTTAACCGGCCCTAACAGGTGAGCCTGTAGCGGAGTTGCTGCTTCACCAGAACGCTGCTGAGCATACTGCAAAGGCAAAAAATCATGCTGTATAAGCCAAATCAAATGAGGCAAGAACACGAGCAGCATGACCAACACACCACTCCACAAAGGCCAGCGTAACAACTGACGACGACCTTGCGTTTGCGTTAATAAATGCAAAAACATAGCAGTGAGCAGAACGACCATCACATACTTGGTCAAGAATCCAAGACCTGCACAAAACCCTAGCAATATCCAATCACGATAACGCCCACTATGTAATGCTTGATAGTAATAGAAGGCCGCAGCTGCCCAAATCGGCATTTGTGCAATGTTGTGATTATATTCAGGGCTTGGCCAAGTAAAGTAATAGACGCCCAGCAACAGCAGTGTACCCAATGCCGCTTGTTCAGCACCTAACAACTTAAGCCCTAAGCGCCAAACATACCAAAAGGTGACCAAGAGGCTTAACTGACTGAGAAAGAAAGGCCCCAAGTCACCTAAGCCTAGCCAAGAAAGATTGACCAGCCATGCTGGCAGAGGTGGGTGTTTATAATAACCCCACTGCCATTCTTTACCCCAGAATAGTCCTTCCACGACATCTAAAGGCAGACTGTAGGCAGATAACCAAGGTAGAAAAGTCCATAGCAGCGCGTTTAAGCATAGAATGAGCCAGACCGATCGGGTGGTATCACTTGCGAAAGCGGGTAGTTTGATCATCTGTAAAATTCTTATATGTATATCAAGCGTTAGTCTTGAGTAAACTGCATATTATAAAGCCGTGCATAACTGCCATTTTGGGCTAATAATTCAGCATGACTTCCCTGCTCTACAACCACGCCTTGCTCCATCACCAAGATACGATCTGCGCGCTCAATGGTCGACAAACGATGCGCGATGACCAATGTTGATCGATCCTTAATCACATGCTCTAAAGCGGTTTGAATAAAGCGTTCTGACTCAGTATCCAGTGCAGAGGTTGCTTCATCCAATATCAATAAAGGCGCATCCTTCAAAATAGCTCGCGCAATAGCAATTCGCTGACGCTGACCACCTGA
>REDB01000015.1 GCA_007693685.1 Oceanospirillales bacterium
AGAAGCTATTGATCAAAACTTAATAAATTCTCTAGAGTTAGGGGAGAAGTAAAGTGCAAGGTATTTTTGAGAATGAAAAACAATCAACCCGTAACGCAACGTAATTATCCAGTTAGTAGTGACTGTGCCATCATTTCACATACAGATGACAAAGGATTAATAACTTATGTAAATGATGATTTCGTTGAGTACGCTGGGTTTACGCGAGAAGAGTTGATTGGAAAGGCTCATAATATAATACGTCACCCTGATATGCCCTCTGAGGCATACAGAGACATGTGGCATACGTTACAACAAGGAAGAGCATGGCAGGGTATTGTAAAGAACCGTCGGAAATATGGTGATCATTACTGGGTAAAAGCGACTGCAACCCCGAGGCCTGAAGGCGGTTACATGAGTGTTCGGCTTCAAGCGACTGAAAATGAAATAAAAAATGCAGAAATACTCTATCGCAAGATTAATGAGGGAAGTGGTCATCGACTTGATGGCGGATATGTCAAAATACCTGGATTTCTAGGTCTTTTTGATAAAATTAAACGGCGCTTCCATAACTTTAGTTTTGCAACGAAAGTTATATTGCCTACCGTTCTGATGTCTATAGCAATGGTGTTTATATTTACACTGGGGTTGAAAAAAGTCCACGATGATTCGCTCAATGCAGCGGGTTTTCAAAGTGGAAAGGATCTCATTGAAATGGCATTCAATGCTCGTATGTTTTATAACCAACATGTCGTACCTAAAGCTGTTTCAGCTGGTTTAACCTTAACTCACGATCATACGAGAGACTCAAATGCAATTCCCTTACCGGCTACTGTAATGAGGTCTTTAGGCGAAATTACCAATCAAGGTCATGATGGAAGTTCAGAGTTTCGCCTATTTAGTGATCAACCGTTCAAATTTAGAAATGCTAATGAGGTTAAGCTAGATGAGTTTGAACATGAAGCAATTGCTTTCTTAAAAGCTAATCCCAATGAGTATTTTGCTCGAAAGTTCGTAGTTGATGGGAAACCTTTTTATAGAGTAGCTAAAGCAGATGTGATGAATCATCCGACATGTATTGCTTGTCATAACGGACATGTTGATAGTCCAAAACGAGACTGGCAGATGGGTGATGTTAGAGGAGTTGCTCAGGCAACTGTCCCATTAAATGATTTAAATAAAGCGTTTTTAGCTCCAATATTAAATCTTGCTATCGTAGTGATAACTTTACTGATTTTGCTGATTGTAGTTATCTCTATTGTTGCAAAGGGTCAAAAAACACGTATTAATCGTCTTAAATCGATCACCAATGAAATAGCATCAGGAAACTTAGTTGTAGAAATGCCTTTGGGACGAAGGGATGAGGTTGGCTCTTTATTCAATGCTGTCGTTGTTATGAGAAACAAGTTGTATGAAATTCTTTTTCAAATGAGAGTTTCAACTAATTCTTTAACCGCCTCTGTTACTGAGATGATTGATGCCAGCCAAGAGACGACTCGCGGTGCAGTTGAGCAATCAAATGCATCCACAAGTATGGCTGCAGCGCTTGAAGAACTCAGTGCTTCAGTAGGTCAAATCGGTGAAAATGCTGTTTCAGCACATGAATCTTCATTACAGGCAGGAGATGTGGCAAAGAAAGGTGCAACAGCTGTATATAATAACAGCAATGAAATGAATAACATAGCACAAGCCGTTCAATATGCTGCTGATAGATTGATCTCACTTAAGGAATTATCACTCAATATAGGGAAAATAGTTTCAACAATTAAGGGAATTGCAGAACAAACAAATTTACTTGCATTAAATGCAGCTATAGAGGCAGCCAGAGCTGGTGAATATGGAAGAGGTTTTGCTGTAGTTGCTGATGAAGTGCGCACACTTGCGGAGAGAACAGCCATATCAACAGTAGAAATTACTAAAATGGTCGAACAAATTCAGAATGAAACTAACGCAGCTGTTCAAGAAATGAGATCTGGCGTTGATCGCGTTGAAAAAGGTGTAGAGAATGCAAGGTTAGCTGGACAGTCAGTCAATGATATTGAAAAGAGTACCGTATTGGTCGTGAAGGCTACAGAAGAGATTCAGCAAGTTTTAATTGAACAGGCTCAGGCATCCAGAGAGGTGGCAGCTACTGTCGAAAACGTAGCTAAGTTAGCGGAAAGCAATGCGGTCCAGGCAGAACAAGCCTTGCATGCGTCAGCTCGCGTTCAGGAAGTGACCCGTTTGTTAGAAGGCTTAGCGCAACAGTTTAAGGTATTTAAGTGATAATGATAATATTATCGGGAGGAAGTCCTAGTGAATATATAACCCTTGCCGTATTGGCAAATGATTTCACCAGGTGATAAAGAGAATGTGCCGAGTTTTTTTCGTAAACGACTAATTTTTATGTCAATAGCGCGGCAATGATCTGATAAGGGCTCAAAATTAAGAGCTTCATATAGTTGCTCTCTCGTAATAAGAGTATTAGGTAAGCTTAAAAACAGAGACATGATAACTTTCTCTGTTTCAGTTAACTTACAATTTTGATTATCAAAATATAGTACACGAGAATCGTTATCTAGCCATAACTCATTCTGTTTCATGGCGTTTGTAATTCTCGAGTGGCCGTATCGGCGTAAGGTAGACGTAATGCGGGCTAGTAATATCCTTTTGTTGATAGGTTTACTAATAAAATCATCGGCCCCAGAATGAAGAGCGCTGGCAAGTTCATCGGATTTATCTTTAACTGTTACAAAAATTATTGGTGGATGGTTAGCAGTTTCAGTGATCTTTTTGACTAAAGTTAAACCATCCATACCTGGTAGCAACCAGTCAACTAAGATTAGATTAAAATCAGCTAGTGAAGATGAAGTTTCTAAAAAATACTCAGCACTCGTGAAAAGGGACGAATTAAAACCATAGGGTCTAAGCCAGTATGCTAGTAACCGAGCTTGGTCCATGTCATCTTCAATAATTGCAACTCTCATAGATACACAACTTACTTCTTATGCGTGA
>REDB01000014.1 GCA_007693685.1 Oceanospirillales bacterium
TTCACATTACGCGGGAATAAGCGGTAAAAAATCGTCTCAGTTTAGCCGCTAACAGCCATCGTCATTACGATTTGTACCTCGTAACTAACCTGTGAGTCTACTGAGCCTTGAAGGTTTTCGAGTCTATTAAAAAATAATCTTTTCAATGTATTAATAACGCACCAGTTTGTATCAAAACCGCACAATTCAAGTGCACTTTTCCTGGATAGGACACTAACACAGCTAGACAGACGCAAGGCTTAAGAATCCATCCTACTTCTTTTTTTATCAAATTGTGCAAGTTGCACAGTTTTTGCAAGAAAGTATGAGTCAGATTGACCATACTCGATCTGAGTATCCCCAAACACTATCGCAAGGGCACAGGGATTGCTCAACCTCAGTGGTCTATTTGATTAATTAATGTAGGAGCATTCACAATGCAAACCACTGATTATCCATTGTCAGAAGTGCCCAAGGATAAACGTAAGGGGCTTCTTTCTATTTCACTGTTACTGATGGGCTTTACCTTTTTCACCTCAACCATGTGGGCAGGAGGGGCGATAGGTAAAGCTTTCTCCTTTCAAGAGTTACTCATGGCTATCCTTGTCGGCAATCTATTACTGGGTGTTTATGCCGCAGCATTGGGCTATATTGCCTGTAAAAGCGGACTGAATACCGCGCTGATGAGCCGCTTTTGTTTTGGCGAGTTAGGAAGCAAACTCTCTGACATCATCCTTGGTTTCACTCAAATTGGCTGGTATGCATGGGGAACAGCCACCATTGCGATAGTGTTGGTCAAAACCACAGGGATCTCTGAACTCTATGAAATTCCATTAATGATCTTTTTTGGATTTGCTTTTTGCTTAACAGCCATGGTTGGCTATAAGGGAATGGATTTGCTCTCTCGTATCGCAGTTCCTGCCATGATGTTGTTCATTTTAATCAGCTTATACAATGGACTGTTGGATGTAGGTGGATTCAATGGCCTGATGAGTACTTCTGCAACGGAAAGCATGGGTTTTGCCGCAGCTATCACCGTCATCATTGGCACCTTTATCTCAGGAGGCACTCAAGCCACTAATTGGAGTCGATTTGCCAGCAGTCCTAAAGTCGCCGTCATTGCCACCTTAGCGGCCTTCTTTGTGGGTAACGGATTGATGGTGTTAACTGGGGCATTGGGCACACTCATTTATCAACAGGCTGATATTGTCGATGTGATGATCGCTCAAGGTTTTGTTGTATTAGCTGTTCTGATGTTGTTTTTGAATATCTGGACAACGCAAGACAATACCATTTACAACTTTGCCGTCGCGGGTTGTAACTTAATGCGTACCGATAAAAGACGACTAATCACCGTATGTGGTGCGATTGTTGGCATCATTCTGGCGGTCGGTGGGATGTATAACCTGCTCATTCCGTTTTTAATTTTGCTAGGTACCTTCATCCCACCAATTGGCGGTGTGATCATGGCTGATTTCTGGATTAAGCACCGAGGCAATTACCCACTGCTAAAAGAGGTCGAGTTGCCCAACTTTAATTGGGTTGGTTTGATTTCCTATGCAGTTGGTTCAGGAATCGCGCTCATATCTCCCTTTATCCCGCCAATCGTAGGCGTTTTCTCAGCCATGCTGTGTTATGCCATCATCTCAATGGTACTTTCTAAACAGGCTAATTTATCAGAGGCACAAAGCTAATTATGGCTATCACCTGTGCAGAAATCGTTCATTTACCGGGTCTCGAATCGATACGATTTCGCGCAGGATTGACAGGCAGTAATCGAGTGGTTCGCTGGCCCTACTGTGCAGAAAATGACAGCATTGCACCCTGGGTATCAGGCGGTGAACTGGTTTTTATTACGGGCATTAATCGCCGCCGTAATGAAAGCAATCTTATACAAATTATCCATGAATCGTTTGAACATGGTGTGGCAGGCATGGTTATTTTAACCGGATCAGAGTTCATTCAAACGATTCCTGCAAGTGTTATAGAACTCGCCAACACACTGGGATTTCCATTATTGGAACAGCCCTATAGTTTACGGCTGGTTGAAGTTACTGAAATCATCAGTAATGCAATTGTTCAAGAAAACCTGATGGGTCAGTCGACCAAATTATTTTTAACTCGGCTGATCAATGGCTACGCAGATACACCTGAGTTGATTAAAATCAAAGCGATAGAATTCGGGCTGGATCATCAATCGTCCTTTTACGTTTTGGCACTTCGTCAAACAACGGAAAAGATAGAGAGCTTACCTCCGCATGAGAATTTACCGACAGACATCATCGAAGATGCGCTTTCTCTGCTTCTTAAACGACGCGGCGTTAAATGGCCTCTATTGCGGCTTGAACAGGACATTATCGCGGTTTTTCCAAGAGATAAAGCAGACTCACCATCTTTAGTAGATGAGTTTCAGACGATCCTCGATCAACTACCCGTTGTCAACGGCTCAAACCCGTTTTACCTCGGCGTCAGCGATCTGCATATGGAGCTAGGCTCGCTGAGTCAAGCAGTTGAACAGGCACGACAGACGGTTCAGTTTGCAGTAAATGCTCAACATCAACGCTTATTCTTTTATGAGCAACTCGGCATCGCTAAACTCTTTGATGCGATTCCCAATCGACGACTACTGACCGAGTTTTGTCAGATTTATCTGGGAGAACTCTGCTTTTCATCCGATAAGGACGCAAAAGTACTGAAAGAAACCTTAGCAAAATACCTGAACCTGCTGGGTAATCATCAACAGGCCGCTGATGCGCTGGGTATTCATCGAAACACCCTTAGGCACCGATTAAGCCGAATTGAACCTCTGATTGGCCATCATCTAAATGATGCCTTTACACGACTCAACATACAAAACGCACTGTTTATTGAGCAGATAGTTCTACAACGACACGATATTCATTAGCATCGAAAGAACCATTTTTAAGGATTGACGCATGAAAATTATCAATGCCAGACTACGTCATCGCTCAGAATTATATACACTG
>REDB01000094.1 GCA_007693685.1 Oceanospirillales bacterium
TCGCTGACATCTGCCTGAACATAGATGGCATCAACACCATGCTGCTTACGAAAAGCCTCAGCCAATGCATCGCCTTCCGCAGGGGACTCGAGTCCGTGTAAAACTAAATCAATACCTGATACGGCAAGTTGATGAGCAATGGCTAGGCCAATACCACTGGTTGATCCAGTGATCAGTGCGCGTTTTATCCGTTTCATCGCTGCTGTCCTGTTATTTTTGTTGTACTAGCAAGTTATTATTTTTTAATTGTATTAATAGAGCATTTATCTGAGCTGAGGTAGATCTCTAAACAACTCCAACGCCTCTGGGTTCGCTAAGGCATCTTTGTTTTTGACCTCTTCCCCTAGTACCACTTTTCTGACAGCCAGCTCAACGATCTTACCGCTAATGGTACGAGGGATATCCTCAACTTGGATGATCACTGCTGGAACATGTCGTGGTGTAGTATTCGCCCGAATGGTTTGACGTATTTCATCCTGCAAAGCGTCATCAAGGGTAACGTCAGGCTTTAAGCGTACAAACAACACCACACGGACATCATCTTTCCAAGGTTGACCGATACATAAACTTTCTAATACAGTTTCAACCTTTTCTACCTGACGATAGATTTCTGCGGTACCAATTCGGATACCACCCGGATTAAGAACTGCATCAGATCGGCCATGAATTATAATGCCGTCATGTTCGGTAATTTCGCCGTAATCTCCGTGCGCCCAAAGGTTGTCAAATTGAGCAAAGTAAGCATCGTGGAAACGACTATTATCGGGATCATTCCAGAAGCCAATAGGCATACTTGGGAAAGGCTTAGTACAAACCAACTCCCCTTTTTGCTGACGAAGTGGTTGGCCATCATCATTAAAAATATCTACAGCCATGCCCAGCCCACGGCACTGAAGTTCGCCTTCCCAAACTGGCAAAATGGGCGAACCTAAGGCAAAGCAAGAAACGATATCGGTGCCACCAGAGATAGAAGAAAGCTGAAGGTCTTGCTTTATCTCTCGATAGACATAAAGGAAACTTTCATGAGACAGAGGCGAACCTGTCGACAAGATCGCTTTTAAAGGGCGCAGATCAAAATCTCTACCTGGTTTAACACCTGCTTTCTCTAGTGCCGCGAGATATTTAGCACTGGTACCGAAGACACTGATCTGTTCTTCTTCTGCCACTTTCCAAAGCACAGATGGACGCGGAGCAAATGGGGAACCATCAAACAAAACTACTTTACAGCCTGTGGCTAAACCCGTAACCATCCAGTTCCACATCATCCAGCCGCAGGTGGTGTAATAAAAGAAACTATCTTCACGACCAATATCGGTATGCAACACCAACTCTTTCAACTGCTGAATTAGCGTTCCACCTACGCTGTGCAAAATACACTTAGGTACGCCCGTTGTACCGGATGAATACATCACATAAAGAGGATGATCAAAAGATACCTGCTCAAACTCGATCTCTGTTGCAGCATGATCAGCAAAGTCAGTTAATAAAACCGCTTGAGGCAATGAACTGATATCAGGATTTTGTTCTAGATAAGGAATAACAACGATACGTTCAACACTGTCTAACTGTGATGCGATACCGGAAACACGCTCGATAGAGTTATTCTTCTTTCCGTTGTAAATGTATCCATCAGCAGTGAATAACACTTTAGGTTTCACCTGACCAAAGCGGTCTAATACGCCATTAATGCCAAAATCAGGAGAACAAGAAGTCCATACCGCACCAATCGACGTGGTCGCTAGCATGGCAATAATGGTTTCAGGTAAATTTGGAACAAAGCCCGCTACAATGTCGCCTTTGACAACACCTTGCTTACGTAAAGCACTGGCAACACTGGCAACCTTTTGGTACAACTCAGCATAGGTAAGGCTTTGACGAAAATCAGTTTCACCACGAAAGACTAATGCAACCTTATCATCGCGGAACTTAAGCAGATTTTCAGCAAAGTTTAATTGGGCATCAGGAAACCAATTTGCGCCTGGCATACGATCGCCGTTGGCTAAGACTCTTTCACCCTTGTTAGATGATTTAATCTCGGCAAAATCCCAAAAGTGACTCCAAAAGTCTTCTAGATGATCCACACTCCATTGCCACAGATCAGCATAGTTCTGTAAATCTGTGCCATGGTGCTGGTTTACTGATTGCATGAAAGACCAAACATGCGAGGAATGAATACGATCTGTCGATGGTGTCCACAGAGGGGTTTGCATAGATGTTCCTTATTATTATCTTGTGTTAAAACGTTAAGACGTCTGTAACTTTATTAGCTCTTATAAAGCAGAATGCGTGCCAACTTTAGAAATCGCCCTTTGCACAGGGTTAAAGACGCAACATCTTCGTTTCACTTACTTTGCACTGTTTACAATACTGGACAGTTTGTCTAGTATTCAAGACAACTTCTGTACATAAATCTAGACAATAATAAAGATAAGCCATGATGACAGATAGCAGAACCAAAGCCGTGGATACACGCATTCTGAAAACCCGAATTCTGAAATTTCTACAGCATTCATTCGATGACTTTTACGAACACACCATAGCAGCCGACAAGCATGGCATTTTAACTTGGATGAGTGAAAGCTATTGTCAGTTTTTAGGATTAAGTGAAAGCCCTGTTGGCAAACACATTACTGAGATTATCCCTAACAGCTACCTTCCACAGGTGATCGCTAGCGGCAAACCCGTCCTACTTGATGTACTCTACATTCGCAACCAATGGGTACTAGTCAGCGCCGTGCCCTTATTAAACGAAAACAAGCAAATTGAAGGCGCTTTCGCCTTTGTCGCGACGGACAGTCCAAGCACAGCAAAACCACTTCTAGCTAAATACAATCGACTACAGAGCGAAATTCGCAACTCAAAACATTACCAAAATGATCGAAGTTCTCGCTACCAACTTTCACAAATTGCGGGTCAAAGCGAAGCACTTAGAAACGTCAAACATCAGATAAGACAAGCTGCGCGATTTGATATTTCGGTACTACTAACTGGCGAAACAGGCACCGGAAAGGAACTCTTCGCTCACGCACTACATAACCTGTCTGATCGTGCCGACAAACCTTTCGTTTCCATTAACGTTGCCGCTATTCCTGACACCTTAATTGAAGCAGAGTTTTTTGGTGTTGCACCTGGCGCATTTACCGGAGCGAAAAAAGAAGGACGTCCTGGTAAAATTGAAATCGCTCAAGACGGTACGCTTTTTCTAGACGAGATAGGCGATATGCCACTGACCGTCCAATCTAAACTGCTTCGTGTACTTCAGGAGAAAGAGTTTGAGAAGGTAGGCTCTAACGCTGTACAAAAAACCAATGTAAGAATCGTCGCCGCCACCAGTCGCGATCTTCTGAAAATGGTTTCCATTGGCGAGTTTCGTGCTGACTTATATTATCGACTCAGCGCCATGCCAATTCACTTGCCCTCGTTACGCGACCGAATGGAAGATATCGAACTACTCAGCGAACGCATCATTGATGAGTGCTGTGAACGCTTAGGAGTTGCTACGAAAGAATTGACTGAAGACGCGCTTCAACTATTACAGTCACATAACTGGCCAGGAAACGTGAGAGAACTTTACAACGTAATCGAACGTGCCTGCATTATGAATGAGAAAGCCACTCAAATTAGCAGTAAGGGTTTTCGTGATGTTTTCACCAGTAACCTCATCCGCAATGAAGAGCTCAACTCACGAGCCAATCTTGCTTCTATAACGACAAGCACATCAACCGTGCAGCAAAGCTCAGAAAAATCCTCTAAAGAAAACTTAACTCTCAAAGAACAGATGCAGCAGGCTGAGCGCCAAGCGATTCAACAAGCACTCGTTGACACCCAGGGTAACCGGACATTAGCCGCTAAAAAACTAGGAATTTCTCGTGCTTCACTTTATCAAAAACTAGAAACGCTAGAGATTAACTAACCGGAAAAAGTCGAGCTAACAACACAGGGATGGCTGTTTCAACACGTAAGATTCGTCGACCCAAAGTGAGCGGTTGTAAACCTGCCTCTTTTAACTTATCCACTTCGTAGGGAATAAACCCGCCTTCCGGCCCAACGGCAATCAGGGTTGGCTGATCAGTGGCTGTAGGCGTTGCATCTGATCCATAGGGATGAGCCACCCAAGCCTGACGACCTTGAACAAGGCTTGGTAATTCATCCTCAACAAAAGGCTTGAAACGCTTACGCAAGTGTATAGTCGGCATAAGCGTATCACCCGCCTGCTCTAAGCCAAGCTTCAGCTGCAACAGCATCGACTCTTCATCTAGCAATGGTGAGGACCAATAGCTTTTATCCACTCGATAGGAGTGAATAATCCATATCTCTTTCACTCCCATACTCGCAGACGCCTGCAAAATACGACGAAGCATTTTAGGTCTTGGTAAGGCAAGAACTAAAACCACAGGGAGTGGCTCAGGGGCTAAATGGCCACTGGAGAAATCCAGCGCCAGCTCAACCGCTTCCTGATCAATCGACACAACACGACCTTGACCAATGGAACCATTCAGCAAACCCACTTTTAAAAGATCATCAACCTGAGCCTTATGAACATCGCGGATATGATCAGCTCGACGATCAGTGAGTCTTACCCTACCCACAGAGTCCGAAAAGCCCTGACCTTTCAGCTCGCCAGCTTCAACAAGAATAAGATTCATTAAATACTACAGTGCCCTTGACCACGCTTTTTCAGATACTGCTGGTGATACTCTTCAGCCGGCCAAAACGTTGGTGCAGCTTCTATCAATGTCACTATAGGGGCAGAAAAAGCACCACAAGCTTCTAGCTCGGCTTTACTTTGTTGAGCCAGTGTTGCTTGAATGTCATCTTGGTAGAAAATAGCAGAGCGATACTGAGTACCCACATCAGGACCTTGACGATTCAAAGTCGTCGGGTTGTGGCATTTCCAAAATACAGCCAACAACTGTTCATAGCTAATCACGCTTGGATCAAACTCTACCCACACCGCCTCAGCATGACCAGTAGCTCCTGAACAAACCGATTTATAATCAGGCGAATCTGTATGTCCACCCATATAACCCACAGCAGTTGAGGTCACGCCAGCCAACTCAGAGAAGGTCAATTCGACACCCCAGAAACAGCCTGCCGCAAAGGTTGCGATTGCCATATTACTCACCTTAATTATTTATAAAGAGTTTAGATAACATTCTACACATAAACTAAAGATTTAGATTAGAACTCAAACACATTTATACGGTATGATTTATACCAAAAAACAGGGGGCTTATGGCGACTTACGCGATTGGTGACATACAGGGCTGTTATGATGAGCTGATGCATCTGCTTGATCTGATCCAATTCAGCGATTCTGATCAGCTGTGGTTTGCCGGCGATCTAGTTAATCGTGGCCGCCAATCTATCGACGTATTACGCTTCGTACACGGTCTTGGTGATCGCGCTCAATGCGTATTAGGTAACCATGACCTTCATTTACTAGCTCTCCACTTCGGTACAACTAAGGACAAGCGCAACTCGACATTGCAGCAGGTTCTTAATGCGCCTGATAGAGACGAGCTGATGAACTGGCTAAGGAATCGTCCATTACTCGTTGATGATGACTCACTTGGTTATGTGATGACACATGCTGGTATTCCTCATATCTGGTCACTTGGCAAAGCACGAAAACGCGCAGCCGAAGTTGAATCAATCATACGCAGTGATGATGCCCGCGAATTCTTTAACCATATGTACGGAAACAAGCCAGACATCTGGCATAACCATCTTGATGGCTGGCCACGCTTACGCGTGATAACCAATTACTTCACCCGAATGCGCTTTATAACGGCGAACGGACAGTTAGAGTTTCACGGCAATGGCGAGGCAGATAAAGCCCCAAAAGGATTTATGCCCTGGTATGAAGTCAAACGATCTTATCCACTGCCACGTCGACAAATTTTTGGACATTGGGCTGCTCTAATGGGTGAAACCGGAAAGTCCGAATTTATTGCACTGGATACGGGCTGCGTTTGGGGCTACAACCTGCGCGCCATGCGCTTAGAAGATCAAGCCATTACACAATGCCCTTGCCCTGCCTACTTACCCGAACCTAATTGAGAAAATCATTCATGAATGAATTCAAACATCTATCTGTAAATGATGCTGTCACCCTGATTGATGAAGGCGCAACGGTGGTCGATATACGTGATGCAAATAGCTTTGCAAATAGCCATATAAAAACCGCACACAACCTAAACAACGACAATTTACCTGTATTTTTGCAGCAAGCTGACCGTCAAAACCCATTAATTGTCTGCTGTTATCACGGCATCAGCAGCCAATCTGCTGCAGGATTCTTGATTGGCCAAGGTTTTACGGATGTCTACAGCTTAGATGGTGGTTTTGAACAATGGCGTCTTCAATTCCCCGAGCACTGTGAATCCTGATGGAGATATGCCTTGTTGGAGGTGCAGTTAGGGATCAACTGCTGGGTTTAGAGGTAAAAGATCGCGACTGGGTCGTCATCGGTGCAACACCTGATGAGATGCGCCAACAGGGCTTTCGTGCGGTCGGCAAAGACTTCCCTGTATTTATCAATCCTGATAGCGGTGAAGAGTACGCGTTAGCTAGAACAGAGCGTAAGTCAGGTCACGGATATCAGGGCTTTACCTTTCATACCGATCCATCCGTGACACTTGAAGAAGATCTGTGTCGGCGAGACCTGACCATCAATGCCATGGCGATTCGCTCTGATGGCACGCTAGTGGATCCCTATCAAGGACAAAAAGACTTAAAAGCAAAAGTTTTACGCCACATTTCCGCAGCCTTTGCTGAAGACCCTTTAAGAGTATTAAGAGTCGCCAGATTTGCTGCGCGCTTCCACCCGC
This sequence comes from Oceanospirillales bacterium, assembly GCA_007693685.1. Taxonomy (GTDB): domain Bacteria; phylum Pseudomonadota; class Gammaproteobacteria; order Pseudomonadales; family Balneatricaceae; genus Nitrincola. The sequence goes on from REDB01000094.1 coordinate 6,834, forward strand.
TAGGCTTTAGCATCGCTCCGGAAACGCTATCACTAATGCAACAGATTAGCGCCAGCGGTGAACTAGAACACTTAAGCGCAGAAAGAGTCTGGTCTGAGTTTGAACGCAGCCTACATGGCGAATTCCCTTTGGTGTTTTTAGAATGCCTAAAAGAGTCTCACGCGTTGGAAAGACTATTGGCAGAACTACAACAGATTGATTGGGATAATGCTAAGCGCATACTAAATCGATTGAATGCCTTAGAACCCACCGCTGAACAGCGCTTCGCCTTGATCAGCCAACTTGCTTTTCAAAGCGCTAGCCACCAAGGCAAGCTTGATGCATTTTGTCAGCGACTCAAAGCACCTAAACGCTTTCAACAAGCAGCCAGCGACCTATTACAGTGGCACACTATTCTAGCCAGTTTTGAGCAGCAAACCGCAGAAAATCGCTGGAAACTGATTAAATCACTCAAACTACTTCGTCAGCCAGAAAGACTGGCATGCTTGTTAGCCCCCACCTTGGCGCTCCACCCAGAAGCACCAGAGGATCTGGGTCAAAAATTATCGGCATTACTAGAGCGTATGGGACAAGTTTCATCCGCTTACTGGGCAGCACAGGGTGTAAAAGGCAAGGCGTTAGGTGAAGCAATGGAGCAGGCTTATTTAGAACTAGCCGAAGAGCTTTAAACGAAGTGTTTCATTTAGGCGGGATTAATTTTAGCAGTTAGACCCGCTTCGAGTTGAAATTTGCTGATCTCGCCAGAAAAAATCGACTGGCCAAAGCTTCTGATCTTGATCATATTCCTGCCAAAGCTCGGCATAACAGCGACCCAGCAAAGGATGAAGTGAACTAGGCTTTAACTCCGCCAACGGCCACAAAACAAAAGCATTTTTATCCACTTCGTCTCGCGGTAACATCACACCATCGACCTCACCCACTATGTCATCGTAAGTCAGAATATCGATATCCAGCGTTCGTGAACTAAATTTGGGGCAATTACGCCGACGACCATTATCATCTTCTATCTGCTTTAACAGCACAGTCAGATCTGCAACGGTCATATCAGTGTGGATACCAACAACCATATTGAAAAAAGGACTACCATTAAAACCAACGGACTCACTTTCATAAACAGAAGAGAGCTGCAACTCACCAAAATGATCAGCCAAGGCATCTAACGCCGCTAAGATATAACGCTCACGGTCTAAATTACTGCCCAAACTGAGTAGCACTTCTGCCATTAGAAGGCTTCTCCTCTCTCAATCATGACACCCACTTCTGAAGCTTGAGGGATGGCGGTTGGCTTAGCTAATTTGAGACGCAACCAAGGCACAGAGAACTCATCCATCACTAAGGCAGCAATCTCTTCAGCCAAAGTTTCTATTAGTAAAAATTCACTTTGCGAAATAAACTCAATCAATCGATCAGTAATCGCCTTATAGTTAAGCGTTTGATCAATATCATCTCGACTGGCGGCTAGACGAATATCGGTACCCATTTCTAGATCTATACACAACGCTTGGCGAATGGTACGTTCCCAATCGTAGATCCCAATAACCGTTTCAACCTGTAGACCGCGAATGTACACTATATCCATTAATTACCTCTAACTGTGAGCCAGTTATGCTAACCGACAGTTTACTGGAACCCGCTCTGATAAGCCTTGCATATCTGCTGGGTTCAGTGCCGACTGCTCTGTTGGTGTGCAACTCTATGGGGATCGCTGATCCACGTCAACAAGGTTCCGGTAACCCAGGCGCCACTAACGTACTTAGAATCGGCAATCGCACGGCAGCACTATTAACCTTGATAGGTGATTCCGGCAAAGGCGCCCTAGCTGTCGGTATCGCCATCTATGCTGATAAGAGCACTGGAATTGCAGGGCTGTGTGCATTAGCAGCCGTTTTGGGACATCTTTTCCCCATGTTTGGCGCCTACCGAGGCGGCAAAGGAATTGCCACCTTTTTTGGCTGCATGGCCGTGCTAAGTTGGCCGCTCCTGTTGATCCAACTGTTCTGCTGGCTTAGCATCGCGCTCACTACGCGCATCTCTTCATTGGCATCCATTGCTATGGCACTGATCACCCCGTTAATGGCGTGGATCATGACACCTGATTTGCTAAGTCCGCTCTGCCTAATCTCGTTACTTCTACTTGCACGACATAGACTCAACTTTGTCCGCTTATATCGTGGTGAAGAAGAACGCTTTTAATGGAATCATCAAAGCGGTGGCAGTGTTGCCATTGGCCAACGAGGTTTAGCCAAAATCGTTAAATCACTTTGCTGACCCGCCAATAGGCGCTGACACCCTGCATAAGCAATCATGGCACCATTATCCGTACAAAAACGCGGACGTGCATAATAAAGCTGAGCTTTTTCTGCACCTACCATCTCTTCTAAACGCTCACGCAAGCGACGGTTAGCACTAACTCCACCGGCTATAATTAATTGCTTTAACCCGGTTTCTCTCAAGGCACGGCGACATTTAATCGCCAGTGTATCTACCACCGCATCCTCAAACGCAGCAGCAATATCAGCCATGGTTTGTGGATCGATCACACCATCTTTATCGCGACAACTGTCAGCGGTATTTAAGGTGAAGGTTTTCAATCCAGAGAAACTAAAATCCAATCCTGGACGATCTGTCATAGGACGAGGAAAACGAAAGCGCGTGCGATCCCCCTGCTCTGCCAATTTAGCGATCAGTGGTCCACCTGGATACTCAAGCCCTAGCATTTTCGCTGCTTTATCAAAGGCTTCCCCAGCCGCATCATCCAACGACTCACCTAGTAACTCATATTGTCCTATGGCATCAACACGAACCAATTGAGTATGCCCGCCCGATACCAGCAACGCGACAAAAGGAAATGCTGGAGGGTTTTCTTCTAGCATAGGTGCAAGAAGATGACCTTCCATGTGATGCACGGCCATAGCCGGAATACCTAAACCTAATGCCAGTGCGCGACCGGTTGCAGCACCCACCATCAGCGCACCAATTAGCCCGGGGCCAGCAGTGAAGGCAACTGCATCTAAATCAGCTAGTTCTAGCTTTGCATCCGCTAACACTTCACGGATCAAAGGGATTAACTTTCTAACATGATCGCGAGAAGCAAGCTCTGGCACAACACCACCATACTCGGTATGCATCGCTACCTGACTGTAAAGCGCATCCGCTAACAAACCTTGATCACTGTCGTAAACCGCAACCCCTGTCTCATCACACGATGTCTCAATACCTAGTACACGCATCTACACCATCCACCCAATCACTAACAGCCAAATAAAGTCTATTATCACCAAATCCAACGCTAATTTCATCCATTGATCGCTTTACTTCGCTCTTGTCAATCAGTAAAATTTCGCACCTTGATCAAAAACCGTCGATTTATGAATCTGACCGATCAAGCAACCCCAATTAACCAAACCACTGAGGAGCTTTCATGCCAGCAGTAAAAGTAAAAGATAACGAGCCATTTGACGTTGCACTTCGTCGTTTCAAGCGTTCTTGCGAAAAAGCAGGTGTTCTTGCTGAAGTTCGTCGTCGTGAACACTACGAAAAGCCAACTACTGTTCGTAAGCGTAAAGCAGCTGCAGCTGTTAAGCGTCACGCTAAAAAGGTATCTCGCGAGACTTCACGTCGCGTTCGCATGTACTAATTTAACGTTAAGAAATAGATAGACTATTGCTAACACAGCAATAACCCGTAATCGGATTCTCCAGTGTTCATTTGACCGAGAAACAGATGTCTAAACTGAAGCAACAGATCACAGAACAGATGAAAGATGCCATGCGCGCTAAAGACAAAGTGCGACTGGGAACTATCCGACTGATTCTTTCTGATCTGAATCGCATCGAAGTAGATGAACGTATCGAACTGGATGATGCCCGCGTACTGGCCGCACTAGATAAAATGGCCAAACAACGACGCGATTCGATTACCCAGTATCTGGCGGCTGAGCGCCCAGAACTGGCCGATAAGGAGCAGCAAGAATTGGAGGTGATTAAAACTTACTTGCCGCAGCCTCTCAGTGATGTCGAAATAGATCAAATCATAGACGAAGCTATCCAAGCGACCGGAGCAACCGGCATGCAGCAGATGGGTGAAGTCATGGCATTGGTAAAGCCTCGCGTCCAAGGACGCGCCGAAATGGGACAAGTATCTGCCCGCGTTAAAGCCAGACTTTAATATTTTTACACTGAGCTTTACGTGACATGCTAAGGGATGTAACTAGAAAGGGATTTAGCTAGAAAGGAAACTAGATAAACAACTTATTTATTCGCTGGAGATGCAATGGCAGGGCGCATTCCGCAATATTTCATTGACGACCTTCTAGCTCGCATCAACATCACCGATGTTGTTGAAAGCCGCGTCAAACTTCGCAGAAGCGGTAAAAACTACTCTGGCCTCTGCCCTTTCCATAAAGAAAACTCCCCCTCTTTCACTGTAAGCCCTGATAAACAGTTTTACTATTGCTTTGGCTGTGGCGCTGGTGGGAATGCACTAGGTTTCTTAATGGAATATGAAAATGTCTCCTTTCCAGAAGCCATCGAAGAACTTGCACGCCTTGCAGGTGTTGATATTCCGCGTGAAGAACAAAGCTCAAAACAACTCGAGCGAGAACATCAGGTCAAACAACAAATCACGCTGCTAGACCAAGCTAGCCAATACTTTCAGCACCAATTAAGCCATTCACCGACCAAAGACAAAGCCAAACGCTATTTACAACAAAGAGGCTTGTCAGCTGAGATTATTACTCGCTTTCTAATCGGCTATGCACCTCCTGGCTGGGACAACCTTATCCAGCACTTTAGCCAACTAACTAAGGCTACCGAGCAGTTAGAAAAAGCTGGCGTTGTCGTCTACAACGAAGAAAAAGATAGGTACTACGACCGTTTTCGTGATCGCATTATGTTCCCCATCAGGGATATGAGAGGCCGTGTTATTGGCTTTGGTGGACGAGTACTGGGTGACGAAAAGCCAAAATACTTAAACTCACCAGAAACAGAAACCTTCCATAAAGGACGCGAACTTTATGGACTATATGAAGCACGTCAGAACAATCGACAACTTGACAGATTGTTAATCGTTGAAGGCTACATGGATGTAGTGGGATTAGCGCAGCACGGAATCAACTGGGCCGTCGCGACACTGGGTACCGCAACGTCCGAGCAACATATCCTGCGCTTATTTAAACTGGTTCCTGAAGTGATCTTTTGCTTCGATGGCGACCAAGCAGGACGCAAAGCAGCAGAACGCGCCTTAAACATCAGCCTTCCATTAATGGAAGATGGCAAGTCGATTCGCTTTTTATTCCTACCCGAAGGTGAAGACCCTGATAGTTTAATTCAAAAAGAGGGTCAAACCGCCTTTGAACAACGTATCATCACGGCAACACCGCTATCCTCTTACTTCTTTGATAGCTTGGCAGGCAACGCATCTTTAGACAGTATGGATGAACGAGCACGACTCGCCTCTGCTGCACTGCCCGCCATTCGCAGCATGAAGCCCTGCCTACTGCAACAGATGATGCTGGAACGCGTCAGCGAGATGACTGGCCTAAGTATTGATCAACTCAATAGTTTGGTTAACCTTCACCAAATAAGCCATCCAACTCCTGCTGTATCCAAAACAGATCGAGACAAACGAGATCCACAAGACTACAGTGCATCATCAGACTATGATGACTATCCCGAATTTAGCCACAGCGACCAACCGCCTCATCATTACGAAGAAGAGATCAGTTCACCTACACGAAGCCACTCTTCCAGAGGACAGAAAAACAAAACCGTTAGCTTGGTGAATCGAATCATCTCGATCCTGCTTCATCGTCCAACTCTTGCACGTGAGCTAGATGATCCAGAAGCACTAGGACACCTTCAAGAATCTAATATCGATCTATTAATTGAATTACTCGGCTATTTTCGTGAGCACCCAGATAACTCGATAGGCACACTTTATGTGGACTGGAAAAATGACTCGCAACGATCAGCTTACCTAATGATTTTAAATGAGATATCGCATCTTGAACCGATACCGGCCAATGCCAATCCATTAACCGAATTACGTGACGCTGTACAACGTTTATCCAGCCGTCAAACTGAAAATCAGCTAGATCGCCTCTTGAAAAAACAACGTCAGTCCCCATTAACAGATGAAGAAAAGAAGCAATTGCAAAAACTACTGATGTCAGGACGATAAAAAACCTGCTTTGGATTTGGCAAACTCACATTTATGCTCTACTTTTATACCATGTTTAATGAATTTACTCGTTGTAACTATTCAGCAAGGCCTGAAACAGCTATAATGTTGCGCTTCTTTTTCTACCCATCACTTATATCAGCATTCATCGCAGGGGCTCTATGTCAGATACTTCCCAACAGCAGTCTCGTCTGAAAGAACTCATCGCGCGCGGCAAGGAACAAGGTTACCTAACCTATGCAGAGGTTAACGACCACTTGCCCGAGGATATCGCAGACCCAGATCAGGTCGAAGATATCATCCGCATGATCAACGACATGGGCATCAGTGTGTCCGAAGTGGCACCGGATGCAGAAACACTGTTGATGACAGAAGGCGACTCAGTTGAAGACGCCGACGACGAAGCAGTCGCTGCACTCGCCGCAGTAGAGTCCGATGCCGGTCGTACAACAGACCCAGTACGCATGTACATGCGTGAAATGGGCACCGTCGAACTTCTCACACGTGAAGGCGAAATCGAAATCGCTAAACGCATTGAAGAAGGCATTCGTGAAGTCATGATGGCACTGTCCTACTTCCCAGGCAGTGTTGAAGCTATTTTGGCCGCTTATGATGCCACTCTTCAAGAAGAAGGTCGTCTAAGCGATATTTTCAGCGGTTACATCGATCCTGACGCGCCTATTCCTGAAGACGAAATCGACATCGATGAGCTCGACGAAGATGATGACGATGCTGACAGTGATGATGACGATGAAGACGGCGATGACGATGACAGCAGTGATGACGAGAAAGATCGTGGTCCTGATCCCGAAGAAGCCGCTCAACGCTTTGGTCTTATTCGCCAATGCTTAGAAGCCTATATTGCGGCACTCGAAGCACATGGCAATACCAGTCCAGAAGCGCAAGCAGCCTTAGAAGAGCTTAGCATTGCCTTTTCACCGATCAAACTGTCACCACGCTTTTATGAAATGCTGGTAAGTCGTATTCGTAGCTTCGTCGAGAGAATTCGTACACAAGAACGCACCATCATGCGCATTTGTACACAGCGTGCTGGCATGCCACGGAAAGATTTCATCCAAAGCTTCCCTGGCAATGAAACCAATCCAGATTGGTTCGATAGTTTAGCCGCTGGTAAACAAAGCTGGGCAGAAAAAATCGGTCAAA
>REDB01000024.1 GCA_007693685.1 Oceanospirillales bacterium
ATCGACTTGCTTCAAACCAATTTTTATCAACATGAGCAAACTGGCGAACAAAGGGGAAAATAGCCAAATCTGCCAATGTCATATTCTCACCCATTAAATATGGATGGCTTTTCAATCGTTGGTTAAGAGCGTCTAAAAAGACCTCACCTTTTTCACGATAATAGGCTTGGCTATGTTCGTATCGGTCGGCATATTTATAACGATCCAATGCCCATTTAAAGTCACCATCATTCATCGTTATCAAGCTTAAAATATCAGTTCTTAATGATTCTGGCAGTAATGCTTTTTCTAAATCAGGGTTAGAGGAAAGCGCATAGCGCATGATATCTAGGCTTTCTTCAAGTACTTGACCGTCTTCTAACAGTATAACTGGGACGGTTGCTTTAGGGCTGATCTTTATTAAGGATGCAGGTTTATCCTTAAGTACCACTTCTCTTAATTCAAAGGCATGTTTTGGTAAGCAATAGGCAATCGCTAAACGGGCACGCATGGCATAGGGGCAACGGCGGAAGGAGTAGAGGGTAGCTGGCATGGGTGTGACTCGATTAGATTTTCATTAGACAAAATTATGCCACAAGGCTAACTCTACTAATCAAATACATGTTCCTTGATTCCTTTTCTTCCTCTGGATTCAATCAGTGAGCGTCCCCCGAATAGTACTAAGAAGCTCGGCATTGGTTGGGTGCTTATCAAGCAGATCTAACAGTTTTTTAGCGCCTTCTATCGGCTTGAGACCGGTAAGTGATCGACGCAGCGTTCTTATGGTTTCCAGCTCCTTCGGATCTAACAGCAACTCTTCACGGCGTGTACTGCTTTTCGCGATGTCCAGCGCGGGAAAGATTCGCTGATTGGCAACATCTCTTGATAAAACCAGTTCCATATTCCCCGTGCCCTTGAATTCCTCAAATATAACCTGGTCCATGCGGCTGCCGGTATCAACCAAAATAGTTGCTAAAATGGTAAGCGAACCACCATTCTCGATTTTCCGCGCAGAGCCAAACAATTTCCGTGGGATCTCCATCGCCCGAGCATCAACCCCGCCTGACATAGTTCGACCGCTGCTCTTTTGCTCCGCATTATGCACACGCGAAAGCCTGGTGAGTGAATCAATCACAATCATGACGTTGTGACCCTCGCCAGCTTGTTGGCGAGCAGTGTTAAGAAGCTCATCGGCAACACGAACATGATGGGCATAGCCCTCATCCGAAGACGAAGCGTGTACCTCAGCCGTGACGCTACGCTTGAAATCTGTGACCTCTTCAGGACGCTCATCTATTAACAAAGCATACAGTTTAATCTCGGGATACGCCTTCCCCACCGCTTGGCAGATATGTTTCAGAATCGTTGATTTCCCGCCCCCTGGTGGAGCAACTATTAAGCCTCGCTGACCCATTCCGATCGGCGTAATCAAGTCCATCGCGCGCACCGTGGCCTGATTAGAACCCAACTCCAAGCGAATGACAGGCGTTGGATTGATGGCCACACCATTCAAAAAACGCGTTTGTGGATCACCCTGAGACACATCATCGGTGGTATCACCCACTGGTTTAGCGTGATTGTTCCGCTTACCCTTCAAACTTAATATCTTTTTCGTCATAGTGCTTGTTAATCGCTCTTATAAAAAATTTTCGAAATGGGTTGGTAACGCCCGAAAGCACCTGAGACGTGACTATCGTGGGCTTTATGTTAGTCACTAAATGTTTGAATGGCTAACGCTTTACTCGCCGGAAAATGAAAAGCTATAGCGAGTTATTTTTCCGGTGCAGTACTTGTTAGCTATCCTGTGGAAGGACCGAATCTAATAGTGATAACGACACGAAATGATCGTAATCGCATTATGATCCACTGTGTAGACCAATCGATTCGTATCATCTACACGTCGGGACCAAAAACCAGCTAAGTTTTCCTTTAACGACTCTGGCTTACCAATACCTTCGAACGGTGAGCGTCTAACGTCGTTTATCAGCTTGTTTATACGTTTGAGTGTTTTTTTGTCCTGAGTTTGCCAATAAAGGTAATCGCTCCAAGATTCGTCAGTCCATGACAGTAAACGACTACTCATCAATCAAATCTCTGCTGGTTACCTTACCTGCTTTGAATTGTTCAATGGAACGATTCAAATGCTCAGCATTTGCAGGTGAGCGCAGTAAGTGCACCGTTTCCATCAGACTGTTGTAGTAGTCTAGCGACATAACAACAGCATCTTCCGAATCACGACGGGTAATCACCGCTGTATCTGCGTCATTAACAACAGAATCTAATAACGCTTTCAGGCTATTTCTTGCTTCTGTAAAAGACACAATTCTCATACCACCTCCACATGTACAACTTACAAGACAAGTATAGGTACAAACCTCAACATGTACAAGATGATGAACATGTTAATTGCATCCAGTGCATGGTTGGGTTATGTTTCGTTTGCGGGTAATTCGAGTTGCCTCTCACTCCGCCAGACTCGTATGAGCATAACCTCTTTAGCCTGCCTGAGATAGACAACTCGAAATGGGGCGTGAATCAATTCGCGAATATGATCCATGTTGAATTCAGGAACAACCCGGCCAGCATCAGGGTGGGTTTGAAGCATTTCACAGCGCTCCAAGATGGCAGCCACGAAATCATCACCGATATGTGGCACATCCTGCTCTTTGTAATACTTCTGAATAGCCTGTAAGTCCTCAAGAGCTGACTGTGCGATGCGTAATTCCATTTACTTGATACCCAACGTTTTCTTGGCGCCCTCCAATGACATAGTGTTGCCATCGCGGACATCCATAAGCCCCTGCGCCACGGCTTTTACAAACCGCAACTCCTCCGCGGTTCTCTCATAATCTTCCAGCCCCTGAACAACAGCTACGCCGCGGCCGCGGCTGGTGAGCAGGATTGGGCGATG
>REDB01000232.1 GCA_007693685.1 Oceanospirillales bacterium
CGATTCCTCGCGGTTTGCGTCCAAGTTGACGAGTGATGATTTCCAATTGTTGCTCGGTGGGCTGCATGGCGGATCCTGAAACCTAAAACAAAATAATATTGTATCATTTGAAAGACCCAACAGACATCTTACTAGCCCAACCCGCTTTCGTCAGCCTTGGGCCATAAATGCTGAACCTTGAAAGCGGGCACCGTCCTCAATACTTAGCTTTGGTGAGGTAAGGTTTCCTATCATCTTTGCACTTTTACGCAAAGCTATTCTCTCAGCAGCTACAATTTTACCTTTAACAAACCCTTCGACATACACAGTCCTGGCAAAAATATCACCATTGATTTTGCCGTGTACTCCTATGGTGATCGTACTATTCTCAAGGAAAACATCACCTTTAATCACCCCCTCAACAAGCAAATCCTCGTGGCCTTTAACTGTCCCATCTACCTGGACATTCTCACCGATAGTAGCAGTCACAATCTTATTTTTTAGTTCATTCGAAGGCACCGTATCGAAAGAGAGAGGGATATCTTTTAACGTGGCATTCGAATTTACCGAAAAGTTTTGAGGTTCTGGTGTTGATTTTAGAGAAGAGTTGTCGTCATCATTATCAGGAACATCATCTTTCGGTAAGTTAGCGACAAAGGATATCTCTTCGGTCTTCAATTCGGAGTGCTTGCTTGTTTCAATGCTCGTTAAAAGGGGCACTTTAACATGATGTTTATCACTGTTGCTTCTTCGAATGTGCTTGCTGGCATCCCAGATGATAAAAGCGATTACTAAGATACCGATGATGACCAATATTTCCCGAAAACCCATTTAGATTCCTTCTATTTCTCAAATCCTATCAACATTACGCGATCAAGATAGTGGTTCAACTGAATTATACTCTTGCGTCAAATATCTTTGTCACTTAGTTTTCATATTAATCATTGACGGCTAAAAATATACTCACGCATACCATTGCTGAGTAGCATGGTGCGTTCTGATTTGAATCCCTGCATATTCTTTTCCAGAGAACCTGATGAGTACCCTGGGGATGGGTATAAAGGTGCTTCTTTTGATTCAATCAATAAATGCTCGTAGCCTTCTGCACATACTGCAGAAGGCTCTTTAGGTAAGAGCGTGGATGATGAACCGATTAGTGCATGGATTTTAGCGCTTGGAGCAAGTCTTTTATCTAACTGAAACATAAGTTCTTGAAGCTGTATGGGATCAAGGTAATTTAATAGCGTCCAACATAACACCAGCTCTACTTGCTCCATATCAGACAGAAGAATTCTTTGACTAAGAGCCTGCATAAGAGCATCAGAATCCGAGTCAAACGGATAGTGCGAGAGCAACTCGGGTAAATTTATTATATCTACTCTGCATCGAGTGCCATGTAAGGCTGCTAGAGTGCTAGATCGAGCTGGTCCTAAATCGATTATGACATTTCTTTGAGCTTGCCCCAAAGACAACATCCGCTCTTTAAACAAAGGCGTTCTTACTGTGACTTGAGTAACAGGATTCAAGCCTTTGATACTTGCGTTTATCAAGTAACTGGTTTCCCTATACTCTAACTTCTCATCACGCTCATTCAGCTAACTTAGTTTGTTGAATGTTCTCGACTTTGTTTGGTGATGGCGCTTTACTAGACGAGGTTTCGGAGTGCGGATTGACAGGAGTTACGCTACGTTGACCAAAAGCTTTTTTTAATGTTTCCGCTTGAGGGTCCATATCAATGGATCCATTAAATTGAGCACCATCTTCAAGGCTTATACGAGGAGCTGTAATATTTCCCTTTATTCGTGCACTTTTACGAACAACAACTTGATCGGAAGCGATCAGATGACCTGCCATACTCCCTTCAACAAAAATCGTATGGGCATAAATATCTGCACTAACCTTACCCTGGGGACCAATGGTGACACTGTTTTTCTTCAGTTCGATATTGCCCTTAACAACACCCTGGATCAAGAGATCTTCGTCACCTTTCACCGCACCATCAATTTGAATAGATGCACCGATTACAGCGATCAAGGAACTACTTCTTAAACTATTCTGAGGAGTAGCAGGTGAGTTTGGCGTCTGCGCTTTGGGAGGATTAACTGGCCGCGTTTCGCGACTGTCGATTTCGCGTTTATTAAACATACTGTGGTCCCTGCTATTAAGTTATAATAATTTTTTGACTATATTCCGACCAGTAAAATCAGTCAAGCGTTCGAAATTATTAACGCTGAAGTCAGTGTTAGTAAACTATACCTGAGCGTAGCTTTGACTGCTGCCCATCCAACGGTTTATCAGTGCATCAACTAGTTTAGGATGTTGATGCAAGGGCTGCGCCAGCAGGTGAACTTCTGACAACAGATCAGCATCACGTTCAAGATCAGCAATACGAAATTGCATCATGCCGGTTTGTCGTGTTCCTAACACTTCACCCGGTCCGCGCAGCTGGAGATCCTTTTCAGCAATACGAAAACCATCGGTGGTTTCTCGCATCACCCCTAGTCTTTCGCGACCTTGCTTGGATAAAGGAGGGTGATACATCAGCACACAGAAGCTTTCGACTGAACCACGTCCAACACGACCACGGAGTTGATGAAGTTGCGCCAGCCCTAAACGTTCAGGGTTTTCGATGATCATTAAGCTAGCATTGGGAACATCAACGCCAACCTCAATAACAGTGGTGGCCACCAATAAATCTAGATTGGCAGCTTTAAAATCTGCCATAACGGCAGCTTTTTCTGAAGGCTTCATTCGTCCATGGACTAAACCAATACGTAGATCGGGTAACTGTTCTGCCAGATGTGCAGCGGTGACTTCGGCTGCCTGACACTGCAAGGCTTCAGATTCTTCTATTAAGGTGCACACCCAGTAAGCCTGACGCCCTTGAGTACAGGCTTG
>REDB01000071.1 GCA_007693685.1 Oceanospirillales bacterium
ATCATCTGTGATTGGCCAAACATGACGCTGTCCCGATGGTGTGGTAAAGCGACATCCGCTAGCCCATACCATGCTCTGGCGGCAAGCATCCAAGTAGGCATGAGAATAGGCACGATTTCGTGCAAGAACAATAGGATGTTTTTTCCATTGGACTAAATGCTTGTCAGCATGAAACCTTCGCCAAACTTTTGGGCTGTGTCAAGCTTTTCAGGTATTCCGAAATCTAGGCAATGTTTTCCCATAGCCATTTCGTGACCCGATAATCTTAGTTTTCCTATGCTTAAATTACTAACATTTTTGCATAGGAGGATATGCTTATGAACAAGAGTTTTTATGATCAGCTGAAGTTTGAAGTGGAGGTGCGAGCTTTAGATGAAAAGACAGTCAAAGTGTACCAAGATGCTATGGAACGATTCGAAGCCTTTCATAAGGGCAAAGCATTTGATGAGCTTGGTGTCATCGATGTCAAAGTTTACATCCATCATTTACTTAAGGTTAAAAAGTTAGCGCCAAATAGTGTTAATAGACATTTGTCTGGAATACGGTTTTTCTACCGCAACGTGCTTCATAAATATGATTACATGATGCAGTTGCAAAACGTTAAAGTCCCGGAAAAGATCCCTGTTATTTTAACTGAAGAAGAGACGGCTCATCTTATCGACTCGGTTCATAATGTAAAATACAAAGCGATTTTGATGTTGGCCTATTCTGCGGGTCTTCGTAACTCAGATGTGCGCAAACTGCGAGTACAGGATATCGATAGTAAACGCATGGTAATTACCATTCGCAATGGTAAAGGCGGCAAAGATCGGCAAGCGCTTCTTTCTATATTAGCACTTAAAGCATTGCGCACTTATTGGCGTCTTTTTAGGATGTATAGTGGTATTAAGTCTGACTTTGTCTTTATCCCTACAAGAAATCCTGTTGACGGTTCCTTGGATCGAGGTATGAGTCATACCGCTGTTGGGTATGTTATAAATGTTGCCAAAAAAGCTTCCGGTATTAAAAAAAAATCACGCCTCATGTCCTGCGTTATTCCTTTACCGTCCATCTAATTGAGCGCGGTGCTAATCTACGCCATGTGCAGTATTTACTCGGGCACGCTTCGATTAAAACTACTGCAAAATACGCATATATTGCTGATATTTCTCGTATTAACGTAAAAAGTCCACTTGATGATTTGTTTAAAGGACTCATTAAGTGAGCGGCTATCAAAAGCCGACTCTTGAAATCGCAGATATCTTTAATGAGCACTCAGATCTTTTAGGTTCCATGCCCAAGCAAATCTGGAAGGTTGTACAAGCTATTAAGAACTGTCGCACTGATGCATTGGGTGGACATTTAATGAAGTGTGATAGCTGTGACTTCAAGAAGAACGCTTATAATTCATGTCGAAACCGCCATTGTCCAAAATGCCAGTTTCTTGCCCGCAGCAAATGGATTGAGGCCAGGGAAGCGGACCTGCTTCCCTGTTCCTATTTTCATGTGGTATTTACGATACCAGCCGAATTGAAGCCGGTGTTTCTCCAAAACAAAAAGGAGTGCTATGACATTTTGTTTAAGGCAGCATCGGCTACGATAAAAGAGGTTGCTGCTAATGAGAAACACCTTGGTGCTGAGACGGGGTCCATTGGCGTATTGCACACCTGGGCACAAAATTTAATGGATCACCCTCATGTTCACTTCATTGTGCCAGCAGGTGGCTTAAGCGAAGACAAAAGCAGGTGGATTGCTAGCAGAAAAGATTTTTTTGTACCAGTACGAGTATTGTCAAAGGTGTTTCGCGGCAAGCTACTCTCGCTTTTACGAGCTGCATGCGACGAAGGTACGCTTTCTTTCTTTGGTGAAATTGAATATTTATCATCACCACAGTTTTTTGATGAGTTGATGTTCACCTGCGCAGCAAAAGAGTTTGTCGTATATGCAAAAAAGCCATTCGCGGGACCGAAGGCAGTCATTTCCTACCTTGGCCAGTACACCCACCGTATTGCCATTAGCAACTACCGATTAGTGGCACTTGATGGCGACATGGTGACATTTAAAGTTAGGGATAACGATAACCCTGGTGAAAAGAAGGTTATGACGCTACACGTCAAAGAGTTTATGCGGCGGTTCTTGTTGCACGTGCTGCCAAAAGGTTTCGTGCGAATTCGTCACTTTGGATTTTTGAGCTCACGGGCTAAGAAAGCTAAGATAGCGACGATTCGAGCTTTAATTGGCCTCGCCAATTATCTCAGCGGTAAGGCTGAAAAAGAAACTTGGAAAGAGCTTCTTTTGAGGAAAACGGGCATCGATGCTGACCGCTGTCCGAAGTGTAAAATCGGATTCTTAATAGAAGTTAGGAGTTTGTATCCTTTTATCAACAGCTCTTGAGGGTAACTTAACAATTTACTATGACCGCGAACAATTGTTCGCCATCAATCTTTCTGTACCCAAAACTAACAGATATTAGCAAAGTTCAAATAGAAGAGTTAATAAATGCCAAGTTTCCTAAAATCAATCGTCACTCGTATCATTCAAATCACCATGCAGACGATGAAACTCACAAAGTCAGCGTTACATCGCGATAACTGGAGACGATTGATTACCCATAGCAAGATGCTGACGATTTAATCCATTGGACATTCGCTCAATGGCCACTTCAACCTAAGTTAATCATTGACAAGAATAAGACAAAGCTAGAAGTAAGCTTCCTGGGTTAAGTCTATTCATGGCATTGATCAAATGCTACTCATCGGTTTCAACATCCCGCCTTCCGGCGGGTTCATGTTATCACAATCTATGAAGTCAGCGAACAGATTCCTGGATCGCCCCTTGCCGGTTCTGATGAAGATCTAACGCAAATTGTAGAACCTCGTATTGCTCACTT
>REDB01000123.1 GCA_007693685.1 Oceanospirillales bacterium
AAAGTCATGCGGTTATCTTTCTCTGTTGTGGTAAAATTGTATAAATAGTAACAGTCATTAATGCTTGTCTAAAAGTGTAACTTCAAAATCTATGCGGAAAAGTCCTTATGAGTTCAGCTGATACCATCCAGAGAATCCTGTTTGAAGATGCCGATGTGCGTGGTGTCGTGTCACGATTGGATGACAGCTATACAGCGGTAATGCAAAGAAATAACTATCCAGCGATTGTTCGTCAATTATTAGGTGAAATGTTAGCAGCGGTAACCCTGATGAGTTCTACGCTGAAATTTGACGGTCGTTTGATTCTTCAAGCACAGGGTGAAGGAGCGCTTCGCCTATTGATGGCTGAATGTAGTCATCATCACCAGGTTCGTGCTATTGCAAGAATAGATGGTGATTTGCCAGATGCACATACCTTTGCTGATATTTTTCAATCGGGTCGATTAGCCTTAACTATCGAACCGTCTCAGGGTCAGCGCTATCAGGGTGTCGTTCCTATGGAAGCGGGATCTCTTGCAGCCTGTTTAGAAGACTATTTCAGCCGTTCTGAACAACTTCCTACGCGCATTCAACTGGCATGTGACGGAACTCGTGCTGCAGGCATGTTGCTGCAAGTATTACCCGCAGCGCAAGGAAAAACAGAAGATTGGAAGCGTATTGGTATTCTGGCAGAAACATTAAAAGTTGATGAACTGCTGACATTGGATAATGAAGAGATGTTGTATCGGCTCTTTCATGAAGAGAACTGCAGGCTTTATGAGCCTCAGTCGCTTGAGTTTCATTGTGATTGCTCTAAAGAGCGTTGTGAGCGTGCCCTACAATTAGTGGGTCGTGATGAGTTACTGCAAGCGGTTCAAGAGCAAGGCGGAACAATTAAAGTGGACTGTCAGTTCTGTAATGAGGTCTATATATTTGATCAGCAAGATATAATGTCAATGACTCATATAGATAGCCCAGAAAACCCAACATTGCATTAAAATGCATCAATCCGACTTTAGTCAGGAGGGCTGCTCTTAGCCTGATGCGGTTGTCCACATAAGGGTTTTTTTATGTAATAATAGCCGCCTTAATTTTAATAATAGATTGTTCTGCAACCCAGTAGACCAACAACGCAAAGCGCATTAGATATCATAATGTAGACTGCTAATGTGCATATTTACTTTCAGAATTTGATTGGCACAAGCCAAGGGAAAGCGTAATGACTACAGAAACTGCCACAATTGCACATCTGAATTTGAGCCCAGCGGAACTCATCGAGCGTGCGCTGCAGCGTCAAGAAGGCGTGTTGGCTGATACAGGTGCGCTGGTAGTGACCACCGGTAAGCGTACAGGTCGTTCACCGATGGATCGATTCATTGTCAAAGAACAAACGACTTCAGCTCAAATTGACTGGGGCAATGTGAATCGTCCATTTGATGCTGATAAGTTTGATGCGCTTTGGGCGCGTGTTGAAAGCTGGCTTGAGGGTGTTGAGCGCTTTGTCTCTCATGTCCATGTGGGTTCTGATACTAACCATTATCTTCCAGTTAAGATGACCACTCAAACTGCTTGGCAAAATCTGTTTGGTCTTAACTTATTTATCCGTCCACACACTTACAACCCGAAAGGTAAAGGTGAGTGGGAAATCATCAACGCAGCAGGATTTGTCTGTGACCCTGAGCGTGATGGTACTAACAGCGACGGTTGTGTGATCCTCAACTTTGCAGAGCGCAAAGTGTTGATCGCTGGTATGCGTTACGCTGGTGAAATGAAAAAAGCGATGTTCTCAGTACAAAACTTCCTGCTACCAGAACACGATGTATTACCAATGCACTGCTCAGCAAACATTGGCGAAGATGGTTCAACAACACTTTTCTTTGGTCTGTCTGGTACCGGTAAAACAACCCTTTCTGCTGATCCTGAACGTTACCTGATTGGTGATGATGAGCATGGTTGGGGTAAAGGTGTTGTATTTAATATAGAAGGTGGTTGCTATGCAAAAACCATCAACCTAAGCAAAAAGAATGAACCTATTATTTGGGATGCCATTCGTTTTGGAGCTATCGTCGAAAACGTCACCTTAGACGGTCATCGTAAAGCAGATTACAACGATACCAGTTTAACTGAAAATGGTCGTTGTGCTTACCCGCTAGAACATGTTGATAAGCGTTCTGCAACAAATATGGGTGAAGAGCCAGATTCAATTGTATTCTTAACTTGTGACTTAACAGGTGTGTTGCCACCCGTTTCTGTGTTAACCAAAGAAGCAGCAGCTTACCACTTCCTATCAGGTTACACTGCATTGGTTGGTTCAACTGAAATGGGTTCTGGTGGTGGTATTAAGTCTACCTTCTCAACCTGCTTTGGTGCACCTTTCTTCCCACGTCCAGCACACGTTTATGCTGATCTTTTGATGAAGCGTATCAGTGAGTATGGTTCACGTGTTTACTTAGTGAACACCGGTTGGACAGGTGGTTCATATGGAACAGGTCAACGTTTCAGTATTCCAACAACGCGCGCAATTATCAGTGCTATTCAAAGTGGTGCATTGAAAGATTGTGAAACGCAGATGTTGCCAGGTATCAATTTGGCCGTGCCTGTTTCAGTTCCTGGCGTTGACTCGAAGTTACTCAATCCTCGTGAAACTTGGGCGGATGAAGCGGCTTACGATGCTGCAGCTAAAAATCTGATCAGTCAGTTCGTGACAAACTTCCAGAAGTTTAGTGGAGTGTCCGATACGATTGTTAAAGCAGGTCCACAGCTTTAATCGTTGATTTAAAAGTTTGATGGAGCGCGCTTATTTAAGCGCGCTCTTCCTTCTATAAAATATCCTCTATCCATATCCTTTCATGCAGATTTAGCTAGAAATTATTTCATATTCAGCTAAATTTCAGTTTGTAATCAACGCTTTTCAAATACTCTGCCTCGCTTTCTAAATCAGCAAGCGTTAAAGGATGGTGGTTTAACCAGTCTCTGGGAAAGCTCATTGAAATTTTTTGACCATCAACCTGCAGTGAAATAGCTGGTGTTCGAGCTTTACTGCGGCTTCGATGAAGAATCACAGCTAAGCGTAATAGGATGCAGAGTCTTAAATAGGGTTGTTGCTTGTTATCAGGCAATAGCTTCAGTTCATCTTTTGGCAGTTTACGTCGGTGAGAGCGTGCCAAAAAAGCGAGTAATAATTGCTCAGTGTTGCTAAAGCCGGGTAGGTCACAGTTTTGCAGTAGGTAAGCACTATGACGATGGTAGCGGTTGTGTGAAATATCTAGACCTATCTCAAGTGTGCGTGCAGACCAGCAGAGCATATCGTGAAACTCATCGTCTGCTAGTCCCCAGCTTTCTTTAACTTGAGCTAGCATAAATAATGCTGAAGCTTCGACATTCGATGCATGGCGGCTATCGATGTGATAACGCTTCATTAAAGCGCCAATAGTACGTTCACGTACATCTTCGTGACGCAGTCTGCCAGCCATATCATAAAGCACGCCTTCTCTCAGCGCGCCATCAGAGTACTCCATTACCTCGATGTCCAGTGACTCAAAAATTGCGCACATAATAGCTGTGCCGGCCGTTAGTACCGCTTTACGCTCGGGTTTGATCGTTGTTAAAGCGATCTCATCAGCATGCTTAAATTTAAGTAGGTACTGTTTAAGCTGCTTTAGGCTTTCCGTGGTGATGCTGCCATTGGAAAACCCAAGTTCAGCACAAGACTGACTAATTGCTTTAGCGGTGCCAGAGGAGCCCACGCAGCTTTGCCAACCCATCCGGCGGTAATTACGTCGAATAGATAGAAGTTCTTGCATGGCAGCCATTTTAGCTTGCTGAAAACCTTTATCGGTGATGACACCATTCGGAAAGAACTCTTCGTTAAAGCTGACGCAGCCAAGTTGCAAACTTTCAAGTAAGCGAGATTCAAAACGCTCACCAATGATGCACTCTGTACTTCCGCCACCGATATCGATAACTAAACGTCTTCCTGTATCGTCAGCTAAGGTGTGCGCCACACCCAAATAGATCAGGCGTGCCTCTTCATAGCCGGAAATAACTTCCAGTGGTAAGCCTAAGATGCCATTAGCTTGTTCGATGAACTCGCCACGGTTAGATGCTTCACGCATAGCATTAGTTGCTACTGCGCGTATTGCGGTTCGCGGTAGTTCTTTTAGGCGTTCAGCGAATCGTCTTAAGCAATCTAGTCCGCGCTGTTGGGCTTCATCGGATAATAAGCCTGACTCATCTAAGCCTGCCGCAAGCTGTACTTTTTCAGACATAATGTCTAAAGGTTTGAGTTCGCCAGCGACTAGTCGTGCCACCACCATGTGAAAACTATTAGAACCTATGTCGATGGCTGCTAGTAATGAGCCCTCAGAGGGCTGATCAAAACGGTCCGTCTGTGCGTAAGATTCCATGAAAGCTCCAGTCACCTGCAATTAATGAATTGTATTTTGCCAGAGCAATGGGCGTATAAGAACCTATTTGTTTAAATACTTGATCAACTAAGCCTTCGGGATAAGTTCACAAATTAGGTTGGCTGGTGTTATGATCTAGGTATTAGAACGATTACAAAGCATGTGCTGCTATGGAGAACGAGAGACATGAGTGAAAATATAATTAATGTGACCGATGCCTCTTTCGAAGAGGATGTATTGAAAGCAGACGGTCCAGTACTCGTCGATTATTGGGCAGAGTGGTGTGGGCCTTGTAAAATGATCGCTCCTGTCTTGGAAGAAATTGCCAAAGAATATGACGGTCAACTGAAAGTCTGCAAATTGAATATTGATGAAAATAACGAAACCCCACCAAAGTTTGGTATTCGTGGTATTCCAACGCTGATGTTATTTAAAGCTGGAAACGTGGAAGCGACTAAAGTTGGCGCGTTATCTAAGTCTCAGTTAGCTGCATTTATTGATGCTAATCTATAATAAATGGGCCTTAAATTAAGGGTGTTAGTCTTAACACCCTTAATAAACCATGTTCCAGATCAATTTAGACTTATTTCTGATCTTAGGAACTGGACACTAGGCATTAAACACTTTATATTCGTTTTTATATCGAAGTTCTTTCCAACTCAATCCTCCGGCTTACCATTCAATTATCAGTCAATGTTGGCTGCATCCTAAAAAAACTATGAATCTATCAGAATTAAAACTTAAAAGTGTTCCAGACCTGCTGGAAATCGCAAATACCATGGGCATCCAAAACATGGCCCGTTCGCGAAAGCAGGATGTTATTTTTGCCATCCTTAAAAAGCACGCTGTCAGCGGTGAAGACATCTATGGCGACGGTGTTCTTGAGATTCTGCAAGATGGCTTCGGTTTTTTACGTTCGGCTGACTCGTCTTACCTCGCTGGTCCGGATGATATATATGTTTCACCCAGTCAGATACGCCGATTCAACTTGCGTACCGGTGATACCATTGCAGGTAAGATTCGCCCACCTAAAGATGGCGAGCGTTACTTTGCATTATTAAAAGTCAGTGAGATCAACTTTGATCGTCCTGAAAATGCCAAGAACAAAATTCTATTTGAAAACCTTACCCCTCTGTTTGCGCAATCACGTATTCGCATGGAAGTGGGTAATGGTAGCACCGAAGATATCACTGCACGTGTTATCGATCTGGTTTCTCCGATGGGTAAAGGGCAGCGTGCCTTGATCGTATCACCGCCTAAAGCTGGTAAGACGCTGATGTTGCAAAACATCGCCAACAGCATTACCCGCAACAGCCCAGATTGCTACCTGATCGTGTTGTTGATCGATGAGCGTCCAGAAGAAGTAACCGACATGCAGCGCACCGTGCGTGGTGAAGTTGTTGCTTCTACCTTTGATGAGCCTCCATCACGACACGTTCAAGTCGCCGAAATGGTTCTGGAAAAAGCTAAGCGCTTAACCGAGCATAAAAAAGACGTGGTTATTCTGCTAGATTCCATCACACGTCTGGCTCGTGCGTACAACACAGTGATTCCATCATCCGGTAAGGTATTAACCGGTGGTGTCGATGCGCATGCGCTAGAGCGTCCAAAGCGCTTCTTCGGTGCTGCACGTAATATCGAAGAAGGCGGCAGCTTAACCATTATCGCCACTGCTTTGGTGGATACTGGCTCTAAAATGGATGAAGTTATCTATGAAGAGTTTAAAGGTACAGGCAATGCTGAAGTCCATCTTGATCGTCGTATTGCTGAAAAGCGCGTCTTCCCAGCGATAAATATCCGTCGCTCGGGTACTCGTCGTGAAGATCTTCTCACTACCGAAGATGAGCTACAGCGTATTTGGATTCTACGTAAATTGCTGGATCCAATGGAAGATGCCGCTGCAACAGAGTTCGTCATAGATAAGTTAAAAGACTTTAAAACAAATGATGAGTTCTTCATGTCAATGAAGCGTAAGTAAGCGATCCATTTAAGGGTTATCAGCGTAGTGTTCTGCTGTTAGCCCTTATCACTTAGCCTGCTAATTGCGGCGCGCCAAAGATCGGTATCTAGATATGTCTTCTCCTAAATATAAGGATCTACGTGACTTCATCGATATGTTGGAGAAGCGTGGCCAGCTAAAACGTATTACTCAGCCCGTTAACCCTGTTCTTGAAATGACAGAGATTGCAGATCGTACTCTCAGAGCGGGTGGTCCTGCATTATTGTTTGAAAATCCGGTCGGTTATGACATCCCTGTATTGGCTAACTTATTTGGCACGCCAGAGCGGGTAGCTCTGGGGATGGGTGAAGAGTCAGTCACCGCACTTCGTGAAGTCGGTAAACTCCTAGCGCAACTTAAAGAGCCTGAGCCACCTAAGGGCTTAAAAGATGCTTGGGAAAAGTTACCCATGTTTAAGCAAGTCTTAAATATGGGCCCTAAGATGGTTAAATCTGCACCTTGCCAAGCCGTCGTGATAGAGGGTGATGCTGTTGATCTATATCGCATCCCTATTCAGACTTGTTGGCCTGGTGATGCTGGACCTTTAGTAACTTGGCCTTTAGTTATCACTCGAGGTCCTAATAAGCAGCGTCAAAACTTAGGTATTTATCGTCAGCAATTGATCGGTCGTAATAAGTTGATTATGCGCTGGTTAGCACACCGGGGTGGGGCGTTAGATTTCCGTGAATGGAAACAGCAGCATCCAGGAGAGCGTTTTCCAGTAGCCGTTGCACTTGGCGCAGATCCAGCCACGATTTTAGGTGCTGTGACACCTGTTCCCGATACCTTATCTGAGTATGCCTTTGCAGGTTTATTAAGAGGCGGTAAGACCGAACTCATCAAATGTATTGGCAACGACTTACAAGTTCCAGCAAGTGCCGAGTTTATTTTAGAAGGCTATATCGATCCTGATGAAACAGCTCCTGAAGGTCCATTTGGTGACCATACAGGCTATTATAACGAAGTAGATCATTTTCCTGTCTTTACTGTTGAGCGCATTACTCATCGTAAAGACCCTATCTATCACAGTACGTATACGGGTCGTCCACCGGATGAGCCAGCAGTGTTAGGTGTTGCTTTAAACGAAGTGTTTATCCCAATTTTGCAAAAGCAGTTTCCAGAAATTGTCGATTTCTATCTGCCGCCAGAAGGCTGCTCCTATCGTTTAGCGATAGTGACTATGAAAAAACAGTATCCTGGTCATGCAAAGCGCGTCATGCTTGGTGTTTGGTCATTTTTACGACAGTTCATGTACACTAAGTTTGTGATTGTTTGTGATGACGATGTTAATGCGCGTGATTGGAAAGATGTGATCTGGGCCATGACGACACGTATGGACCCATCTCGTGACACTGTGATGATTGAAAATACACCTATCGACTATTTAGATTTTGCCTCACCTGTTTCAGGATTAGGGTCTAAGATGGGTTTAGATGCAACCAATAAATGGCCAGGTGAAACCCAGCGCGAATGGGGTGAGCCTATCCAAATGTCAGATGAAGTAAAAGCCAAGGTAGATGAAATATGGGACAGCCTTGGCATCATTCAGGAGTGAAGGGTGACTAGATACAAACTGCGTATACTTAGCTGTAATCGTCTTAATAGAGATGTGTATTGTATTCGGCTAAGTTATCAAGAGATTGCTGCTCAGGGTGTGAGTTTTAAAGCAGGTCAGTATTTAGAGCTATTTCTTCCTGATGGTAAGGGTGCTTATTTCTCTATAGCGTCTTCGCCAGATACTACGGAATATCTCGAATTACATATCCGCTCCATGCCTGATAGTGCACTAAATCAAGCTCTACTGACGCATCTTCAACATGAAGATGCTATCGACGTCAGTATGGCAATGGGGCAGTGTCATTTAGTAGCAGAAGAGTTAGCTGCTGGGCAAACAATTTACTTTGTTGCGGGCAGTACCGGTTTTGCACAAATTAAGAGTATGGTCGAGCATTTGTTATACAGTGGCATCACCCAGCCAATGCATCTCTTTTGGGGTGCACGTGAAGCAGATGACTTGTATATGCAGGATTTGGCAGAAAGCTGGTCCACTCAATTTGAGAATTTTACTTTTTTCCCAATTATTTCAGGCCCTGATACTGAAGATCTTGATGAAGAGCAATCATTACCTGAACAGGTCGCTAAAAGCATCACTGATCCCAAAAATGTGCTGTTATTCGTCTGTGGATCGCCCGGTATGGTGTATGCCCTAGTGGATGCAGTTGAAGCTCAAGGTGTTAGTGAAAAGCAGATCCATGCCGATGTGTTTGCTTATGCGCCAAGGCCTAAGAAAAAGTAATAATGGATTAATACAAAAAAGCGCTAAGAGAGTTGATCCTTAGCGCTTTTTTTATGCTGCAGTATTAGTGCGTTACTGAGTAGGGGCTATTCTGCTGGAGTAGCTACTAATGCTGGTTTTGGACTCGGTAAGTTGGGTAAGTGACTACTGACTTCATTGAAAGCTTGATTCATCACGAGCGCTGCTTTTTCAGGTTGATCAAGCTGGTGCAAGAGTCTTGCAAGTTCAGCACAAACCTCTAAGTCAGGGTTGATTGCTAAACTGGCTTCATAAAATGCAACTGCTTCTGTCCACAGCTCGCACTGACATGCTAAACGAGCCAATGCTAATTGCAGACCCGCACTTTGCTCATGCTTAGAAAGCCATTGTTGGGCTTGCTGATATAGCTTGCGCGGCTTAGGGGTTTGCAATAGACCGTAAAGAGGGATGAGCTGCTCGCTCCATTTTTGCTCTAGTCGCTGTTTTAGCAACTCTTCAGCGGGCTTATCACCTTTTGCCTCGATCAACTGAGATACATACTCGGCGACAACTTCATCATAGTTCGCGGCTGTTTTAGGCATAGTGACCCAAACACTTTGTAAATGACGAACCTGATGGTCAGGCTCTGGTGTTTTTCCTGCAGCAGGTGTGCGCTGTTTTTTCAGCAAAGCTATTAGAGTTGTACGCTCTAAGTTTTCTAACTGTTTTGCTGGCAAAGCTTCATTTTGTCGAATTGCAGGCAGAATATCAGCCACACCCTGCCAGTCATGAAGTTGACTGCAGACATCCGCTAATAAAGCCAGTATTTGCTTATTTTTTGGTTGTTTACGTCTAAGTTTCAATAAATTGGCGAGTGCCGCCTCAAGTTGTCCACGAGAAACCTGTATTTGAGCCTGGGTAATGCTGATAGCCAATGAGGCATCGGGTGATGCCTCTAAGGCTTTTCTTAACATTTCATCTGCAGAGCCAGAATCACCATTTTCATGAGCCGCTTTAGCCGCAGCAATGTAGTTGACTAGCGGAATGTCAGCGTCTTCAGCAGAACGAGTTAAGGCTGTTTGCGCTTTTTGCCATTGTCCTTCAGATAGCGCTAGTAAACCCTGAAGTGTTTTCTTACGAGCATTGCGCTTTCTGCTTGCAGAGCGCCATATCCGCCACTTGCCTGTTGGCAGGTTAAGGTTGAAGAGTAAGTTAAATACGACATGAAAGATGATGAACGCAAGCGCAACACCCACTAAGAATACCCAAAGAGTGGTTTCTACCGTGGTTTGGTTGTAAGCCATTAGTACATAACCGGAGTCGGTCATCATCATCTGACCGGCCCAAGCGCCGACCACTAGTGCAATGAGAAGAAGTAGAAAGATGCGTTTCATCCTTGACCTCCTTCACGTTTCAGTCGACGTAGCTCATTGATATGCTGCTGAAGTGCGCTTAATGAACCATTAATAGCGGGTACTTCAACGGATACCTGTACCTGCTTCAGTGTTTCAATGCCTTCTAACAGTGCAATGGTAGTACCATCGTTGGCTTCAAAGTACTCCTGAACCCAATGACCTGCTTTTGCAAGGCTTTCATCATAGGCTGCTTGGCGGCGCTGCAGTAATGCGTGTTGCGCTTGCTCAAACATTAAATGAAGATTCTGCTGTAGATAGTAAGTTTGCTCAGGAGATAGCAAAGGTTGAATCGGTTCATCGCGATGCTGAATGACGACTAGCTGTTCAAATTTCTGCATAGCATTTGCAAAAGCATCTCGAGCACCGGCTCCCCATGTTTCACGAACTGCTTCGGGAGTCATCTCATCAATGATACTAGGAAGTTGATGGCGATCAGTAACAGGAACCATTCTTAGGTTTGGAACTTGTGAGCTGAGTGCACTGAGTCTTAAAAAGACGCCTTCGGTATCGATGCGCGGGATGGACTCTAAACTTGAGATATCACGAGCTAAGGCTTCACGAACCTGATAAAGAGCAACATCATCTGCTTTTACTAAGACTTCGTCAGCAGCTCTTAGTAATGCCAAAGCTCCAGAGGCGTTTTGTTCCATCAGAATACGTTGGTTGGCAAGGCGAAGTAGGTATTCCGCTTCAGCGAGTAGCCAGTCCGTTTCTGAAATGTTTTGCTGTGCCTGTACTTGTTGGATGCTCTGTGTCAGACGCTGTTGCAAGCTATCTATATTGCGCTGACCTGCTGCGGTTTGTTCTTGCAGTTGCCCCAGTTGTTGGTTGACGCTGGCGGCTTGCTCACTAACTGTGGCAACAGTTCGGGCAACTTCTGAGGCATTATTGGCTAAACGAGTTTCAACTTCGGCGCTAAGTGACACAGTTTGGCTGTGTAAATCTTGCTGCTGTAAAAAGAGGTAGCCAGACAGACCTAGTGCAGCCAATGCAATGACGAGTGCTGTTTTGCCTGGCCATCCAGAAGGAATGTCGTCTTTACTAAGCGTATTTTTGTTTGCGGGTGACTGTTGTTCAGAAGAAGATGGTTTTGGCGCATCCTGTTTAGGTGCTTCTGCTTTAACTTCGGGTTTAGGGTTCGCTGCATAGGGAGCAGGTTCTTCTGAACGTACTTTAGTCTCAGTGTCTAGATTTTCTTTGCTAGTGCTGTCAACAGTGTTGGTTTCTTCAGCCTGAACTGAAGACTCTTGTTGACTGCTAGCGTTAGTTTCTGTGCTGTCAGTATTGTGCTTCTGGTCGTTGTTATCCGATTTGTTTTTCATGCCAGCTGTTCCAATTCTTTTCCGGGAGAATGGCCCGGACCATTGATTTATCATCCGGTCCTGTTGCAACTGTGACTCGCTGAAATCCCAATTCACGCGCAAGTTTGGCAATGCGCTCGCTCGGTACAACTAACAGCGTGTTATACAAAGGCTGAAACCGGTGTGCCGAAACTGCAGAAATTAACGTCTGCAGATTAGTCAGTCCTTCACCACTGGTGATCAGCAAGGCTGACGGTATTGTATCTAAAAGCTTGAGCTGAATGCTTTCCTCAGAATAACTGGGCAGACGACGATAGTAAACCGTACAATAGTCAACTTTTGCTCCACGAGCGACAAAGGTATCACGCATTAGGTCGCGACCACCATTTCCTCGGATTATCAAAATGCGCTGATTGGCAACCGATTGCATTGATGGATGAGCTAATAAAGCTTCTGAGTCATAACCATCTGGGCAGCACCAAGCTTGAAAGCCTAACGATTCCAATTGTTCGACGGTTTGCTGACCTATCCCTATCCATTCGACACCGATAGGTAACTGAGGCCAGAAGGTATCGATCCAGTCGAATCCTATTCGAGCAGCATTTGGACTCACAAAAATCACTTTTTGATATAGATCCAGATCGAGAATACAGCTTTTTAGTGCATCAAAAAGAGCATCGGTTTCGGTAACAGGAGCGATCTCTATAAGAGGGAAGGAGATAGCTTCTCCTCCTAGGCTGTTGACTAGGTCGCAACAGGTTTGATTTTGAGAAGCGGGTCTTGTGACTAATATCCTCTGGTTTTTAAGAGGAGGTGATTGAGTGATATCATCACCATTCATTTCAGCCATATTCTTCTCAATCTGACTCACTTCAGCCGCGCTCGCTATAAACCTGTTTAAGGATTTTGTCTGCCCCTGCATCTAGCAGTCTTTCAGCAAGTTTGATTCCGAGTGCTTCGGCTTCGCTAGCTGCGCCAGAAATCTCATCACGTAACACTTGGCTTCCATCTGGTAGCCCGACCAGTCCACGAAGCCAGAGTTGATCATTGGGTTGCAGCAGAGCATAGCAACCAATAGGCACTTGGCAGCCACCTTCAAGACGTCGGTTCATCGCACGCTCTGCTAGCACACGTTTAGCAGTATCGGCATGATGAAGCGGTTGCAGTAAGTTGATTAACTCAGCATCATCGCTGCGGCACTCAATACCGACAGCGCCTTGACCTCCTGCAGGTAAACATTCTTCAGCAGGAATTTCACGACGGATACGTTCATTCAATTTCAAGCGCAGTAAACCAGCTGTAGCAAGAATAATAGCGTCAAACTCACCGGCATCTAGTTTTCCAAGACGCGTTTGAACATTGCCTCTAAGACTGCTGACTTTAAGGTCTGGTCGACGTTCTCTTATCTGAACTTCACGACGCAGTGAAGAGGTTCCGACATGTGCGCCTTCAGGTAGCTCATCCAGTGAGTTGAAATGGTTACTTACAAACGCATCCGTTGGATTCTCACGTGGGCAGATTACCGCTAAGCCTAAGCCTTCGGGAAACTCCATCGGAACATCTTTCATAGAATGAACGGCAATATCAGCTCGGTTCTCTAGCATGGCGGTTTCAAGCTCTTTTACAAACAAGCCTTTGCCACCAATTTTAGCTAAAGGGGTATCCAGTATCTTATCGCCTTGGGTCACCATAGTTACCAGTTCAACTTTTATGCCTGGGTGATGCGCTTCCAATTCGGCTTTTACATACTCAGCCTGCCAGAGTGCAAGTAGGCTGCGACGTGTTGCGATACGGATCGTTCTGCTCATTCTGGAGTCCTGTAGATCTATCTGGATAAATTCAGTCACAAATTGTAGCAGATTAAAGTCAGTGACAATAATCTGCACGGCAATGTTGCTTTGATGTTGTTATAATGACTCGAATTTTTAGCATGCCAGTTTTTTATAGCAGTGTTATTTGCAGTTCTATTAGCAGTTCTATTAGCACAGTTTTCTAGGGAGTCTCCGTATGAGCAATAAGACCAATCAACAGTGGGGCGGACGTTTTTCTGAGCCAACCGATGCCTTTGTCGCTCGTTTTACCGCATCTGTGGATTTTGATAAGCGCTTGTACAAGCAAGATATTCAAGGGTCTGTTGCCCATGCGCGCATGTTGGCAAAAGTAGGTGTGCTAACTCAGGCGGAGTGCGATGACATTATCCGTGGGTTAGGTGAAATTCGTGTGCAGATCGAGCGCGGCGAGTTTGAATGGTCTGTGGCGCTTGAAGATGTGCATATGAACATTGAAGCGGCTCTGACGCAAAAAATTGGTATTACTGGTAAGAAGTTACATACAGGTCGTTCACGTAATGATCAGGTTGCGACCGATATACGTTTATACCTGCGTGACGAAACAGATCTTATCCTAGATGAAATTTCACGCTTGCAACAAGGTATGTTAGATCTAGCTGAACAAGAAGCAGATACGGTTATGCCTGGCTTCACACATTTGCAAACTGCACAGCCTGTGACCTTTGGTCATCATTTGATGGCGTGGTTTGAAATGCTGAGTCGTGATTATGAGCGTTTCGTCGATTGCCG
>REDB01000074.1 GCA_007693685.1 Oceanospirillales bacterium
ATTCTTATAGGCTTGAAAACCTCGGGAACCTTCATGCCTATATTAATTGCACTCGCCTTCCTTCAGACCTCCTTAGGACTAGGCTTGATCAGTTTTATTAGTATTGTTGCAATGGGACTCGTGATTCGTACCTGGCTATCAAGACTCAACTTGCTACTGGTCTCACGAATCGCCACACTGGTTGTGCTAGTCGTTTTCTTGGTATCACTATTAAGTTTAGTGGGTTACCAGCTGGGGTTCAGTACGGGCATGACCATCACCTTCTTCCCAATGATTATCATCGCATGGACCATCGAACGTATGTCAATTCTATGGGAGGAAGAAGGCCCTAAAGAGGTCTTAGTGCAAGGAGGTGGTAGTTTATTTGTTGCCGTTCTGGCCTATCTTGTCATGCAGCTACCGGTTCTTGGGCATTTAACCTTCAACTTCCCAGAACTTAACTTCGTTATTTTGGCTGTAATCATGTTAATGGGGCAGTATACAGGTTACAAACTTTCTGAGTTGCGTCGCTTCCGTGCCATGCTGGAGCAAAAGTAATGCGTTGGGCAAGTCCTTTTAAGTTGCACGAAGCTGGCATTCTAGGAATGAACTGCCGCAATGTAGATTTTATTGGGCGATATAACCTGCGTCGCTTTTACCCTTTGGTTGATGACAAGCTAAAAACCAAGCTACTGGCTGAAGAGTATGGCGTTGCTACGCCTGCATTGATCTCCGTGGTTCGTACTCAGCATGAAATCAGTCATGTTGAAGAGCGATTAATGCAACTGCAGAAGTTCGCCATGAAACCATCTCGCGGATCCGGTGGTAAAGGTATTCTTGTTATAACCGGTCGGCGCGATGAGTTTTTTGTTAAGTCTTCAGGCGTTGAAATGAGCCTTGAAGATATCAAACGCCATCTAACCAATACACTGGCGGGTCTATACTCCCTTCGCGGTAATCCTGACGTTGCTATTATCGAAGATCTTATAGAGTTTGACGATACCTTCGAGGGTTACTCTTATGAAGGCGTTCCAGATATTCGTATCATTGTATTTCGTGGTTACCCAGTGATGGCGATGTTGCGTTTAGCAACGCATAAGTCTGATGGTAAAGCTAACCTTCATCAGGGTGCAGTCGGTGTTGGATTAGATATAGCCACAGGTCGTAGCTTAAAGGCTGTGCAATTTGCGGTACCTATCGAGCAACACCCTGATACTGGCAAGCGTTTAATTGATATGCATATTCCCGACTGGCAAGAGATGCTGCTATTAGCTTCACGCTGCTATGAAATGAGTAATCTTGGCTATATAGGCACCGATATCGTCCTAGACAAGTCAAGAGGCGCTCAGTTGTTAGAACTAAATGCACGCCCAGGACTATCAATTCAAGTCGCTAATGGTCGTGGCTTATTGCCACGACTTCGGCACATTGAAAAAATTCGCAAACCTCATCGAACCGCTGAAGCTAGAGTGGCTTATGCAATGGAAACCTTTTCTGCTGATGGGCTTTAAAGCGTTTTTTTACCTTGTCGATAAGAAGCTGAAGGGTTTACTAAAAAACGTCCTTTCATCGCCTCTCGCCCGAGCAGCATTCTGAAAAGCATCGTATCTCTATTCGTTAAAGACATACTGATTGGAAAGCATTGATCACCGATAACTAAATCAGTGGTAATAAAGTAGCGCTCTGTAGTGTGTCCTCCAGAATCAGTAACCTGTCGTACGTCCGAAACGGGCGCTTCACACCATATGACCTGATCTTCGTCACGCTGACGCGGGTGGATACCGAAACGCACCCAAAGATTTTCATCTTTATAAAACTCTTCAACTGAAAAAGCATGTAACGCCGAGCTTCGTGCACCCGTATCAACTTTACATTTCAGAGCAGAAATTCCCAACTCCGGCAACGCCACCCATTCCCGCCAACCTAATTCTGATAAGGGCTGCTTTTGCTTACTAGTCATTGTTTCTCTAAATTCCTTTGGTCATCTCGCAATTATATAAGCAAATAGAAACTAACCTTCCAATGGCTAGAATAGATCCACTTCTCCAGAGATAGGTTGAGTATCGATTTCGTGAAGGTAAGCTTTTTCGCGATCAATAATGGTGTTGTTATGCAGTGAGTGTATCTTTTTTAACATCACTTTACCTGTTTTCGGAAAAAAACAGACCTTACGAGGATAGATATCTAGCACATCTTGACTGACCACTGGTATAGACTCTTTTTTTAAGTGATCAAAAACAAAACTCACGTTACGCTGCCCAACATTCATAAAGGTCATATTCTTAAGAACTTGACCACCTCCAAACACTTTAGCTTCGAGTCGATTACGAATAGCACCCATTTTTAGCAGTTGGTTTATCAGCAGCTCCATGGCATACAAGCCATAACGTCCTGAAGCTGCGATTACGCTATTTTCCTCCTGACTTGAATCATGAGGCAACATAAAATGATTCAAACCACCGATGCCCGAATAACGATCACGTAGACACACTGACACACAAGAACCAAGCACAGTCACAATCATTGTGTCATCTTGGGTCGCATAGTATTCGCCCGGTAGCACTTTGATCGCCTGAATGTTAAACCGACGATCATAATAACTACTGGTTGCTAAATGTGGGTCAAACATAATTCATCCTTGTTTCAGTATTTATCTAAGCGTGACACTGACATGTGTCCCTTTTTCTTTGATGCAAATATCAGTGGCTAACTGCTTAACCAGCGTTAACCCTCTACCAAACTCATTTTCTAAACTAGGATTGTCGATATTAGCTGTTTCAAGTAAATAGCCATCACCGCTGTCTTTAACCTCTATCAGTAAACAAGGACCTTGTTCATCTTCAAACCACTT
>REDB01000137.1 GCA_007693685.1 Oceanospirillales bacterium
GCCGAGAGGAAGAAGCCTTGGCTGCTTTTGTTGATCGTGAAAAGTGGTTTGATGAATAGCGTTTAGTACAAAGCTAATAATTTACACCCTAAGTTGATTGTCTTAGGGTGTAACTATTTTATTCCACGGTTACTGACTTGGCTAAATTCCTTGGCTGGTCGACATCCGTGCCTTTCAGTACAGCAACGTGGTAAGACAATAGCTGCAAAGGAATGGTGTAGGCTAATGGCTCTAGTAACGGATGTACTGACGGCAAGGTTAAAGTCGAAACGCCCTCTTCTTCTTTAATACTCTGCCCACAGCCAGTAAATACAAAGAGTTCGCCACCACGAGCGCGAACTTCTTGTAGGTTGGATTTAAGCTTGTCGAGCATCTCATTATTTGGTGCCACTGCAACAACGGGCATATCCTTATCCACCAGTGCTAAAGGCCCATGCTTTAACTCTCCTGCTGGATAGGCTTCTGCATGGATATAAGAGATCTCTTTGAGCTTTAAGGCACCTTCCATCGCAACTGGATATAGGCTACCACGACCTAAAAACAATGAATGATGCTTTTCTGCAAAGGCTTCAGACATTTTCGCAACAGTAGTATCCATTTCTAGTAAAGCGTCAATCAGCGCTGGTAACGCTTGCAACTCTTTAACAACAAGCTCCTCTTTAGATCTATCTAATCCTTTACGACGAGCCAAAATCAGTGTGGTCATCAATAAAGCAACTAGCTGAGAGGTAAAAGCTTTAGTTGAAGCAACACCAATTTCTGGACCAGCATTGGTCATTAACGCCAACTCAGATTCACGAACTAATGAACTACCCGGTACGTTACAAATCGCTAAACTGGCCAACACACGCTCTTTAACTTCACGAAGCGCTGCCAAGGTATCTGCAGTTTCTCCCGATTGAGACAAAGTGATTAATAACGTGTCTTTAGATAACACCACATCGCGATAACGGAATTCACTTGCGACTTCAACTTGGCAAGGAATACCGACTAAGGATTCAATCCAATAACGAGCGATCATCCCCGCATGATAACTGGTACCACAGGCAACGATTTGAACACGTTCGGTACGATCAAAAACATCCGATGCAGTCACGCCCCATGCTTGTTCTAGAAGATGTCCATTACTGATACGACCTTCCAGAACACGTTTCATGACTTCAGGTTGCTCATAAATCTCTTTCAACATGTAGTGCTTAAATTCGCCTTTTTCAGCAGCAGCTTGACCATGTTCAAATTGAGAAATACTGCGCTCTACGGGTGTACCTTCACGATCAAAAATTTGTATCTGAGAGATGGATATCTGAGCAATATCTCCCTCTTCTAAGAACATAAAGCGATCAGTAACAGGCAATAAAGCTAACTGGTCTGAAGCGATAAAGTTCTCACCAATACCCACTCCTACTACCAGTGGGCTACCTTTACGTGCCGCTAGTAATTGATCAGGCTGATCTGCATGAATGACACCTAAAGCATAAGCACCTTCAAGCTGAGTGATTGCTTGTTTAAGCGCATCGATTAACGTAATACCTGTTTTTAAGAGATGATCGAGCAGATGTGCGACCACTTCAGTATCTGTTTCTGAACCAAACACATAACCTTGTGACTTCAGCATTTCACGAAGTGGTTCATAGTTTTCAATAATGCCATTATGAACTATCGCAAGTCGTTCACCCGACATATGTGGGTGTGCATTGGTCTCGGTAGGCTTACCATGGGTTGCCCAACGGGTATGAGCGATACCGGTTGTACCTTGTTGGGGTAATTCTGCTAATCCATCAGCCAATGCTTGTACTTTACCCGCACGTCTTAGACGTGATATCTCACCATTAGAACATAACGCCATACCCGCTGAGTCATAGCCTCGATATTCTAAACGTCGTAGTCCCTCTAATAGGATTTCTGCAACAGGGCGTGTTGCTACCGCGCCAACAATTCCACACATAGTTAAATTCCTTATGATTGACGTTTAGTAGGACGTTTCCAATGACTGACTAGTTTTTGCTGTGCTCTGGCAACGGCAAGCTGTCCATCAGGAATATCTTTGGTAATAGTGGACCCAGCAGCAATGGTCGCTTCACTTCCTATTTTTACTGGGGCAACTAATGAGGTGTTAGAACCGATGAAGGCTCCATCGCCTATTTCAGTTATGGATTTATTAACACCATCATAGTTACAGGTAATGGTACCAGCACCAATATTACTGTTTTCGCCTATTTGCGCATCACCAATATAGCTGAGGTGATTTACTTTACTGCCCTTTCCTATGACCGCTTTTTTGGTTTCAACGAAATTACCAATCTTAGTCTCGTCAGCCAGTTCTGTACCGGGTCGGATACGGGCAAAAGGACCGATAACAGCATTGGAGCCTATCTTAGCGCCATCAATCAGAGAATGTGCCTCAATTAAGGTTCCCTGATCTATGCTGCTGTTGCGAATAACGCAATGAGGGCCAATAACAACACCGTCAGCCAAGGTGACATCACCTTCAAAAACACAGTTAATATCTATAACCACATCTTGGCCAACCGTTAGGCGTCCACGCACATCAACTCGTGCAGGATCATAAAGTGTTACACCTGCTTTCATTAAACGATTAGCTTCTTGCAGTTGATACCAACGTTCCAGCTCTGCTAGCTGCTGACGATTGTTAACGCCTTGAACTTCCTGCTCTGTTACCGGTTGAATAGCACTGATACGCACACCTTCCTCAGCTGCCATCGCGATGATATCAGTAAGATAATATTCGCCTTGTGCATTTTCTGAAGATAACTGCGGTAACCAACTATTTAACAACTCACTAGGAACTGCCATGATTCCTGTGTTCACTTCAGCGATTAGTCGTTGTTGTTCATTGGCATCTTTGTGTTCAACGATTGCAACAACGTCACGAACATCATTTCTGACAATACGTCCGTAACCTGTTGGATCTTTAAGCTCTACGGTTAATAAACCTAAGTGACCTTGTTGTGCTTGCTGTAATAATGCCTGTAAGGTCATAGATTGAATGAGTGGCACATCACCATACAAAATCAACACCACACCATCTGCTTGGCACGCTGGTAAGGCTTGAGCAACAGCGTGTCCGGTACCGAGTTGTTGTTCTTGCATGGCAATAGTGACAGCTTGGTCATTGAGTTGTTGCCTGACGCGATCAGCACCATGTCCAATCACCACATGTAAGGCAATGTTGCTTAGTTGATTTGCCGTATCGATAACATGCTGCAGCATGGGCTTTCCGGCTAGAGGATGCATTACCTTCGGTAATGCTGATTTCATTCGACTTCCCTGGCCTGCCGCCAGAATGACAACATCGGTATGCATGCGCACTTCAATCCTATTACTTTTTTCAGTTAGCCTATTTTACACGTTTACAAAGTCTGTGGGCTATATAAAACAAAAGCAGCCCGAAGGCTGCTTTTGGTGACGACAAAATCCTATAGGGATTATTTGCCGAGTTTTTTCTTGATCTGCTGCAGAGTACGCAGTTGAGCTGCAGCTTCTGCAAGCTGTGTCGCAGCACGGGAATACTGGAATTCACCAGATTTATCAGAAATTGCATTGCGTGCATGTTTCTGAGCTTCCAATGCAGCGGCTTCATCGAGATCTTTAGCGTGCAAGGCTGTGTCAGCTAGCACCGTAACCTTAAAAGGTTGAATTTCGATAAAACCACCCGAAACGTAAAAAACGTCCTGTTCTCCACCGGCTTTGAGCAGCTCGACGGGGCCTGGTTTTAGTTCCGTTAACAGCGGAGTGTGGCCAGGTAAAATACCTAGACCACCCAGGCTACCTGTTACTGAGATGAACTCGACCATGCCTTTAAAGATCTCTTCTTCAGCACTGACGATTTCACATTCAACAGTTTTAGCCATATTGATTACCTCTTAAAAGGTTCCGCCAGAACTTATTTCATGCCCTTGGCTTTCTCTATCGCTTCGTCGATTCCACCAACCATATAGAAAGCCTGTTCTGGCATGTGATCATACTCACCTTCCAAAATTGCTTTAAAGCTGCTGATAGTATCCTTTAGCGGTACATACTTACCTGGTGAACCAGTGAAGACTTCCGCAACGAAGAACGGTTGAGATAGGAAACGCTGTATTTTACGTGCACGAGATACAATTGACTTATCTTCATCAGATAATTCATCCATACCTAGAATCGCGATGATGTCTTTAAGCTCTTTATAGCGCTGTAAAACACCCTGTACGTTCCGTGCAACGTCATAGTGCTCCTGACCAATAACCAATGGGTCTAGCTGACGTGAAGTCGAATCTAGTGGATCTACCGCAGGGTAGATACCCAATTCTGCGATTTGACGTGACAGTACAACTGTCGCATCCAAATGCGAGAAGGTTGTAGCAGGAGACGGGTCAGTTAAGTCATCCGCTGGTACGTATACCGCTTGGATAGACGTGATAGATCCCACTTTGGTAGAGGTGATACGTTCCTGAAGAACACCCATCTCTTCTGCCAGAGTTGGCTGGTAACCTACTGCTGAAGGCATACGACCCAAGAGTGCTGATACTTCAGTACCCGCAAGAGTGTAACGATAAATGTTGTCAACGAACAACAGTACGTCACGACCTTCGTCACGGAATTTCTCCGCCATGGTCAAACCTGTCAGAGCAACACGTAGACGGTTACCTGGTGGTTCATTCATCTGACCGTAAACGAGAGACACTTTATCCAATACGTTGGATTCTTTCATCTCATAGTAGAAGTCGTTACCCTCACGAGTACGCTCACCTACACCGGCGAATACAGAGAAACCGCTGTGTTCGATCGCGATGTTACGGATCAATTCCATCATGTTTACGGTTTTGCCTACACCGGCACCACCGAACAGACCAACTTTACCACCTTTAGCAAACGGACATACAAGGTCAATTACCTTGATACCGGTTTCTAACAACTCGTTTGAAGCTGCTTGATCTGCATAAGAAGGAGCTTTACGGTGAATAGGCATGCGCTCTTCTTCACCAATTGGACCTGCTTCATCAATGGGGTTACCCAATACGTCCATGATACGACCTAGTGTCGCTGTACCAACAGGCACAGAGATAGGCGCACCAGTATTTTCTACTTCAAGACCACGACTCACACCTTCGGTTTGACCCATGGCAATAGCCCTAACGACACCATCGCCCAGCTGCTGCTGAACTTCCAGTGTCAGGCCGGTTTTTGTGACGTGTAATGCGTCATAAACCTTCGGAATGGATTCGCGTGGAAATTCCACGTCGACAACCGCACCGATAATCTGAACAATACGTCCGCTACTCATGTTCGGATCCTCTCAACGTTTAAACCTGTTCACTGCACTATACAGCAGCAGCACCACTAACGATCTCAGAAATTTCCTGAGTAATTGCCGCTTGACGAGCTTTGTTGTAAATCATTTGAAGATCTTCAATAAGGTCGCCGGCGTTATCTGTTGCATTTTTCATCGCTAACATGCGCGCTGCCTGCTCACAGGCAATATTCTCAATCACAGCTTGGTAGACTACAGATTCTACATAGCGAATGAAGAGAGCTTCTAATAACTCTTTAGCATCCGGCTCATACAGATAATCCCAGCTTCTCTTAAGCTGATCGTGTGTTTCATTATCATCTGCTTTTGCTGGCAACACTTGCTCGACTGTCGGCTTCTGAGTCATTGTATTCACGAATTCATTTGAAACGATGAATACTCTATCAACTCGGCCCTCTTCGTAAGCTGTCAACATCACTTTTACTGCACCAATTAGGTCAGCAAGTTCTGGTGTATCGCCTAAGTGACCTCTAGCAGCAACTACATTGCCACCATAGTTCTTGAAGAAGGTAATCGCCTTATTTCCCAAAGCACAAATATCAATTTCGATATCTTGTGAATGGTACTCTCTCATTGCATTTACGGCTGTCTTAAACGTATTAACGTTCAAGCCACCACACAGACCACGATCCGTTGAAACGACAATAAAGCCAACTCGTTTAACATCGCGTTCTTGCATGTAGAGGTGATTATAATCAGGATTAGCAGTTGCTAAGTGCTGAATTACACCCTTAATACCGTTTGCATATGGGCGGGAAGCCTTCATGCGGTCTTGAGCTTTACGCATTTTTGACGCAGCAACCATTTCCATGGCGCTGGTAATTTTGCGTGTGCTACCAATGCTCGCAATCTGTGTCTTAATCTCTTTTCCGACTGCCATAATTCCGCCTCTATTCCTAACTCAGTGTATGGTCTGCTAAGTTTTAAAACCTGCAGACCCACTACTCTGACGAGTATTTACCAAGTCTGGGTAGATTTGAACTTATCGATACCGGCTTTGAATTTAGCTGAAATCTCGTCGTTATAGTCGCCGGTTTC
Source organism: Oceanospirillales bacterium (assembly GCA_007693685.1). Classification (GTDB taxonomy): domain Bacteria; phylum Pseudomonadota; class Gammaproteobacteria; order Pseudomonadales; family Balneatricaceae; genus Nitrincola. Next base: position 6,350 of record REDB01000137.1, read on the forward strand.
ATTGAGAGATTTCATCAAGTCAGCGAATTCGCTATTGAAGAAATCAATCAGAGCAGTTTCAAAAGCACCAATTTTGTTCAATTCTACATCTTTCAGGAAGCCTTCATTGGCTGCATACAAGCTTAAGCCCATTTCAGCGACTGACATCGGTGAATATTGTGCTTGCTTCATCAACTCTGTTACCCGTTGACCATGCTCCAATTGTGCGCGCGTTGCTTCGTCAAGATCTGAAGCAAATTGAGCAAAGGCAGCCAACTCACGATACTGAGCCAACGCCAAACGTACACCACCACCTAACTTCTTGATGATTTTAGTCTGTGCTGCACCACCTACACGGGATACAGAAAGACCGGCGTTAATCGCTGGACGCACACCTGAGTTAAACAGATCAGACTCAAGGAAGATCTGTCCATCAGTGATCGAAATAACGTTGGTTGGTACGAACGCCGAAACGTCACCACCTTGGGTCTCGATTACTGGTAAAGCGGTTAGTGAACCAGTTTTACCTTTCACTTCGCCTTTTGTGAATTTTTCAACATAATCTTCGTTAACTCGAGCAGCACGCTCAAGTAGACGAGAGTGAAGATAGAAAACGTCACCTGGGTAAGCTTCACGTCCTGGTGGACGACGCAACAGTAGGGAGATCTGACGATATGCCCATGCTTGTTTTGTTAAATCATCATAAATGATGAGAGCGTCTTGTCCGCGGTCACGGAAGTATTCACCCATTGAACAACCAGAATATGGAGCAAGGAACAGCATAGATGCAGGATCTGCTGCACCGGCTGCAACGACAATGGTGTGATCCATTGCGCCATGCTCTTCAAGCTTACGTACCACGTTAGCAATAGTAGATTGTTTCTGACCAATCGCTACGTAGATACATTTGATGCCTGTACCTTTCTGATTGATGATCGCATCGATAGCGATCGCAGATTTACCGATCTGGCGGTCACCGATGATCAACTCACGCTGACCACGACCTACTGGTACCATCGCGTCAATTGCTTTTAGACCAGTTTGTACTGGCTGGTCAACTGACTTACGATCGATAACGCCTGGTGCGACTTTTTCAACCGGATCGCTCAATTTAGCTTCGATTGGACCCTTACCGTCAACTGGATTACCCAGTGCGTCTACAACGCGGCCTAACAGTTCAGGACCTACAGGTACTTCAAGGATTCGGCCTGTGCAGCGAGCAGTCATGCCCTCTACCAGACCTTGATAGTCACCCAAAACCACGGCACCGACAGAGTCGCGCTCAAGGTTAAGGGCCATACCGTAGATACCACCTGGAAATTCGATCATTTCGCCGTACATTACGTCGGCAAGACCGTGAATTAAGATGATACCATCAGATACGCTTACGATTGTGCCCTCATTACGGGCTTCAGAAGACACGTCGAGTTTTTCGATGCGCTTCTTGAGAATCTCGCTGATCTCAGATGGATTCAGTTGCTGCATTGTTATTCCCCATACTCAGGAATTCATCGCTACGGCCAGTTTCGCCAATTTAGCGCGAACCGAACCGTCGATCACAAGGTCATTTGCGCGAAGTATGACTCCTCCAAGAATGGTTTGATCCACTCGAGAGGTCATTTTAACTTCACGTCCCAATTTGGAGCGCAGTGCGGTAGCTAATTTTTCAACCAGTGCATTATCCAGTTCATAAGCTGTAGTCAAATCGACTTCAACTGATTTCTCGTGGTCAGCTTTTAGCTGATCAAACTGCACTGATATTTTTGACAGCAATGGTAGTCGATTATTTTCTGCTAGTAAGTAAATAAAATTCTTACCGGCATCATCTAACTTCTTACCACATACTGAAATAATAAGTTCTGCTTTTTGCTCTGCACTCAGTGAAGGTGTTCCAAGAACTCGCTTCATGTCACTGTCATTAACAATAATAGCTGTCAATGCCAGCATTTGTGACCACTGATCGAGGCCGCCCTTAGTCAGCGCATAATCAAAGGCTGCTTTAGTGTAGGGCCGTGCGATTGTGTTGAGTTCAGCCATCATAAACCTCGCTTAAAGCTCAGCAGCTAGTTTTTCAACCAGCTTAGCATGTGCTTTTTGGTCAACAGAGGCTTCCAGAATCTTTTCAGCACCGGCTATCGCCAGAACAGAAACCTGTGCACGAAGAACTTCTCTTGCACGGTTTACTTCCTGTTCTAATTCAGCCTGAGCAGCCGTTTTAACACGGCCGGCTTCTTCTCGAGCCTGCTCTTTTGCTTCTTCAATCATCAGGTTAGCGCGTTTGTTGGCCTGTTCAATGATGGCAGCGGCCTTTTCCTTGCCTTCACGTAGATCATCAGCGGCCCGCTCTTGAGCGAGTCTTAGATCACGTTCAGCACGGTCAGCTGCATCCAAACCTTCGGCAATCTTCTTTTTGCGATCTGCCATAGCTACCGTAATTGGTGGCCATACATACTTCATGCAGAACATCACAAAAATCGCGAATGCTATGGCCTGACCAATGATGGTGAGATTAATATTCACGCCATTACCCCTCGCGGTTGATTTGAATGGTTAAGACCCTGCCAGGGTCAGCCCCAAAGGTATATTTACCGGTTATCAACCTGCGAAAAGCATGTACAGTGCCATACCAACACCGATCATCGGAACCGCGTCAACTAGACCGACAACGATGAAGAACTGGCTGCGAAGCAGTGGAACCAGTTCAGGCTGACGTGCAGCACCTTCAAGAAACTTACCACCCAGCAAACTTACGCCCAAAGCACCAGCCAGTGCAGACAGACCCAGTAGCAGAGCGACAGCGATAAACAGCAGTTCAGCCATTTTTTTTCTCCAACATTTTTTAAGGTTAAAGTGAATTGAAATTGGTTTTAGTTAACAGCACTGACCTTAATCAGTGCTCATGTTCATCATGTGCCATCGCCATGTAAACGATCGTTAGCACCATGAAGATAAACGCCTGTAGAACGATAACCAAAATATGGAAAATCGCCCAGGGTACTGAAAGCACCCACTGAATCCAGAAAGGCAACAGCGCAATCAGGATAAAGATTATTTCACCCGCATACATATTTCCGAACAAACGCAGGCCTAATGAAACAGGCTTGGCTATCAGGTTAACCAGTTCAAGGAACAGGTTAAAGGGTATGAAATACTTACCCAGCGGCTGTAAAGACAGTTCCGCAGCAAAGCCCTTAATGCCCTTAACCTTGATACTGTAGTAAATTATCAGGAAAAATACGCTGAAGCTCATGCCCAGTGTGGCGTTAATATCGGTTGTGGGAACAATTTTCCAATAGGGCAACCCCATTTCACCAGCTATGAAGGGTATGAAGTCTACTGGAATCAGTTTCAATGCGTTCATCAGGAATATCCATACAAACACCGTTAACGCTAAAGGCGCTATAGTCGGATTATTGTGATGAAAAATACTCTTGACGTTATCCTGAACAAATTCTACAACCACTTCAATGAAGTTTTGCAGATTGCCAGGTACTCCGCTTACAGCGGTATCAGCCACTTTTTTGAACAACCAGATGAAAAATACTCCAGTTAGAATCGAAAAAAACATGGTATCGACATGGATCGCCCAGAATCCCATTTCTGCAGCTTTCTGACCACCAGCAAAACCCCAACCTTCAACGGGGTGATTACCAAAAGTCAGATTACTCAGGTGATGGGATATGTATTCTGAGGATGTAGGGTTTTCGCTTGCCATTCTCAGCTACTCTCAGTCAAAGTTTCAGAAATCGATGATTCAGTTTCAACTGCAGATACCAACCGGTGATCTGCAATAAAATATAGGTTACGAACAGCGCAGCGGCATTCAGCGGTTCAACCAGCATAAATACCAAGGTAAACAGTGCCACAGCCAAAAAAACCTTTCCGGTTTCACTCATGTAGATATTAGCCAATATTTCCCGTGGCGATCTTGCTGTGTTTTTTATCAGTACTCTTAGTGAAAACCAGCCTGTCGGGAGAAGATATAACAGCCCCCCGATAAAGGCCGAATAGGCTGTCACAAAATCTCTAAACATCAGCGCCAAGGCTAGCAAGCTGGTTATTAGCAATTGCAGCAATAGTACTCGAAAACAAACCATTGCAAAGCGTTTTCGTTGTTTGTCTCTGCCTGAACCACTTGCTAAACCAGTAGATTCTATGCGCTTCCCCTGATCTTGGCTCATTATCTCCAACTACAGCCTGATGTTAAGTCTGGCGATTATAGGGGTTTAAGCTTTATGACTCAACAGCTATAGCGCTTCTCTGTTACTAAGGTATTAGTTTTCATTAAGGGTATAAAACTAGCTGTTAGGTTTATCCAGTTGTACCAGGATTGAGTCAAGCTGTTCTTGTGAGTTGAAACTAATGCTAATTTTACCTTTTCCCTGCGCTGTAGAGGAAATTTTGACTGGTGCTGAGAAAAAACGTGACAGCTGGTTAGATGCTTCTTTCAACGATTCTGTTTGTTTAGGGGGCTGCATTTTTTTAGGAACTTCCCCTGATTGGTATTTTTTCACCAGTAACTCTGTTTCTCTGACAGACAGTGCTTTTGCTACTACCTGTCCTGCTGCCTCTATCTGTAACTCAGCCTCTAACCCTAACAATGCACGTGCATGCCCCATTTCCAGATCGCCATATTCCAGCATTTTTTTGACCTCATCGGTCAAATTCATCAATCGTAACAAATTAGCGATGGCAGAGCGGGATTTGCCCACAGCATCAGCTACTTGTTGCTGAGTTAATTCGAACTCAGTTTGTAACCGGCTCAACGCCATGGCTTCTTCTATTGGATTTAGGTTCTCCCGCTGTATGTTTTCAATCAACGCCATAGCGATAGCCGCTTCATCAGGCACATCACGTATAATCACAGGAATAGTGCTCAAACCAGCCATCTGTGTTGCACGCCAGCGACGCTCACCAGCAATAATTTCATAGTTACCATTGGCGGCAGGACGAACCACTATTGGTTGCATTACCCCTTGTGCGCGTATAGATTCAGCGAGTTCTTCCAGTGCCTGTGGTTCCATATCTCGACGCGGCTGATATCGACCCCGTTCTATACGGTTCAAATCCATATGCTGCAACTCACCCGGAGAAGACAAGGGTACCGTTGCAGCATGCAATGGAGACTCCTGATCATCCGACATCCCGGATAACAAGGCATCCAGACCTCTTCCTAAACCGCGTTTTTTAACCACCATTATTCGGCTTCCTGTGTGTCAGGTTGTTTCTGTGTCGATTGTTTAAGCTCCGCTTCTGTACGCCGTATTAACTCTCCAGCTAAGGCTAAATACGCCAGGGCACCACGTGAACTTTTATCATATTGTAATACTGGCAAACCATGACTTGGTGCTTCGGCCAAACGTACGTTACGAGGGATTACCGTACGATAAACTTTGTCACCAAAGTACTCCACCAAATGCGTGGATACATCTTTAGTCAAGCTCATACGTGGGTCAAACATGGTTCGCAGTATCCCTTCGATCTTGAGCTCAGGGTTTAAACGTTTGTGTATTTTATCGATGGTACCTATCAATGCACTTATCCCTTCAAGGGCATAGTATTCACATTGCATAGGTATCAATACACCCGCTGACGCGGAAAGGGCATTAACCGTCAGTAAATTCAATGAGGGTGGGTTATCCAACAAAATATAATCGTAACGGCCAAGCAGTGGTATGAGCGCCATTTTTAGACGAAATTCGCGCCGGGGAAGTTGTAGTAATTCCACTTCAGCGGCAGTAAGATCGCCATTTGCACCAATAATATCGAAACCACATGGAAGGCCGGATACGATGCAAGCCTCAGCGCTCATTTCACCGATAAGTAGCTCATAAGATGAACCTTCAATTTCATGCTTATCGACACCACTACCCATCGTCGCATTACCTTGAGGGTCCAGATCGATCAGCAAAACCCGTTTTTTAGTTGCCGCCAGCGAAGCCGCCAAATTTACACAGGTTGTGGTTTTACCAACACCACCTTTCTGGTTGGTAATAGTAAGAATCTTCGCCACCGTCAGGCTCTCCCTAGTATCAGCAGATGTCGTTCAGCATCACACCCAGGAACAGCCAGAACATGAGTAGACTGCAAACTAAACCCTTCACGAAGTGTGCTGATTTCCTGTTCAGGATACAGTCCTTTCATGGCAAGAAAAACACCCTCATCAGCACAAAGATGTCCCGTCCAGTCAAGCATATCATTCAAAGACGCAAAAGCTCTGGAAATTACCGCATCAAAGGGTGTCGGTTGATAGGCTTCTACACGACTGTTAATCACAGTCATATTATTCAACCCCAGTTCAGCTTTAACCTGTTGTTGAAAGCGGGTTTTCTTGCCATTACTGTCAATCGTGGTTATCGCACAATCTGGTTTACAGATTGCCAAGGGTATACCGGGCAATCCCGGACCACTACCCACATCGATAATACGCTTTCCACTGACATGAGCGAGGATACTCAGACTATCGGCCAGATGGCGGCTGATCATAGCCTCAGGTAATCTGACAGCCGTTAAATTGTAGGCCTTGTTCCATTTAATCAACAGTTCTAGATAAGCAATCAACTGCTCGGCCTGAGCATCGCTGATATCAATGTCCATTTGCGCCAAAAGTGTATCCAATTGCTGACGATAATCTTTCATAATGCTGCTGTCCGAGCTTGTTTTGCTAGCAATTGGCGTTTTTTCATATACACCAGCAGCAGAGATATTGCGGCTGGTGTCATTCCCTGAATACGGGATGCTTGCGCAATACTAACCGGTTTAATCGCTACCAATTTACTGCGCAGTTCATTCGATAAACCACCGACCTGTGAATAATCCAGATCTGCAGGTAACGGTGTATCTTCTTGCTTACGCATCTGTTCTATTTCACTGCGCTGCCGTTCAATGTAACCAGCATATTTAAATGCCACCTCTACCTGTTCAGCAACGGCGGGATCTTTAACCGTTGTACCATGAAATTCGCATAAATCAGCATAGCCCAGCTCGGGTCGACGGATCAGGTCAGCCAAACTGTATTCACGACTCAGTGGTGTAGTCAATTTATCAGCTAACTTGGCAGACTCTGGCGAATTGGGCTGAATATAAGTGGTTTCAAGGCGCTGTTTTTCCTGTTCTACCGCTTCACGTTTACATTCAAAAGCCTGCCAGCGTTCATCTGACACCAACCCAAGTTCTCGACCTTTTTCAGTTAAACGCATATCAGCATTGTCTTCACGTAACACTAATCGATATTCGGCTCGACTAGTAAACATACGATAGGGTTCTGAGGTGCCGTGAGTAATCAGATCATCAACCAATACCCCAATATAGGCTTCATCACGACGTGGGTACCACGGGGATTTTTCCTGAACCTGCAATGCCGCATTCATTCCAGCTAACAGTCCTTGAGCTCCCGCTTCTTCATATCCAGTGGTGCCATTGATCTGTCCGGCAAAATACAAACCAGAAACAAAGCGGGTTTCCAGAGTGTGTTTAAGATCTTGCGGATTGAAATAATCATACTCTATGGCATAGCCAGGACGAGTAATGTGCGCATTTTCAAATCCTTTGATC
>REDB01000013.1 GCA_007693685.1 Oceanospirillales bacterium
AAGGGTTATCTGGACCTTCACCGAGTAAGTGTTTGGGGTAGGACAGTTTCAAAGGCATTCCGTAAAGGTAATTGCGCTAATTAAATATCATCATTTATACCAGTCAATAACTCACTCGCCCATACACGACTTTCTAGGTAACATCGGTTGAGTTTTGCTATGCCCTGATGATTAACACGGTTAAGTCTAGCTTCTTCAAATGCTATTACCAACTTTAGAATTTTTCCTAACTGCCCTTCTTGTTCAAGCAGTGCTGATTTAACCGATAGACTTAATGGAAGCTGCTGGCAAAGACTATCTAATGGTTCATTTAACATGATGCAAGCCATTGATAATAATCCTGCCATAAAAGCCGAGTCTGGATCTTGCTTGTAATCACGGGCTAAATGTTCACACATTGCGGCGCGAGTAAGAGTATCGGGCAAAAGCAGCATATTCATTGGATCATCATTCGCCAAGACCAAGGTCATGACTAACGCTTTTAAGCGCTTCACTCCCAACAACATCAACGCCTGACGAATACTGGTAATACTATTCACACGACGATAACGGGGTGAATTAATCATCTTCAGTAAACGAATACAAAGCTGTGGATCTTGAGCTAGAAAATTTTCTAACGCATCGTAATCGATATCCGTTTTTTGTAACTCGCCCAGAAGTTGCAACTGTGCGCCATGATTACCACCACGCTTGATCGCAGTTGAATTATCGATCACGGGCTTAGCATAGAAGTAACCTTGGAATAGCGTAAAACCCAACAACTTACACTTTTCAAAGATATCGTGATCTTCTACTCTTTCGGCGAGTAGTGTGAGACCTTTTTCTTTGTAGATTTGCAACTCTTCCGGTTCGGGCAAGCCATGCAGAATATCCAGCTTGATTATATCTGCTAGATCCAATAATGGACGCGTTTTTTCGGTCAGAACGAAATCATCCAGTGCTAACTTGTAACCTAGTGCTTTAATTTGATGAAGCGCATCCATCACTTCCTGATCGCCTTCAACATCTTCCAATACTTCGATCACGACTTGGTCAGTATCAGGTGGCAACAAGTCTGGGTTTAATAACCAGTCCCTAGGAGCATTAAAGAAGAGTTTACGATCTCCACATAACGCCTGAATACCCGCTTCATAAAAAGCAACATTACAGACACGGGCGGTAGCTTGAACTGGGTCATGAATGATGGCTGAAGCAGCGTTAATACTTGAACGATAAAGTAATTCATCTGCAACATGGCGTAGATGAAGATCACAAATAGGCTGTAGTGCTAAGCAGTAAATATGTCCTGAGGGGCTATTCTGTGTTGACACGATTTCGACCTTCCTGTTTGGCGGTATACATAGCCTTATCAGCGCGTGCAAACATACTGCTAACAGAGTCCTCTTCTTCTACTTGAGTAATGCCAAATGACATCGTAATCTTCACTGGATTACTTTGAAAGTTGAAAGGACTTGTTTCAATCGTTTGACGAACTTTTTCTGCTGCCACTCTTGCAGCATCGGCATCCGTTGATGGCATAAGTATAACAAATTCTTCACCACCAAATCTCGCAATAAAATCAACATTTCTCAGCTGATTCTTTAAAATGCGAGCCATCAAGCGCAACACCTTATCTCCCGCCAAGTGCCCATAGTCATCATTAATGCGTTTAAAATAATCTATATCAGCTACACACAAAGAAAACACCGTACCGTAGCGGTTAAATCGTGCCAACTCTTCATTGAATCTCTGATCATAAGCCAGTCGATTGGGAAGACCCGTTAACGGATCTGTTCTAGATTTTACATGAGCATCTTCAGCACTTTGTCGTAGCTGAATACTTTGCTGCTCCATCGAATCTAGACGTTCCATTAACGCTTTTTTTTCCGCCTGCAATGATTCAATCCGTTTTTGTTCAGATACCTTGTGGTGGTTCATTGCCTTGATAATACTGACAAGCTGAACATTCACTGCTTTTTTCAGTTCATCGATATCTTGGCTTTGCTGAACCTTATGATGAATCACCTGAACATCAGCTCGAACCGTTTGATCTAGCAGATTATTTCGCTGTAACTGCTGCTTTTCGACTTCTTCTTGCGTATCAAAAAACTCGCGCAAAAATGCGAGTTGCTCATTAAGCCCTGATAAATAAGCCTGAATATCTGAATCTGTTCCACTACCACTCAGACGAGCTAACTCGGTAGCCTCTTTTAAACACTCATCCAAATCATCAGTTGAATGACTTCGCTCTAGGCGTTGAATCAGTGCTGAGGCTCGTGGTATGTATTCTGCAGGAACACTTAGCCTTTGAATTAACTCTAAAAGACCACTCGCCAATCGTGCGTTTGCTAAGTCATCATGATCTGCAAGATCATCACTTTCGTTTTGTGACGTTTGATTTTGAATCCGTTTTTGAATATCTAACAACTGTGCAATCATTTCCGGTAGAGCATGGGTGCTTTCTGCATGCTCTGTCATTTGCTCGCTGACGTTGTCAAAAGCATCCAAAAACTGCCGTTGGCTATCCTGTGCTTGTAATTCTTTTAACCAAACGCGAAGTTGCTGCATGATCTGTTGCGAAGTTTTGACTCGCAGAGCATCCAAACCACGGATCTGTTTTTCTATTTGAGTTAGATACTTAGATACCCTTTTCAGCTCGCCATTACTAAGATCGTTGGTCAAATCAGACATCAACCGATCAAGCTGAGGGTTTTGACCATTAGTCGCTAAACTTAACTGAACAGCGAAATCATGGACCTGTTCAAGCAACAGGTTGCGACTTTTTTCACACACCTCTAACTCGCGTGCTACATCACGATATTTATTACGCCAGTTGTTTTCGTCGCTCAT
>REDB01000162.1 GCA_007693685.1 Oceanospirillales bacterium
TTTGCCATCTTTAGCTGACCGTGCTGAAGATCTTGAACTTTTGATCAATTCTCTTCTGGCTAGAATTCCGGGTGCTGAAGGTTTTAGTGTAACGGACGCCGCATTACGGGTGTTACGTCAGTATTCTTTCCCAGGAAATATCCGTGAACTGCGCAATATTTTAGAGCGAGGAATGTTGCTGGCTGATGATAAACGAATTGCTGTGCAGCATTTGCCTCCAGAATGTCAGCAGCTTAATGATGAGCAAACTGCGGTTCCATCTGGAGGTATTTCACTGGATGATGTGATCCCACTAGATCAGCTTGAGCGCTATTATCTTCAGAGAATTTCTGCAAAATTTAAAGGGGATAATCGCTCTTTGGCAGAGCGATTGGGTGTTAGTGAGCGAACGCTGTATCGAAAGTTAAGCAAGTTGAAATGAACCTAATCTAGCGTTTATACCAGCATTACAACAGATTATCGCTATTCAGACAGTTGCTGACCCTGTTGGTCAGTCCAGGTAAAGGTTAGATCATCGAACTGGTCTAGAAAAAATGCCACAAAAGGGTTAGCTGAGGTACCGGTATGAAAGTTAGCGGAGAAAATAGGCTGATTAGCGCGAGTTACCTGCAAGGACTCAACTAGCTGTTGTGGGATAAGGTTGCCTTGATCATCTTCACGAAAACCCGTTTCCATCGGATGATTGATCATGGTGCGTAACTCTGCAGCTTCGCCTGTAATAGGATTGCGAGGTAGCGCAACGCGAGGCTGTGACATCACCTTTTCTGCGGTTGTATCATCACCCGACATTAAGCAGCCACTTACGGTCACTCTGACTTCCTGTTGTGCTAACCATAGATTACCTTGGTTACTTTGCGCTAATGCGTAAACTGTTTGGCTTTCGCCTAGGCGAATACGCGTTGATAACTCAATGCGTGGAATATGCTCACTGATTTCAAAGTCGATTACATCTGGGTTAGGGTTTTTATCCGCCAGTATCCACAAGCGAGTAATCTGCTCATCTTCTGCTAAACGTCCCTTAAAAACGACTTTTAACGGAACGGCACTGCCATCATCAGCCACTAACGGAAGGCTTAATTCAAGACCTGATTCAATCGGCGTCATGTCTTGGATTTTTTCCTTGAGTGCAGCAAAACGTTGCCAATCTGCAAAAACTTGCAATGGCATCACTAAAAGACTTAACAGAAATGTGTACAAAACAACCAAACGCATAGGTTCAAACCTCTTTAATTTAGATCGATTAATGACTATCGACCCAGAGCGCAAAACGAGCACCAATCAAAATTCCAAGTAACGCGGCTAAACTGCTGATGGCAAGTGTAGAAAAACCGCTAACACCTTGACCCAGTGTACATCCCAGTGAAAGGACACCGCCCACGCCCATTAGGACAGCACCAATAATGCTTCGTTGCATCTGCTTAGGCGATTCATAGCTTTGCCATGAAAACTCACCACTTAAGATGGCACGAATAAAGCTTCCTAAGATAACGCCAGTTACGACAACTACAGCAAAACTTAACGACATGCCACTCGATAACATCGCGAACTGGAGTGTTTCGCCAATCGGTGCAACAAAGGTCAAGGACGCAAGACGAACGGGATCAAAATCATCGGCACCTAAAACGCCGGTAATCCACCATCCGGTTGCTGCCAAGATGCCGATAACAACACTAGCGATCAAATCAGTATAAGAGTTACGCAGGTCCGCACTTTTTAGTGCAGTGAATAGCAGTGCTCCCGCAAAAATGATTAAGGTGAGAATTTTAGCACTGACCGGAGATATACCAGTCATCGCCATTAAACCATCGATGGACGTGACGGGTAAACGGCTTTGCGTCATGCTTTCAAGTTGAATACGCAACTCTGCAAGTAAACCGCTCATGGTGATGTAAGCTGAGATGCCGAGCACTAAGAGCACCAGTAATGATCGTAAATTTCCACTGCCAAGTAGCACCAATGAGCGCGCTCCACAGGCATTGGCTAAGTGCATACCATAGCCAAATAGAACACCTCCAACGATTAACAGTGGCCATGAAGGGGATCGTTGATGGTAGTGTGTATTGGTTAGATCTATGCCTGAAAAGGCTTGAAGGGCTTGGCTGGTTAATAAGGCAATAGCCATTGCCAGCATAAAGGCATGGAGCTTAACACTATCACCTTTTTGCCAGTGATTTACCAAACCTCTGTATAGACAAAAGCGGCTCCATTGAGCCGCTGCACCATAAGCGATACCGAGGGCAAAACCTGCCCAGAGTACCGCTTGTAAATGATCATCAAAAAATTCGATCATGGCTTATAGTTTTGTACCCCAAGTGTCTTGTGAAATGGCGTTGTACCAACCGACAGCATAAGCCGCTTCGGATCTACGAATGTTATCACTCGCATCGGCAGCACTTAATCCACCAGCACCTTCAACCGAAATAATCTGGTTATCCTGAACTCGGTAGACGTCAGCTACAGAGATACCATAGTCAGGATTGATTAAGCTGTAGCAAGTGTTAGCCCAAACAGGATCCAAAGGCGTGATACCGGCAAACGAAGCCACAATTGCGCTTGCTGCTACTTTACCCTGTGCATTGGCTGCAAAGCCAGATTTTGGCATAGGGGCTGCTACAGTAGCGTCACCAACAACATAAATGTCTTTCACTTGAGTCGATTCAAACGTAACAGGATTAACAGGAACCCAGCCTGATTGATCGGTAACACCAGCGCGATCAGCGATAAATCCAGCTTTTTGAGGTGGGATAATGTTTAATGCTGCACCTTGATGACGCGTTCCGAATTCAGTTTCCACTTCTTTACGCGCTGCATCAACTCTCACTACTCGACCGTCATTAGATAAGCTCACCCATTCGATCATATCGCCATAGTGTGCTTGCCAGCCTGCGGTAAACAAGCCCTGTTTAGAGAAGTTATCTTTACCATCTAAGATCAGAATCTTAGAGCGAGGTTTATGCTGCTTTAGATAGTGAGCCACTAAGCTTGCACGCTCATAAGGCCCTGGTGGGCAACGGAAAGGGTTACCGGGTACGGACATGATGAAGGTATCACCATCTTCCATCGCTTCCAGTTGTTGTCTCAATATTAGGGTTTGCGGACCTGCTTTCCATGCATGTGGAGCCAATTCAGCGGCTGCTTCGTCGTAGCCTTCAATAGCATTCCAGCGCATATCTATGCCAGGAGATAGCAGTAACTTGTCATATTGAAGGGTTTGACCATCAGATAAACTGACTCGCTTGGCAACAGGATCGATATCTTGTGCCAAAGCATGGACAACCTTCACACCATAAACTTGTTGCAGTTCATCATAGTTATGACCAATAGAGTCAAGCTGGCGCTCACCTGCTAACACTAGGTTGGAAAATGGGCAGGTGTAAAAGGTTTTATTCGGTTCTACTAGCGTGACGTCAATAGCCGGATTGCCGCGCTTTATGTATTTAGCTGCCGTAGCTCCACCAAAACCACCACCTATGACAACAACACGACCAGCAGAGGCCTTAGATGTACCTGTTGCTGCACAAGCCGAAATAGCCGGAAAGATAGATACCAAGCCAAGACCTTTCAGGAGCTGGCGGCGTGAAGATGAAAATGTGTTCTTTTGATCGCTCATCACAGGCATCCTTAGTCTTTATTTATGTTTGCAAAATAATCAGCTAATGCTGAAAGCTCCGCGTCGCTAAAACCTTTAGCGATACGATCCATCACGGTGGTGTTGGGTTGCAAACCTTGCTTGTAGGCAAGTAGCTGAGCTTCTAAAACTGTGCTGGGGCGACCAGCAATCGCTGGAATGGCACCCGCTAGCTTACCATCGGTTCCATGACAGTTGGCACAGGTTCCAGCAATCAGCTTCACTTGAGCTGAAGAGATCTCTTCAGCGTGAGAAAAAGTGCTAGCGCCAGCAAAAAAGGTCACTAGCAACAACTTATGCAGAGTGTGTTTGTGAGGTAATATACTGCGAATCATTATGCTTCCAGCCATCTAGTCGGTTGTTCAAGTGAGAGCAAGGTATCATTTTTTAAAATGAGATCAAAAGAATAAAATATTAATTTTTAGTTCCTTTTGGTTATATAGCTGGCAGGTTTTCAATTATTTAAGGGGAGTGGGATGTTTAAAAACGGTTCAGTGTTACTTTTGGCTCTGCTGTTTTTAGCAGGATGCAACGACGCTAATGTACAGCCTAGTGGCAATGGTGCAGAGCGCGTGAATGATGATCCACACAGTAGTGAAGGGCGTGCAGAGATAGCTGCTCAGCTTGGAGGTGAGCCTATGCAGCCATTTCAAGTCACACAAGGCGATATGTCGAATAGCTTGCAAGCGCAATTAGATCAACTAAATGGTCGTCTTACGCTGGTGCAAGAACAGGTGATTCAGATTCGTTCTTTGTCTCAACAGCTTTTAGAGCAGGGGCAAATGAATGCGACGCAGTTACAAGCACTTCAGGGTGGTTCTCTAGGTTCTTCCAGTCAGCCAACCGTTGCTGGCTTTGAAGAAGACTTGGCTAATAGCTCTTTAGAACAGGTGGTTCAAGATATAGACCAAGCAGTGGCGCAGTTGTTATCTGCTATGAGCATGCAGTCACCACAAGTGGGTGAAGCAACAGGACCATTTAGAATGGCCACTGCTTATACGCAGCGTGGTTGGATCTTAATTCGTTATCATGCGCAAACGGGAGAAACCTGGTTGGCAAATAATAACGATTGGACTCGATTAAGAGATGGCGAAAACTTACAAGCCTCTAGCTATGAAGTACAAGTGCAACGGGCAGATCAGGATAGAAAGGGCTATGTCGCTGTCAGAATTGATCGCCGTACTGGTAGAAGTTGGTGGTTAAATGATGATACATGGCAGGGTCTAAACTGATGCAAGAACACCGTTATGAAGATCTGATTGCACTGTTTGATCAGTGTTTTTTTGAGGATTTTAATACACGACTCGTTAAGGGAGAGGACGAGCCTGTCTATCTTCCTGCTGATCAACAACGTCCGTATCATGCCATTTTCTTTGCTCACGGCTTTTACAGCAGCGCACTGCATGAAATATCCCATTGGTTGATAGCCGGCGCAGAGCGTCGTTTATTGGAAGACTTTGGCTATTGGTACCGACCCGATGGTCGAACCGCATCGGAACAAGCAGAGTTTGAGCGGGTTGAAGTGAAACCGCAAGCGACTGAGTGGATCTTAGCTGATGCAGCTGGTTTTCGTTTTAGGGTCAGTAGTGACAATTTAAATGGAGAGCCAACCGATAACACCTCTTTTAAGCGTGCCGTTCATGAGCAAGTGGGTCGCTACATTGAACAAGGTTTACCAGAGCGTACGGCTCGATTACGTAAAGCTTTATGCGACTTTTATCAAACTCCTCATCAGCTCGATTTCAGTCGTTTTGATAGTAAAAGTATTTAGTTCGATAAACAGTGCAGCGGAAATGAAACAGCCACGTCGATGTTGATCTTCGTGGCTGTAAATTTAAAAAAGTGTCGTGTAACTATTAATGCTTGTGTTGATGATTCATCATTGGCATCACGTGTTTTACAGGAACTTCAAGTAGACGCTCGGTTCCATCTTCAAAATTAAGTGTGACTTCCACACTGTCTCCCTCAGCTAGGTTTTGAGTCAGTCCAATCAGCATCACATGCAAACCGCCAGGTTTGAGTTCTGTGACGCCACCCGCTGGTATCTCGATGGCATCAATTTGACGCATCTGCATCACACCATCAACGTCTGTATGGGTGTGCAACTCGGTTACTTTGGATACGTTAGAGGTGGCGGAGATGATGCGTAAATCTTTATCGCCTGAATTTTGCAACGTCATAAACGCAGCACTGTTTGGCTGACCGGGAGGAACCGCTCTTGCAAAGGGCTCTTCAATCGTAATTGAGTCGTTGGCAAAGGTTATCGTTGAAAATACGAGGGCACTGGCTAAAAGTAGTTTACGCATCGTTACAGCTCCTTGATTGGGATCTATCGTGTTTAATTTAACAATTCTTCTAGGTGGCGCATCAGTTGATCGGGTGAAGTACTATGAGAAACCATGGCGGCAAGGTTTCCTTCTCGATCAAT
Source organism: Oceanospirillales bacterium (assembly GCA_007693685.1). Classification (GTDB taxonomy): domain Bacteria; phylum Pseudomonadota; class Gammaproteobacteria; order Pseudomonadales; family Balneatricaceae; genus Nitrincola. The sequence continues at coordinate 6,057 of REDB01000162.1, forward strand.
GAGATAAAGGCGTGATGAGTGGTCAATCGCATACTCCATTGCTGAATCACGCATTTCGACGCGGCGATAAAAAGCACCGTACTGCTGCACTACTTTATCGATATCTGCTTTTTCGCCGGTTAAGCCAATAATTTGGGGTGAAAAGAACGCAGAATAGCTGGCTAAGTGTTCAAGGCTATCGCGTTCGGGATCGACGCTGATGAACAAGCCTTGAATTTGTTCACTTTGTTCTTCAGGAAGATTGCGTAACGCTTGACCTAAGACAGCTAATGCCATGGGACAGATATCTGGACAGTAGGTATAACCTATGTATAAAACTACCGGCTGACCACTAAAATCTGACAGCGAAACTGGGCCATCAATCGACATCAGCGTAAAATCACCACCGATATTGCCGCCCAAAATGCGTTGTTCTGCGGGTTTAGGTTGCTGTTGAATGTAGATTAATACAGCAATGACAAGCACAAAGCTTAAACCTATCAGATAACGTATCGCTTTCATGTAATTACCTTTTTTGATTGGCATATAAAATCGCCAGAGTCGTTTGACGAGTGACTCACTTGTTATTGCGATGCAGTTTACTCTCTACATTTATAGATGACGATGCGGCATAGTGTCGCACTTTTAAAGAGCGTCGCACTTTTAAAGAGTGTCGCACGTCTAAAGAGTGCCGCATGTATATAGAATGCCGTCTTAGAAAAAAGATAGAGTCTGAACTAGGTAGGGCTGTTGCTCGCAACTCTTACTTACCTAGTCTACTTACGCAGTCTTAAAAGCAAGGGAAGGGCTTTCATTAAGATGACCATCAGTAATGTTGATTTGCCAGTCAGCAAACGAAAAGTCATGCTGCGAGGAAAATTGTCGCCATTGTCGGATGGCGTGAGATTGAAAATGGTTTTCAACTCATTACGTTGGAGTTGCATTTTGTGCCGCAGTTCAAGACGTTGTTCATCTAAAGGCGTCGGTGATGTCATTGATCAAACCTTCTACGAATCAATTCAATGTCTTCTGCTAGTTCCTCGCGTGTATCAGAAAATGCTTGGGCAGCTTTTTTAGATAAGGCGTTGAATCCTAATAAGAGACTCAAAAAGCTTACAGCGTAAAAAATACCTATCAGAATCAATATAGGTACACGATAGTGAGTATGCCAACTGGTCATTATCAGCAATATTGTCAAAGACACTATTAGGCTGGTGAGCAGGCTAATGCTCACCAACAATAATATCAGCATGCGCATTAACCGGTGTTTTTCGTTAGTAAATTCAACCCATGCCAGCTGAGTGTAAAGCGATCCCTGTTCAAGAAGTGCGTTAACAGTTGATCCCTTATTGTTTTTGGATTGATCCACACTCATCTGCGTGCAAATAGGTAGCCGATCAACAAGCCAGCAAGCGCTGCCGTACCAATAGCCTTCCAAGGTTCATCACTGATTTTTTCTGAGATGTCTGTACCCGTTTCTTGCAATTTATCGGTGAAGTCTTCACCTTTTTGGCTTAATTCTTCTTTAGCAGAAGTTAATCGCGTCATTAGCTTTTCTTTGACATCTTTGAATTCTGTGCCAGCCAAACTGTCCGCTTCTTTAAGAAGTGATTCAAAGTCCTGAATAATATTTTGGAATTCGGCGGATAGTGGTGATGTCGTGTTGTTAGATTTCATGGTGGTGCCTCGGTAATGAATCGTTGTAGTTTCCAGTGTGACAAAAAATACTTGGGCTTTCTGTACGCTAGAGTACTTAACGAAATGGTATTTCCGAGGCGCTTTTTAATATAGAGCAACCATTGGGTTCAGAGTCGTCGTGTTAACGGGCATCAAAATCAAATGTGGTTGAATACAAGTTGTCGGGGGTATCAACGTAGACACTAGCACGCCAGGTCATTTCACCGGTGGTGCAGACAGCAAGTTCCGTGTTACCACGCCAAATATCGGGTCGCTCTTCATCTTGTACTAAATGTATTTGGTTAAGACCCATATACATTTCGACACCTTGAAGATCGAACATCACTTGTCTGGCATCTAAATGCTGAAGACGGACTTCTACTTCCAGTGGTTTTAAGGATTCTAGGGGGCCAGGAGTGATACGCAATTGAAGCTGTTGGTTGCCTCGTGAAGCGATGCAAGCTCCGGTATGCAGATCACAAGGCAAAGGCGGGATTCTGACACTATCTGCCTGTTGCATCTCTTCAAGGACATCTCTTCCCAACAGTAATGCGATTAACCCCAGTGCTGTTAATCCAATCAAGATCCACTGTTTGTTCATTTTAGATTTAGGTGACTTGTTCTGTGTTGGCGCCTTTTCATCTGTCATAGCGAGGCCAGTTTTGTGTTACCGATTTAAGTAGGCGATGCGACACATGTCGCACCGCAGAGAGGTGAGGCTTTTCTTAGAAGTTACAATTCTAATAGGTTTGCAACATAGTCAGCATCCTTGTCACCTCTACCAGAAATATTGACAAGGATTGTTTGGTCAGGGTTCAAGCTAGGTGCTGTTCTAATAGCCCAAGCGACGGCATGCGAACTTTCCAAAGCAGGAATAATTCCTTCTACACGAGATAGCGTAATAAAAGCATCTAGGCATTCTTGATCGGTTGCGCTTTCGTATTGAACACGCCCAAGATCTTTCAGATAGGAGTGTTGTGGTCCAACGCCAGGGTAATCCAGACCCGATGCAATGGAATGAACTGCCATGGGCTCTCCATCTTCATTTTCTAACACATAGCACTTCATACCATGAATTTGTCCGGGCTTTCCTAGGGTTAAGGTGGCCGAATGTTTATCAGTATCGAGTCCTTTTCCAGCAGGTTCTACACCCACCATCTTCACATCTTCGTCATTCAAAAAGGCAGTAAAGAGACCGATGGCATTACAACCACCGCCGACACAGGCGGTTAAATAATCCGGCAATTTTCCATGACGGCTGAGGAACTGTTCACGTGCTTCCATACCAATGATAGATTGAAAGTCACGAACCATTTTTGGGAAAGGGTGAGGGCCAACGACAGAACCTATCGCATAGATAAAGTTTTGTGGGTCTTTAAGGTATTCTTCGAAGGCACTGTCGACTGCGTCTTTTAAGGTGGCTGTTCCACGTGTTACGGGAATCAAGTCGCAACCTAAGATTTTCATTTTGACGACATTGGGGTGCTCTTTCTCTATATCTACCTGACCCATGTGAATTTCACAGGGTATGCCAACCAAGGCACAAGCAGTTGCTAAGGCAACACCATGCTGACCTGCTCCTGTTTCAGCAATGACTTTGGTTTTACCCATGTATTTTGCTAGCAGTGCTTCACCTAAGCAGTGGTTGATTTTGTGAGCACCGGTATGATTCAAGTCTTCGCGCTTAAGATAGATTTGCGCACCGCCAAGCTTTTCACTTAAACGACGTGCATGAAAAATTGGGCTAGGGCGGCCAATGTAATCAGCAAACAGGGTTTTTAGTTCGTTCTGAAATTCGGGCGTATTGCGAATCTCTTCATAGGCTTTGTCGATGTCGTTCATTACCTGTTGCAGTTCAGGTGGAATAATTTGACCGCCATATTCTCCGAAATAACCTTGGGCATCAGGCATTTCAGCGTATTGAAAATTACTCATACATTCTCCGTAAGGTGCAGTTATCACTACGTTCTTTAAAGCCACTTTTGAGTAAGCTTAAGCGCAGTTTGGTCACATATTTTTCTGCTTCAGTACTTGAGGACAGTACTGTATGACTGAACTCACTATGATCATTGAGGCTATTGCCCCAGCTTTGTGTCAGAATCCAGTCACCGACCAGATCTTGATAAACGCTGACAGTAAAATAGTCAGCTTGTTTTTGCCAGCGTAATACCACAGGTTTTCTTCTGAAATAAATAAGTAAGGAAAATGACCCTGACGTGGGGACGTTTTATAATGGCGCAAAATTGAGCCTGAATTTAAGGTTATTGTAAAGCATTGTTGTATAGCATTGGAGGTCCATTGAGCGCTATCAGAATTGTTGCAGACGAAAACATTCCAATGCTTGAGCCTCTCTTTGGCCAATTAGGGGAAATTATTCGTCTTCCCGGAAGGTCAATGAGTGCAGATCAGTTAATCGATGCGGATGTGCTGTTGGTCAGATCGGTGACCCAAGTGAATCGAGATTTACTGCAAGCGAGTAAGATCAAGTTTGTCGGTACTGCAACGATTGGTACTGATCATATTGACCAACAAGCATTGGCTGAGTTGGGTATTCAGTTTGCGAGTGCACCTGGTTGTAATGCCGATGCGGTTGTTGAGTATGTGCTGAGTGCGTTAATTCATCTTGCTCATGAACAGTCATTTTCGATTTTTGAAAAAACGGTGGGTATTGTTGGTGTTGGTAATGTAGGTTCTCGTTTAGCGGCAAGATTGCAGGCCATGGGCATTCAAGTCCTTTTGTGCGATCCACCGCGTGTAGATCAAGATTCAAGTTTAAGTGATCAGTTTACTAGTTTAACTCATCTACTTAATCAGGCAGATATCGTAACTTTGCATACACCGTTAACAGATCAACAACCACACCCCACGCATCATTTGTTGAATGCTGAAAATCTCTCTTTATTAAAGCCTAATGCGATCTTGATCAATGCAGGCCGAGGTCCAGTGATTGATAATGAAGCTTTGCTGAGTTTCACTGAAGATCGTCCAGATGTTACCTTGGTTCTCGATGTTTGGGAGAAAGAGCCCGAAGTAAACCTGCAACTGGCTAGTCGTGTTCGTATTGCTACGCCACATATCGCTGGTTATTCATTAGAAGGAAAGATTCGGGGTACCTGGATGCTCTATCAAGCTTATTGTAAGTTTGCTGAGATATCTGCTTCAGTTAGATTTGATGATTTGCTGCCTGATGCAGATGTGACTTCAATGACACTCTCTGCTCAAGCATCTGAGCAGGCATCATTGTTGCCTTTGGTTAAATTGTTGTACGATCCATATCAGGATGATCGTGCTTTTAGAGCCACATTACTGAGTGATAGGAACGAACAAAAGCGTCTGTTTGATTTATTACGTAAAACTTATCCGGTTCGCCGTGAGTTTAGTGCACTTAGCCTTAAGGTATCAGATCATCAGTCAGCTCAACTCAAAGCACTGGGGTTTTCGGTGTCGGAGACATATTAAATCACCATGCAACTCAAACCTAATCAATCACTGATCACTGAAGCTTTGTCAAATACGAAGCAAAAACCCAAGCTATCTCTTGCGGATTTAAGACCTAGATCGGGTGATCCTGTTCGTCTCGAAACTCGCATTCCGAAAGGGCGCTATTCCGTTCGTTTAATTGGTGTCCATGAGCAAACGGCAGTATTGGTTAGCGCGCCTAAAACACGAAAGTCACTCTTCACAGAAGGTGCAGTGATAGCCGTCAAGCTGCTAATTGGTAATCGTTTAGTTAGCTTTATTTCGCGCTTACTGAAATCACACTCCGAGCCCTTTCCTTATTGGGTTTTATCCTACCCGCAGGAATTAGAGATACAAGCCTTTCGACAGCACACGCGAGTTCCAATGCATTTGCCGGTACTGGTTGATCGTGGAGAGAGTGATATGCATCAGCCTGTCAGAGCCTTGTGTGTTGATATGAGTTTGAAGGGAGCATCCATAGAAGCGCCTGTGGCACTTGCTGCAGTTGGGGATTCGATCTTTGTAACGGCTCGTGTCTCTTTAGCTGGCGTTGATCATGTCATTATGACAAATGCGCTGGTTCGCACGGTGATGCAGACAGAAAGCCAAGCGTTGGGAGTGTTTCGACATGGTGTTGCTTTTGATGGCCTAGAAGATGATACCCGTCTGATACTATCAGGCTTCATTTATCAACAGTGGCTATATGAGGCGGGTGAGCTATTAGAGCTTGAAAGCTTTTAGAACTAGAAAGCTTTTAGAGCCTAAGAGATTTACTAACGAAAAGGATTTTAATGTTGAAGTGCGGTAAGCTAGATAAAAAAACACCCCGACCAGCGGGGTGTTTTTAAAGAATTCAGCAATTACTTGCCGAAGCTTTGCATTTCAGACATTACAGTCTTGCTTGCTTCAGTAGCTAGTGCAGTGAAAGCTTCACCTTGTGCTTTAAGCATGTTGAACAAAGCAGTGTTAGCTTCAGTGTTGAACTTGATAACTTCTTCAGGAGTTTTCAGGTTCTTAGCTTTTTCAGCTTCAGCTTTGAAGAAAGCAACCATCTCTTCGCCAGACTTCTTCTGAAGTTCAACAGTTTTGGTTAGCGTTTCAGTTTGAAGAGCGATCAGGCTTTTAACAGCTTCAACAGGCTTTTGGAAATCAACAGTGTTAGTCATGGGTGTTTCTCCTAAGATTTTAAGTTATCAATGCAGGGCTTCGTGTCGTTTTGTTGCACTGCACAATAACCCAAAGTATATAGATCTCAGAGAGTAAGTCAAGTGTTTTTTGTGCGCTGCACAATAAAAAATGTACTAAATTATTTTTCTTTCTAAACAATAATTTAGCTTTCTTTTATTTCGCCATTCCAGACTAATTTTCCGCATTGGCTTAAATCATATCCTTTAAGTTGATTAGCAGTAGCTTGCCCTTCAGGGCCTTGTAACCATTCAAAAAGATGCTGTAGTAGCGAGCGGAAAAAAACGGGTCTTGGAAGGGCAAGTTCAAAAGCTTCTTGATATACGGGAACAAAGGTTAGTCCATATTCAGAGGCAGCAGATTCCGTTCCAGGTCCTATGTCGGCGATATTTTGAACAATTGCAGAAGCCGCTTCCGATTCTGTTAGCGCTCGATAGCTGGCTTTGATTTTTTCGAAAGATAGCTGCTGTTGTAACAGCCAGTCTTTAAGAAAGCGTTGAGAGCCTGCACCTTCTTGACGAATCACCCAGCGTTTTTGCAGCATCTCAGGCGCATCACTTAGTAAGGTGTGTGAGTCATCTGGTTGCATCATCAAACCTTGCTGTCGTTTAAACAGGTGCACTAACACCCAGTGTCGAGAGCCAGCGTATTGTCTTAATAGGGCAGGGTGTCTAAGTTGACTTTCATCGGCGCGTCCCCAGTGAACAGCACAGCAGTCTACTAACCCTTGTGCTAGTAGCGTTAAGCCTGCTTGTGTGCCAGTTGGCATATAGCTGTAAAGCGCCTGATATTGCTGCTGTTGCATGATTCTTAGCAATCCTGCTTTAAGCAATGGGTCATCGCTGCCTGATAGCAGAAGGCGATCACTCAGTACGCCGTGGTGGCTAGATTCTAATAACCAACGATCAATCAGTTTTCGAGGAAATAGCCATTTACCCGTTACCTTAGTTGCGGGAAGGTGACCATCACTCGCTAACTGATACACTTTCTTTTCATTAAGATGAAGGTAAAGGGCAGCTTCTTTTACCGTCATGTATGGGTTGAGTTCACTCATCCGAATCCCTCCGTTTTGCTGATTTAGGCATGACAGGAGGACGAGCATCAAGCTCAAGTCTAGCTTGACCGCTGAAGACTAAAAAATGTCGCCCTTTGGCTCTCGCTAGCATGAGCATATTTAACGATTCAGCGATGGTGAGTCCCATTTCGGTTGCGCCTGAGCGAGATAGCAACACACTAATGCCCATCTGTGCCGCTTTGATAACCATCTCTGATGTTAATCGACCGGTGGTATAAAAGACCTTATCTTGACTAGAAATGCCTTCTAACCACAGTCTGCCTGCTAGAGTATCAACGGCATTATGCCGACCGATATCTTCACAGAAACTTAATACTTCTCCTTCAGCGGTACAGATGGCACAGCCGTGCACTGCTCCGGCATTGCGGTAGGTTTCATTATGCTGGTTAAGTGCTTCAAGCAGGGCATAAATTTGAGATTGTTTCATGGGCCAAGGATTGAGTTGTA
>REDB01000227.1 GCA_007693685.1 Oceanospirillales bacterium
ATCTGTTGGTCTTCAGGATAAGGAGTCACATCAGCCAGGTTTTCTGCAAGCGTTTTACCTGTCACGGTCATACAGTCGCCATGTAACAAACCGCGATCGAGCAGCCTCTTCATCAAAGGCTGAATCCCACCGATAGCAACGAGTTCAGACATCATATAATGACCACTTGGGCGTAAATCTGCTAGTACGGGAACGCGCTTGCCTATCTCGGCAAAATCATCCAATGATAGTTCGACGCCAATCGTGTTCGCCATGGCAATGAGATGTAGCACCGCATTGGTTGAGCCACCTAATGTGATAATAACGGTGATGGCATTCTCAAAGGCTTCACGCGTCATGATATCAGAGGGTTTAATATCTTTTTCGAGCAGATGAAGAACCGCAGCGCCTGCCGCACGACAATCTTCTAACTTATTATTGGATACTGCATTTTGAGCTGAACTTCCAGGCAAACTCATTCCCATCGCTTCGATCGCTGAAGCCATGGTGTTAGCGGTATACATACCACCACATGAACCCGCACCAGGAATTGCCTTTTCTTCAATCTGCTTAACTTCTATCAAGTCCATTTTACCCTGAGCATGAGCACCCACAGCTTCAAATACAGAGATAATATCGGTATGGTTTTCTCCAGGTAATATGGTGCCGCCGTATACGAATACTGAAGGACGATTCAGTCGCGCCAGCCCCATAATGCAGCCAGGCATATTTTTATCGCAGCCACCTATGGCTACCAGTCCATCAAATCCCTCGCAACCTGCTACTGTTTCGATGGAGTCTGCGATAACTTCTCTAGAGACTAAGGAATACTTCATTCCCTCAGTACCGTTGGCGATGCCATCTGAAATGGTAATCGTATTAAAAATTAGAGACTTACCACCCGCTTCATCTGCACCAGCAGCGGACTCTTCAGCCAAACGATTGATATGCATATTGCAAGGAGTCAGGTTACTCCATGTAGAGGCGATGCCTACTTGAGGTTTTTTAAAATCTTCATCGGTAAATCCAACGGCTCTTAACATCGCTCTGCTAGCCGATTTACCTATTCCATCAACAACTTGTGACGAATATTGGCGACGCTTATCTTCAGACATAGGGACCTCTCACTGGATAATTTTACTTCACAGTAAATGATTTCCAATCCAAATACACCAGACAGAGCGTAAGACCTTTCGATCTATCTGCAGAATGATTAAAACGTTGTAACAAAATCAATATGGAGATTAACAATGAAAAAAATTAAAACTCTGGCAATAGCTATCGCAAGTTCTTTAGTGTTGAGTGGTATGGCATTTGCTCATAATCATGGTAATAAAGAATCATCTAGCTATGGTTACAGTAAAGAAGAAACTGCTGGCACTATTACTGAAATCGCAGTTAACAACGGCAATTTTGAAACATTAGTTGCCGCATTGAGTGCCGCTGGATTAGTTGAAGTATTAAGCGGAGAAGGCCCATTTACCGTATTTGCCCCCACAGATGAGGCATTTGCTGCTCTGCCTGAAGGCACAGTTGCAAGTCTGTTAGAGCCTGAGAATATTGATCAACTCACTGCAATCCTAACCTACCATGTTGTACCAGGTATTGTTATGAGTACTGACATTGCTGGACAAGAACTATCTGCTGAAACAGTAGAAGGCCGTTCCTTAAATGTTAACGCTACTGGTGACAGCGTCATGATTAATAACGCTACAGTCGTTATGGCGGATGTAAAAGCATCAAATGGTGTCATTCATGTGATCGATACCGTATTGATTCCCGAATAAGTAGTTTCTGTAACAACTGCTGTAAAAATAGTGCCCTGTTTCCGTCCCCCGGCAGGGCATTATTCCCTTTACAACCATACTTTTAACCTGCATTAACTTCTTTTCAGTTAAGCCAAACTTACCTATCAAATTACCCCGTACATATAAATACATATCTTACTAAGGGAATACTCTATATGGTGTGAATATAGCAGCAAATATTGTTGTTATTTATCACTAACGATAAAGGATTTCGTAATGAATGCTATTAAAATGATTGGCATCCTACTGATCGTCGCTGGAACCTTAGGTCTAGTTTATGGAAGCTTTAGTTATACATCTGAAACACATGAAGCTAATTTAGGTCCGATCGAGCTATCAGTAAAAGAAAGAAAGAATGTAAATGTTCCAATGTGGGCTGGCGTAGGTTCTATCTTACTTGGCGGGGCTCTTTTAGTTTTTAGAAGAAAGCCTTAATTGTCCGAATAATCAACCGTTGATGTCACAATTCATCGTTAAGCCCCTCAGCAACCTAGTATGCCTGTGATAAACTATTGCCCTTAACAGTACGGAAATTAATCAAAAGGGCTTTAATACGATGACTGACCGCTTAACCCTTACCCGTCCCGATGATTGGCATCTTCATCTACGCGATGGAGAAGTACTACAACATGTCGTACCAGCAACTGCTAGACAGATGCATCGCGCCATTGTTATGCCCAATCTCAAACCACCTGTGACTAATGCTGAACAGGCGTTAGCGTATCGTGAACGAATTATGGCGCACGTTCCTGAAGGTGTTCAGTTTAATCCTTTGATGACGCTTTATCTCACTGACAACACAAGCGCTGAGATGATAGCTGAAGCGGGTAAAACGGAGTATGTGAAAGCGGTCAAGCTCTACCCTGCAGGTGCAACCACCAACTCCGATTCAGGTTTGACCGATTTAGGCAAACTGGATGATATCTGTGCTGCTTTAACTGAAGCCAATATGCCCTTATTGGTTCATGGTGAAGTGACACATAACCATGTTGATATTTTTGATCGTGAAAAAGAGTTTTTGGATGAAATATTAGCACCCCTAGCGGCACGCCATCCTAAAATGAGAATGGTAGTTGAACATATCACCACGAAAGAATCAGCCGAATTTGTTTTGGCACATGGTAATAATGTTGGTGCAACGATTACGCCCCAACACCTAGCTTACAATCGTAACCACATGCTTGTTGGTGGCATTCGTCCTCACCTGTTCTGCTTACCTATTCTAAAACGCAATATTCATCAGAAAGCATTGCAGGATGTTGTGGTTAGCGGCAGCCATAAATTTTTCTTAGGAACCGACTCAGCTCCGCATGCTAAAGGTGCTAAAGAGAATGCTTGTGGTTGTGCAGGCTGCTATAGCGCTTATGCAGCGATTGAGCTCTATGCTGAAATTTTTGAAGATCTAGGTGCTCTAGATAAGCTGGAAGGATTTGCAAGTTTCTACGGCGCTGATTTTTATGGCTTACCACGCAACCAAGAGCAAGTAACCTTGCTTAAAGACGCGTGGCAAGTTCCAAATGAAATGCCTTTTGGAAGTGATATTATCGTGCCACTTCGCGCAGGTGAAACACTTCGCTGGAAGTTACAAGCTTAAACTCCAATCAGCATCTAACTATTCGCCAAGCAAAAGACCTTAACTTTTTGGGCTTTAACCTTGGCGAATCAGTTTACCTGCTAATTTCTGAATCCGCGGCCCACCTACTAGTATCAGAACAAAGGCTACTGGCCAAGCCACCGCAAATGCTTTAAACCAGCGCAATAAAAACCCATCAGCCATACCTGTATTAACCAGCGTAATAACAAATGTCATGATGGTGACCATATAAATGGACATTAAAAACGTAAAAACCAACTTCTGATGGCGGGGTGAAAACATGTTCAGGGGTCCTTTTATAGTTTCTAGGATGCTAGCTTCTAGAATAATAGCTTTTAGAAGAATAGTTCCTAAAATTACAGTTCCTAATATGATAGTTCCTAGAAACTGCTAGTTAAGATAAATCTAATATATTCGATTTTTATCAATTTGTCACTCGACTTCACTAGCGTTATGAAGAGCCTAGGTGCTCTTCAATCTGCTCTTCAGCTTTTTTCGATTTTTGTCGAGCTTGCCACATTCCCCACATAAACAACACCAGTGCTGTCCAGATAATAACAAAGGTAACTAAACGCTGAGGGGGAAAATCCTCTTTAAAAATCAAAACCGCAATCAAAAATTGCATCGTAGGATTGATGTACATAATAAATCCTACAACCGACAAGTCTAGTCGTTTTGCCGCAGCAGCAAAGAGCAATAGAGGTACGGCTGTCACAATACCCGATGCCATCAGTAACAGTGTCGTATTCAAGTTTTCGCCAAACAACAAATTGTGTGCTGGGCTCCAAAACTGCCATAGCAACCATGTCATTGCGATGGGAAAAATCAACAAAGTCTCTACTGTTAAACCGGATAAGCCATCCACCGGATAACGTTTACGGACCAAACCATAAAAACCAAAGGTAATCGCTAGGGTTAAAGACACCCAAGGTAAGCTACCCAGGCTGTATAACTCCCATAGCACCGCAATTGCAGCCAAGATTCCCGCAACCGCCTGTAAGGGATGTAGTGATTCTTTAAGTAAGATTCTCGCTAACAATAGACTGACCAACGGCGTCATATAATAGCCTAGACTGGCTTCCATAACGCGATGTTGAGCAACAGCCCAGATAAAGATCAACCAATTTGCCGAGATCAATAACGACGTTAACGCCAGCCATTTCATCAACTGTGCATTTTTAAGCAAAGAAAACAGCGTATCTCGCTTACCTAACGCAACAATCACCAAAAGCGTTGCCACCATCGACCAGATAATCCGATTAGCTAATACTTCGATAGAGGGAACGTGCGATAACAAATTGAAAAATAGCGGAAAGCAGCCCCATAAAATATAGGCTGCCAGCGCCATTAATAGACCCTGCATTACATTCTCCTAAGTTAATCGCAGAGCTTAACCTGTCGTCATGTAAATTTCAGCTCAATAACATTTATAGCTCGATAGGTTTTTTTATATTAGTAAAGCTTTATACTGCCTTCTAGACACTGACTAAAGATAGCTTTTATGAAATCACATCTCAAAACTTGGCTCCCAGCACTTATCATCGGGTTTATCTTAGGCGCTGGTGCCTTTTACATGAACAGCCAACCTGATACTGGTATGTATGTCACTTTCAAAAATGATGACAGCGTTATGATCGACTCACTGCAGTTAAATTTTGGTAACGCCAATGGTCAATCCGACCTGTTATCACTGAGACTAGCTCCTGGGGAAGAGAGATTAGTGCTGTTGAATCATGACCCAGGCATGGGATTTAATGTTAAAGTTCGCTACAGCGGTGGTGATGAACAAGAATTTTGTGCTAAACAATATGATGATCAACGAGTTACCACTGTTTCTCTACGTCGATAAATGAAGAGTGATGCATGGTACATAAACAATCTGACTGGGTTGAAAATCTATATGAACGTCTAGCCGAGGATGATGAAGGAAGAGTCTGTAAGGATATTCCTGAAGAGGCTTGTAACGCTGCCCCCGATAACTTTATCTACACTCTAATATCCAACACCTTTAGCAATTTAGCCGATAAACTCGCTAGCGCCAAAACAACGCTGCCCTGGTTGCTACTGCAACTAGGGGCTCCTGCATGGATGATCAGCTTGCTGGTTCCTATTCGTGAATCAGGTTCAATGTTACCTCAGATGCTGATCGGCGCTTGGGTAAGAAAGCAAGCGATACGCAAATGGGTCTGGGTGATTGGCGGCACTGTGCAAGGACTATGTTTGATGCTGATGGGATTTACTGCCTTAACTCTTGAAGGCACCTTGAGTGGCATTGTCATTATTTCACTGCTTATTTTGTTCAGCCTTGCACGGGGTGCTTGTTCAGTTGCTTTTAAAGACGTTCAAGGTAAAACCGTTCCTAAAACTCGTCGCGGGCGCTTATCTGGTTGGATCAGCGCTATTTCTGGATTGGTTGCTCTAGCAGTCGGCCTTCTGTTAAGTCAGGTATCAGACGATGCTTCAATTTGGTTGTATACCAGTTTGCTACTGTTTGCGGGACTCTGTTGGTTTTTAGCTGCTTGGTGGTTTAGCCGCATTATCGAGTTTCCGGGCGCAACAGAAGGTGGAGCTAACGGCTTAGCTCATGCGATGGCAAAGCTGACTTTACTCAAAGATGATAAGCCTTTTCGTTTGTTTGTCATCGGCAGAGCCTTAGCGATGGGCTCGGGTCTTGCAGCACCTTTTTATATAGCCTTAGCTCGAGATGATCTAGGTAGCGCGATCAGTTTGCTCGGCCTATTTATAGCGGTAGAAGGATTAGCGGGTTTATTAAGCTCACCTATTTGGGGCCGTTGGGCAGATAGATCCAGTCGTCAGGTATTTGCTGTCGCTTGTGCGCTTGCAGGCGGCTTATCAATACTGGTGGCGCTAATTTCTTGGATACCTATTGCCACCTCTGCATTAATACCTTTGTATCTAGTTGCATTTTTTGGACTGGGAGTCGCTCATTCGGGGATACGCTTAGGAAGAAAAACCTATTTGGTGGATATGGCGTCAGGTAATCAACGTACTGACTATGTTGCGGTTAGCAACTCGGTGATCGGAGCATTACTACTACTGACAGGAGCTGTAGGAGCCTTAACTGCGCTTGTTTCAATCCAAGGAACCTTGATCATTTTAGGTATTGCAGGTTTGGCAGGTGCTTTACTAAGTCTTCGCTGGACTGAAGTGTCTGCCTAAGTTGCTGGTGAAATCAGCGTCATACCGTTATAGTTTTACATTGCTTAACTATAAAATGAAGAGCCATCAAAAAAGGAATCAAACAATGTCTCAAACGCTTCGGTATAGTCTTTCAAGTTGTGTTTTAGCCGCAATACTGATGACAGGTTGCAGCAGTACCAATACAGATGCAACTCAAGAAACAGGGCAAGAAGCGGTTCGCACCTCTGGGGCCACCAGTATCAGTGGTAACCAAAGTTATTTTGGTATTTTACCCTGCGCAAACTGCCCAGGCATTGAAACTCAGCTTGATCTTCTCGCTAATGGAACGTACTTCCTAACCCAAACTTATCAAGATCGCCCTGATGGCACCTTCAGTCGAATGGGTTTATGGGAAATAGATGGTGATCGTTTAATTCTTCACCATACCAAAGAAGACAAACTTATCTACTTTGCGAACGAAACAGGTGGTTGGTTACAAGGAGACACTCTCGGCAACCCTATCGTTTCGCAACTGAATTACACCCTTGATCCGAAAGGCTGGCAGCCTACTCAAGTGAAAAAAGAGATTAAAGGGATGCTGACCTATATGGCCGATGCGCCATCAATGATTGAATGCACCACAGGTTTGCGCTTTCCTGTGGTGATGACACCTGAATGGCTTGAGGTTGAACGCAGCTATTTAGCCTCTAGTACCGTTGGTGGCAGCTACCTGCATACCACTGCAGATGTGTCCTTAACTTGGGAAACACCGGAAGAAGGACCTGCTCGTCATCACTTGCGCTTTGAAGATCTTAAACGAATGCATCCAGGTATGACCTGTGGTAGTCCAATTGCAGAACTGGAACACCACGAATGGGATATCGTCGAGCTAGATGGCTTCTTTCCTTCGGATTTAGAAGAGATGTTAGTACGCCCTTATGTTCGTTTCAGTGGACAACAACTATCAGGCCACAGTGGCTGCAATGTCATGGCTGGACCCATTCAGTTGGAAGGTGATCAAATCAGCTTTGGACCTATAGCCAGTACGCGGATGTTCTGCCAAGATGCCGCTGAAATCGAATCACGCTTCTTACAGCTTTTAGAAGAAGCGGTCTATAGCAGCTTGGAAGGGCAACACTGGACTTGGTATGACGAAGATATGAAACGATTAGCTTCATTTGAACGTAAACCAATCGATCAATAATTTTTGACCTACATTTTATTAACTTAGCAATGGAAACACAGCTTTATGTATATGGCGTTTAAACATCTTCACTTAACTCTTGCAGCACTGACTGTACTGATTTTCCTAGTTAGAGCAGTCTTTGTTCTGGTCTGGCCAGCAGGCATTCGTAAACGTTGGTTGAAGATAACAGCCCATGCAGTCGATGGTCTGCTGATTCTGTCGGCGATTGCTTTACTGGTCGTGATGCAGATGAACCCAATCCATGTCACTTGGGCATTAGCGAAAATTATCGCACTATTGGCTTATATTGGATTTTCAGTTTATGCCTTTAAAACCGCAACTACTTTGCCGACTCGTTTAGTGGGTGTTGTCCTAGCAGGCGCAACGCTTGCTTATATAGCGATGGTTGCGGTTCGTCGTACACCAACACTGGGGCTTTTCTAATAAAAGAGTAAGTCTCTTAATAGCGCACTTGGCCGTAGTACTCACGAATTAATCGTTGCAGCTCACTACGCCAAGGGCGCTGTCTTATCCCGAAGACATTCAAAATCTTATTACACTTGAGCACGGATGTTGAAGGTCGTTCTGCCTCAGTGACAAAATCTTTCGCGGCAACTGGTTTAATCTCGTCCACTTTTAAATCTTCATATTGTCTTGCGGCTGCAATCACTGCTTCACAAAATCCATAGCGAGTGGTCACTTCGGCACCACAGTAGTGATAGACGCCCCAAGCTTCCGCACCACAGCTAAGCTGCTTGATAACAGCCAAAACCACTCTAGCTAAATCAAATGCAGACGTTGGACAACCTCGTCGATCATCGACACCATACATTAGATTATTTTCTCGAGCTTCTTCTAAGGTACGCAACATAAAGTTGTTACCACGATCACTGAACAACCAACTTGTTCTGATGATGATATGGCGTGGCATAAACTGCTGAACATTTAACTCGCCTTGAAGCTTACTTTCACCATAGGCGCCTAGGGGACGAGTTTCATCCGCTTCGACATATCCACTGGCATAATGTCCATCAAACACATAGTCAGTTGATAGCTGAATCATTGGTATCGATAGATCACCACAGGCTGCAGCAATATTTTTTGCAGCTTCAGCATTCAATAGCATCGCTTTATGAGGTTCTCTTTCGGCGCGATCAGCAGAGTTCAATCCAGCACAGTTGATCACATAGTCAGGTAAATACCTGTCTAAAGCAGCAACAATTTTGTCAGGTTGGGTCACATCTAACTGCTTACGATTTAGTGGAATCACTTCAAAGAAACTATCTAATTCAGCTGTACGTGCGATCGCAGATCCCGATTGTCCATCGGCACCAGTGATCAGTATTTTGACGGGGTCAAACTGCAACGACAGATCTCCGATAAAACAAATAAATGAATCAATTATTAACGTTTGTTTTCTGCATCTAATTGACGCTCTAACTCGCCAATCAGCCTATTAATTAGTTCAGCAGACTGGCCTGTATTTTCAGCCAGTTCTTTTACGTGCTCGGCGACAACCGCAAAACCGCGACCTGCTTCACCTGCCCGTGCAGCTTCAATACTGGCGTTTAAACTGAGTAAGCGCAAGGATTTAAGCATATAGAGAATTTTTTGGGTTTCTTGAATGATGTTTCCACTGACTTCAGCAACTTGCTTCAAGTTGGAGGTACGCTGATTTTCTTCCACTTTACGCTTGGAAACATCAACTACCACACCTTCAAGATAGGCTAAGTCACCCTTGGCATCAAACACAGGACCACCATGTTCATTAACCCATTGCGTCTCGCCTGATGCCATGCGAATACGGTAATCAACATCCCAATTCTTTTTCGCTTGAATTCCTGCTTCTACTGCTGCATCAACGGATTCAACATCATCTGGATGAATAAGTGAAACATAGGATGCTTTACGATTACCAAGCAGATCATTCAGCGCGTAGCCTGTGACTCTTTCAACACGTCCTGACATCACCAGCATGGTGTAGTGTTCATCATTGCGACAACGGTAAAGAAAACCGTTCATGCGACTGGTGATGCTATCGTAGATAGCTTTAGTATCTTCGCCCCTGTCTGCATCTAGTTGATTCATCTAATCCTCGCAGTTTAAATACCTGAGCAGGTGAAGATTTCACGCAACTGCACATTAGCTCTATTTTTTACACGTTGTGGATCAAATGTAAAGAGAAAGCGTTAAGAATTAAGGCAGTAACATCAAAACCAGTTGTGGCTGCCAACTTAACAACACCAATGTCAGTAAAGTCATCAACAAAAAGGGAATCAAAGCCTTGAATACTCGCATTGGTGACTCACCTGTCATGGCCGAACTGATAAACAAACCAGCACCCACCGGCGGGGTCAGTAAGCCCATTACTAAAGTTAAGCATACGACAACACCAAATTGATACGGACTGATGCCAAATTCAGCCTGTGCAACAGGCAACAAAATCGGAACCACCAGTATGAGCGCAGCGATTCCATCCAACACCATGCCAACCAATAGCAAGGCAACAATAACCATTAACAGAAAAACGAAAGGATCAGAGGTTTGCTGAACAATCCACGCCGCAGCATTTTGAGGTACATGCTCGTAGACTAATACCCAGCCAAATACACCTGCGGCAGAGATTAGAATAATTACCATCCCTGAGTTCAGTGCCGTACGCTTGAGCACTTCAGGCAGTTGAGAAAAACTGAACTCTTTATAGATAAATCGACCGACGATCAGGGCTCCTAAAGAGGCGAGCGCAGCAGATTCAGTCGGCGTGACTGCTCCGGAAAGAATGCCTCCAATAATTAACACAGGGATACCCAGTGCAGGTAAGCCCATCAATAACGCCTGCTTTGCTTCATTAAAACTTAGCCAACGCCCAGGTGGATATTCATGCACCAAACCCAACAAGGTAATAGTGATAAAAAAGAGTGCTGATAAAATTAATCCCGGAATGATACCGGCTATGAACATATCGGCTATCGGTACTTGGGCCAATACGCCAAAAAGAACAAACAGCATGGATGGTGGAATAATTGGCGATAGCAATCCGCCTGCTGCTGTGATTGCTGAAGCAAATGGTCGGGTATATCCCTCTTTTTCCATTTCTGGAACCATCGCACGGGACATAATCGCAATTTGAGAAGCAGCTGAACCCATAATCGCCGCCATCATCATATTCGCCACTAGGTTGATGTAGGCCATACCACCACGAAAGCCACCGACCAGAATTCTGGCCATATTGATTAACCGTCGTGTTAAACCGCCTTCATTCATCAATTCACCGGCTAACATGAACAAGGGAATGGCTAGAAGACCATAGTTTTCAATAGATGAAAATAGCTGTTGTGTATACGAAGCAAACAGCACGGAGTTGCCAGATGTTGCCATATAAAAAGCGGCAGACAGGGCAAGTACCAACGCAATAGGTACAGCGGCGAATAATAAAATGAAGAATACAGCGGCTAACATTCGTTTGTTCCCTGCCGCATAGCCGTGAACAGGTCGACAAGGCTATCCCATAAATTAAGTGATGCATGTAACATCAAGGATAAAGCGACCCATGGCATGATCAACCAGACCCAAAACTTTTTAACACCGAGGGTATTGGTAGATTCAGAATAGATAAAATTGAAGGTCTCCATCTGAAATGCACTGAATTCAAACCCCGCTTTCATCAAACTAATAGGCTCAAACCAAAGCAAACAAAAATAGAGCAGTAACACAGCGAACAGAAGCACCATCGAGTCACTAAAAAGCACTAGCCATTTTTTGGCAGTAGTCGGCAATAGATCCTGAATCAGAGTCACTGATAAGGTTTGGCGGCGTTTAATCACCACGGCTGTCGCCAAAAACGTCATCCACACCATAGAAAAAATAGCCAACTCATCCACCCAATAAATGGGCATACTCAGTGCTCGAGTGATGACATTGACTAGAATTAATATCGTAAGTACGCCAGCTAGCCCTGCGGCTAGCCAGCATTCAAACCAAGAAATTCCAGCGGAAAGCTTACGCAACATCAATCAGTGACGCTAGTCATTAAGGTTGACGTATCTGCTCAACAGCTTCGCGAAGCTTACCTAGGCTGCTACTTTTTTCAGACCAGATCGCTTCCCATTGTGCGACGCTGTCAGCAAACGCATCACGATCAGCTTCAGTAATGGTGATATTCAAACTTCTAAGCTCGGCTTCTTGCTCAGCTTCTTGCAGTCTAAAGGTCTCTATCACCTGATCCAGCTCTGCTTTCATTAGCTCAGTGATCATCGCTTGATCTTCCGCTGAAAGATTTCGCCATACGCGTGCCGACACTACTCCCACCATTGGGAACATCATATGGTTGGAGATCATCATATTTTCAGCACGCTCGTAGAAACGGAAGATTAGAATCGAATCAAAATCCATATCGATCGCATCAATTTGACGATTGGCGAGAGCATCATAAACTGCTGGCAAGGGTAAAGGCGTAGGTGCGGTATTCAATGCAGCATAAAAATCTCTAATCGGATCAAAAGGCGTAATGCGAACCTTCAAACCTGATAGATCGGCTGGGCTATTTAATGGCGTACGAGCCATCATCTGACGCATACCCGCCATACCATAACCGATACCAATCAAACCGGCTTGCTGCGGCAACAGCTCAAACATTGACTCTGCTGCTTCAGATTTTAGCAAGGCAGCCGCTTCATCAATGTTATCGACAAGGTAAGGTGCATACCATGCACCAAACTCAGGAACTCGGTTGGATACCTCCGCAACCGTCAGAAAAGCCATATCCAGCGCACCCGTTTGCAACTGCTGAACCATTTGTGCTTCATTTCCAAGCTGTGCGGCTGGAAATACTGATACACTATGCCGACCTTCAGATTGTTGATTGAGGCTTTCAGCAAAAGATTGAGCCGCTTGTGTCCAGTGATGGGATGGAGGTGTAATCAAACCTAGGCGGAAATCCTGCGATAAGGCAGGAACAGATAACAGGGTCAAACAAGACGCAACACTGGCAGTCGCCAGCAATTTACGCAGCGAAATCATAATCAACTCCTAAAAGCACCGATCAGCGTGAAAGTTTCGTATTGACTGAATTTAACCACACTTTTAAACCAATATGTTAGAGATGATCAAGTCTATAAAGCTGTTTCAATGGTTCGAACGTCGGATTTCGCCCTTCCCAACCGAAGAACCCACACAACCTCCGAAAGGCGTCATCGCTTTTTGCGTGCATTTCTCGCGTGATATTTGGCCTTGGTTGTTAATCTCCGCACTGATGATGACCTGTGTTGCGGTCGTAGAAGTATGGCTTTTCAGCTTTATGGGGAATCTAGTCAACTGGCTAGCAGAACAAGATCGCTCTACCTTCTTACAAACAGAAGGATGGAAGCTGCTAGGAATGGCACTGGTTATTCTCGCCCTTCCATTACTGGTGTTAATGCACTCTTTATTGAATTTCCAAGTGCTGATGGGTAACTACCCGATGCGGATACGTTGGAATATTCATCGTTATTTGCTGAAACAATCGATGCATTATTATCAAGAAGAGTTTGCTGGACGTATCGCCACGAAACTGATGCAAACAGCGCTATCGGTTAGAGAGTGTGTGATCAAACTAATTGATGTGTTGAATTACGTCAGTGTCTATTTCATAGGCACCCTAGTGATTATGGGCAGTGCAGATCTTCGATTAATGATTCCTCTATTAGTTTGGTTAGCCAGCTATATAGTGATGCTGCGTTATTTCGTTCCGCTTATGGGTAAAGTATCTCAACTTCAAGCCAATTCGCGCTCGATCATGACGGGTCGTGTTGTCGATGCCTATACCAATATCCAGACAGTTAAACTCTTTTCCCATGCAAAGCGTGAATCAGATTATGCCCGAGAAGGGATGGATGACTTTTTAGATACTGTGCATCAACAGATGCGCCTAGTCACTATTTTTAATACCTGTTTATATGTACTTAACTCTTTATTACTACTGACAGTATCTGCATTAAGTATTTGGTTGTGGCTAGAAGAATTGATCAATATTGGTGCATTGGCAGTTGCTTTAGGTTTAGTTCTAAGATTATCTGGCATGTCTCAATGGATCATGTGGGAGGTTTCCTCTTTATTTGAAAACATAGGTACTGTGCGTGATGGCATAGACTCCATATCGGTACCGC
>REDB01000224.1 GCA_007693685.1 Oceanospirillales bacterium
TCTCCTGCATCATCTTGAGAAACAGCAGGTAGGTCAGCTCGGTGACGTATTGCAGATAGCTAATGCCGTCGTCGCGCAGCACATGGCACAGGCTCCACAGCTTTTGGACGATGTCAGAGGTAACGTTCACAGGAGTTCCGTCGAGACAAGTCAAACTACACTAGGGTACGCGATACAAGAGTACTCCACCATGCGAAAACCAGCGTCTGTAAAGAGTCTTGAGGATTTAGGCCGGGTGCGGCTCTCGGAAAACTTTTTCCTGCGCGACTTTCTCTACAGCGAGGTGGCAAATTTCTACGGCGTGCCTAACATTCCCGATGACCCAGATTTGGCGATCGCATCAGGCACCCAGCTTTGCACTCACCTCATTGAACCGCTGCAAACCGCCTTTGGTCACATCACCATCCGCTCCGGCTTCCGCTCCTGCAAGGTCAACCAGCTCTGTAATGAAAAAGGCCACAATTGCGCCAGCAACGAAGCCAATTACGCCCACCACATTTGGGATGTACGGGATGCCAACGGCCACATGGGAGCCACAGCCTGCATCGTAGTCAACAGCTACATCTCATACTATGAAGCAACAGGTAACTGGCAAGCCCTCGCCTGGTGGATTCACGACCACCTACCATACAGTCGCCTGTTTTTCTTTCCCAAGCTCTGCGCCTTCAACATCACCTGGCACGAACAACCCGAGCGCCGCATCGACAGCTATGTATCCCCAAAAGGCACCTTCACCAAACCCGGCATGAATAATCATGGGGGTAATCACAGTGAGTCATATCAGACAATTAATATTAATTAGGTCTGCTCCTGCTAATAAGTAATAACTCATGAAAATTTATTTCTCGCCAAACCTGTTTTTGAGGTATCCTTCAAGAAAAAGACCATAACGAGTATTTACTCAAACAAGGTATTTGTTATAACTAGCGATAAAAGTGTTTTGCCAATATGAATCGAATAATCAGATTAATTACCAAGCCATGGTTTAGCTTTTACAGCCGCCTTAGAAAAAATGACAAAATTCAAACTGAGGATCAAACTGTAAATAGGCTCCTTAGTTTTTACCTATCTTCTATTATTCTTGCTTTTTTAGTCGCTGCTATTGCTGCCTGGATTATCCCTCTACTTCCTAAAAGTCAAGATGGGATCAAAGCTATTTTGGAGCTTATTTTGGCAGCAGCAGCAGTAAAGCTTAGTTATGACTTTATTAGAGATGTTATTGCGACAGAGGTGAGCGCAGCTATTACAAAAGTGAAAGAAGAACAGGGGATGAAGTTACTGGAGGATTTAGAGACATTACGCAATCAAATTGACAACTCAACTATCAAACAAAATCTTGATAATAAATATCTTGCTTTTTTGAAACAGTCACTAGGAGCTGAGAGCCTTAAGCTACAAGCTATCAGCCCTAAGCTAATGAATGAATATTCCATGAACAGATCTGTATTTGAGGAACAGCTAGATAGTAAATATAGATATGAGAGAAATTTTAGGGAAGCAAGATGTGTGATTCATGAACTTCCAAAAGGCTTTCTACAGGTGCTAGCCGTAAAAGGAATTTCAGATGCTCTTGAAATTCCACTTAGAGATGCTATCGAACGAACAAAATCAGGGAGAGATCTCCACTCCTTTAGAGTTGATCTATATGCCTATCTAAGTGCATGGCTGGTTTGCAGTTTAGACAACGATAATGACATGCTTATGCCGCTAGAACCAATAGGGATAAGCTATAGAGAACAAGCCTCCCCTGACAAGGAAGCCTATAAAACTGCAATTACTAAGATTGGAGAAACTATTCTGAATGGCGAATATAAAAATTTTAACTACTACCCTCCTAGTGATCCACTGCAATCTATCGAGGTGAGAAAGGTTATTGTTGAAAGATTAAATCAAATTATTGGATTGATCGACAACTATCAGTACGAGCGAATTCTTAGGCAATAATTTCCCCAAAAAAGTATCTTATGTGTCTTGCAGCAGCATCTATCTGATACCGAAATCACTTTCAGTCAAGTCAATCTGATCGTCTTCTAGCGCTTGGCGTACCAAGTGCTTATATCGATCTAAATTAGCGTTAACCATATTCAATGTATCTGCATCATTTTCAATAGATGAAGTCAAACTTGCAAGAAATCTTTGAACCGCATATTCATCCTCAAGTTCTATTCCTTCTTTTCTAAGAAGATATATGAGCTGGTCATCATTACGCATCGCACTACTTACAGCCTCAGCTACAATTCTGGAAATTGCATCAACCAATGCTCTTGCTGACATAAAAACTCACCTGACCATAGCGATGTATCAGCTTTCAACCAATACATTGCCAAATCAGGCTAACTAAGCCGATTTTTTTCAAATCAGCACTAATGCACCCTTGAACGCCGCCGCCGCGACCATCCTTAATAGTACACATGTTCTTTCAAGATTGTAGCGCAGGTAGTTCAAATGAACCACATTGGTGCAAATTTTATTTTCTCTCTATGTAGCAAACCTATGCCTGCTTCACTGCTGGGGTGCAACACAGTCGTTATGGAAAGGCTGTTAGGCAGCAGTTCAGCTTAAAGCTATATAGCCTTTTGCCAAATCTGTTCATTGAGATTATTTAATACTTGCTCTAACTGACCCGCAAATACTTTGTCGATGCGCTTAAATCCGCCTTGGGCCTTGAACTGTCCCTGATCCAGGGCGGCTTTATCCACCACCGTTTCCTTCTTCAGCTGCTGGCCAATGCGCTCTATCCACTGCCGCTGGGGTGCCGTCCAGGGCTGGCTGGCCAAAATCTTCTTCATAGCGCGATCGACCCGTTCCC
>REDB01000170.1 GCA_007693685.1 Oceanospirillales bacterium
CACTTGAAAGTCCAAAAAATATTTAAACTCTGTTTTCAATAGCGCACCACTGGTAAAGGGCAACCCCATTAAAGAGGATGCAGGTAACAGAACCCATAGCCATGACCATTTACGATGAACATTCATCGGCACACACAGAAATAGCGCTCCTTTGGCTAAACCATGATGTAAGGCAAATAAAGCCACTAGAGGTAAAAGAATGGATACCATTGATGCCTCTAACAATACTAATCCTACCATCATCGTCATCCAGCCCATTTGACTGATACTGGAATAAGCCAGGACTGTTTTCGCCTTACACTGACAGATACCAATAATTGCAGCTCCTATGGCTGCGATTAACCCTAATCCAACAACCAGTACACCTAGGCCAGGTAAACTCATTTCTCCTAAAGGTAAAAACACTAACCAACCCAGTAAACCTGCTTTAATCATTACCCCACTGAGTACCGCACTAGCAGGAACGGGAGCGACAGGATGAGCTAAGGGAAGCCACAGATGAAAGATAGGTAAACCCGCTTTAATACCAAAGCCCAAAAAGATAAATAATGATATTAATAGAGGAAATTGGGCATTAGCGATCGCAGCGGGTAAGAGATTCAAATCAGCATTAACTCCAGCAACAAAAACGGCAGAAAGCAAACCAATCAAGAGTAAGCCTTCGCCGATCACAGCCATAATCAAATAAATTCGCCCAGCATAAAAGGCTTCATCAGAAGCTGTATGAACGACCAAGCCATAGCCAGCAAAGGTCATCAGCGCAAAAAAACTGTAAAAAGAGAGTGCATCGAAAGAAAGAATCAAGCCTAAGTTTCCACTCAATGTCAGCAACCAACAAAGAGCAAATTGCCAATGTCTAGTATCTCGTTGCAGATA
Source organism: Oceanospirillales bacterium (assembly GCA_007693685.1). Lineage (GTDB taxonomy): Bacteria > Pseudomonadota > Gammaproteobacteria > Pseudomonadales > Balneatricaceae > Nitrincola. The sequence goes on from REDB01000170.1 coordinate 877, forward strand.
CCCAATCGCATAGACTCCCGCCACAGTCCACAAAAGTACTGCTAGGATTAAAAAGATTCTCCTTATCTCATCCATACCTAACAACACACCCGTTAAACCGTAAGGCAAAGAGATTATTAGGTTTTCATTTAGGGTCAACGCCAATAGAAGTGCTGGGAAGGTCGCCCAAGGTAAGGTAAATAGTAGTTTGTTACGCAAACCTTCAAAAAGAGCCAGCAACGCACATAAAAGTGGTGTGGCGATCGCTAGAAGTAACAGCGCCATCATAGCCCGTATTCCTTATTAGCCATAAAGACAGCCCAACTAAACGGACTCATTGGCCAACTAGCAAAAACGCCCAACAGTAAAATCAACACAGCCGTCACGACTGGTGGCGCTAGTAATAACCATGAGCACTCCAATCTTTTTAAAGATGGAGTGTTGCACCAAGCTGCTTGAGGTGCGCGAAACCATATGCGGTGCAATATCGGTAAAAAATAGGCTGCGTTCAGCAGTGTACTCATTACCAAAACGCCCACTGCCCAATACATCTGAGCCTCGAGCGCACCCAGTCCAAGATACCACTTAGAGATAAAACCGGCTAAAGGCGGCAAACCAATCATTCCCAAGGCACCCAAGGTAAAGGCAATGCTGGTCCAAGGCATCCTTTTCGATACACCATTCAACTCATCTATACGATGAATACCCAAGGTCTCTGCGTAATTACCAGCGCAAAAGAACAGCGTGATTTTCATAATTCCCTGATGCACCAAATGAACGATTGCACCAATGGTTCCCAAGGGACCAAAGAGCGCTATACCTAACGTGATGTAGGAAACCTGACTCACTGTAGAAAAGGCTAGCCGTCTTTTTAGATCCGTTTGATAAAGTGCTCGTATAGAACCATACAGAATCGTTGCAGCAGCCAACCAACCCAAGGGTACCAAAACACCCAAAGCAAAAGAGAACTCAATACCGAAGATGTCATACACCACTCGAACAATGCCAAATACACCGGCTTTTACAACGGCTACAGCATGAAGCAGTGCACTAACTGGAGCTGGAGCAACCATGGCACTGGGCAACCATCCATGCAAAGGAACCAGAGCAGCTTTGACAGCCAAACCAGCAATAAGCAGTATAAATATGAGTCGTAGCATAGGGTATTCAGATGCACTGACCTGCTGAAAATGACCTTCACTAACAAAAGGCATATCACCAAAATGCAGGTACATCATCACAACACCCAACATCAGTAACGCCCCACCTGACAAAGTGTAAATCAGATAAATTCGTCCCGCTTTTAGGGCAGCTTGAGTACCCCGATGAACCACCAGTGGGTAAGCGGATAGAGTCAACATTTCATAGAAAAGCAAAAAGGTGAACAAATTTCCTGCCAAAGCAATCCCTAGCGTACTGGCTACACAAAAACTAAAAAAGCCAAAGAAGCGACTGCGATTAGGTGACTCTTCTAAATAACCTATGGCGTAAATTGTGGTTAGCAACCACAACACAGAAGATAAACCGGCAAAAACAATCGATAATGGATCTGCCTTTAATGAAAAGACTAGACCCGGTGCTACTTCAAAGCGTGTTTCGTAAAATACTCCCTGAAACACTCCCCAAGTCATAATCATGACTAACAGTAATTTAATCACGGCTGCAGAGAGGTTTAGGAAACTTCGAAGTTTTATTCGATCTTCAGGAATCGCAAAGATCACAAACGCAACAACTAAAGACGTTGCTAAGACCCACAAAGGTAACAGGCTATTCAACGCCATTGGTTACCTCCAGACCGATCATCATGAGCGCTAAAGGGGCATTAGCAAAGAGGCCTAAACCCACAGCTAAAAGCGCTAAGATCATGGGGGCAATTTCAAGTACCTTTGGTATGATTTTAATAGATTTCGTATTAGCCTCTTCAAGGAAAGACCGACTAAAAATACGAAAAATATAGGTTGCCGACAATAAACCTCCGATGATCAACACGGGTATCCACCACCACTGACCACTTAACAGACTCGCTTGAAGTAAATACCACTTAGCTAAAAAGCCACCACTGGGGGGCAGCCCCATAATAGACACCCCCGCTAAACCAAAACTTAGAAGTGACAGTGGCATAGATCGACTGATACCTGAAAGATCAGCGATATACTTACTTCCCAGAGCAGCTACAAGATTTCCTGCTGCCATAAATAATGCTGCTTTTGCCAGAGCATGACTCACTACCTGAAGCATAACGCCCTGCTTTGCCAGCAGTGCCACTTCATTAGAAACACCAATAATTAACGGAAAAAGTAAAAAGAAATAACCCACCTGATTGACAGAGGAATAAGCCACTAACATTTTTAGCTCGGATTGACGACATGCCATCCAGCCACCCCAAAGAATAGCTAAAGCGCCTAACACACCCAGCAACTGAGCCAATAAATGACTGCCAATCAAATCACCCCAATCTAACCAGAGTCGTGCAAGGGTATAAAAAGAAGCTTTCGTGACTAACGCGGATAGCAATGCACTTAAAGGAGCATGAGAACTACCATGAGCAGGCGGCAACCAAGAGTGCAGCGGAAAAAGAGCAGCCCTGTAGACCAATCCAACCGTCATTAAAGCAAAGGCTAATCCAGTCAAAACAGTCGATTCAATATTCTGTTGGAGTGCCTCTAAAGAAACGGTGCCATAGATACCATAAATAAGAAGGATTCCGATCAAGAAAGACAAAGTACCTAATAGAACAGCTTTAAGGTACCGTAAGGCTGATCGATAAGACTCAGCTTGATCTCCCAAGGCTATCAAACCAACCACGCCAAACGCGACTAGTTCCATAGCAATATAAAGAGTGATCAGATCGCCAGCCGTCCACACCAACGACAACCCTAATAACACTATCCAAAAGCGCCACCAAATTCGCTTTTGAATGCTTGATTGTTTAGCAAAAAAATTACTGATCTGAAAACCTGCAAGTATCGCCATGAGCGAACTCAGCAGAATAAAAAGAAAGGCCAAACCATCTAAACGAATCGATAAACCAGGAATACCCACAGCATCAAATAACGCCCATTCAAAAGAACCTTTCGCTAAGAGTTGCCTGCCGATTAACACGACTAAAGCCGCTTGAAACATCAAGGGTAGCCATAGCACGTAAAGCATTAAGGACCTATCTCCGAATCAATTTTCCCATCAGTATCAGATTGATGAAAACGGCTGATCAGTTGATTACGCATCTGTAAAGTTAATGCCGTCAAAACAGTCGTGACTATGAATAAAATAACAAAGACCCCAGTTAGCAAGGGTTCAGTTTCGGCAGTTTGAGTAAAAGCAGCAAGCAGCAGTAGCACACCCGAACTCATTATATTAAATGCGATAATACGTCTGAGAAAATCTCTTTTTAAAGCAAAACCTAAGATACCTAGAAGAAGTAACATAGTAGAAAACAGAAAAAGAAGCGTCTGCAATGTCATGAACGGCTCTCTCCTTGATGAAGAGAACACCAGATGAACCAACTTGTGACGGCCAAACCAAGAACACCCTGAGTCAATGCAACCCATGGCATCGCAAGAAAATACCAAACTGGAATCATAATGAATGAAAAGATAAACCAAGCAATAAAGGATTTCATATTATCTGTGGTAAACAATGCTACCAGGGCGCAAAGTAGCAACAGAGATAATAACAAGAGCATTATTAACATAGTAACTTTGGGCTCCACTATCTTCATAAAAGACTATCTATTGGAACGCTGATAGCCTTCAATATCAACTGAAGTACTGCTTAATAGTGTCATACTAGTTCACTCGAGTTCGACACTTACCAACTGAATATTTCGTTTTTTTAACCCTGCATGCCTGATTTTATAGGTTTTCTAACGGCTTTTTACACCGCATTTGCTGACGCTCGCTGATGTTAATGCTCGCGTCAGCAAGCACAAGTTATGCTAGAGGAGGTGTACCTTCAGCATTTGACACGATTGCGTCCATCTGGATTAACGCATTCAATGGCAAAGCCGAGACGCCCACCACTCTTCTTGCTGGAATACCATCAGGAAAGAAGCTTGTGTATACAGCATTCATAGCTTCAATATCGGCGATATCCTGCACAAAGATATTCACTTTCACCACATCCTCCATAACATGGTCTACGCTCTCCACGATTTCCTTGATATTTTTCAAGCACTGTTCTGCTTGCTCTTTTATACCACCGGAAACGAGTTTACCTGTTTTTGGGTCGATAGGCAGTTGAGCTGAAATATTGTTGTAATGAGAAAAGGCAACGGTTTGTGATGACAAGGGGCATATCGGTGCACGATCAGTATTCCTCGCTTCCACAATAATGCCATGTCTGTCTTCAACAGCTTGAGGAGGCGTGCCGTCTCCGTGAGATACTACCACTTCAATCTGAACTAATGCATGCATGGGCAAAGCGGCAACTTCGATTACCGTTCTTGCAGGCACATAGGCCACTGCTCTGGCAATGGCAGAGTCCGGGAAAAACCGCCTATACACTTCGTTTACCGCTTCGATATCCATGATGTTTTTAACGAACACATTCACTTTAACTATATCGTCGAATGGGACGTCGATACTTTCCAAAATCGACTTAATGTTTTTAAGGCACTGTGCAGTCTGCTCTTTTACGCCACCTACTACCAACTGACCTGATTTCGGATCGATCGGCAACTGCGCTGAAAGGTTGTTATAGTGCGAGAAAGCCACTGTCTGCGAAGAAAGGGCATCTATAGGCGCATTCGCGGTGTTATTCACCAATTTGATGAGATCGCCCGCCTGAGGAGCGTTTGGAATTGTACCTACGCCGTTTGCAAGCAGGGCTTCGACCTGAACCAGCGCATCCATGGGTAATGCCGCAACGGCAACCACGGTACGTGTCGGCACATAGCCGGTGAAGAAGGATTTATACACTTCGTCGATTAGGTCGACATCCTTGATCTCTTTAACAAACAAGGTGATTCTAACAATATCATTCATGCCATGATTAATGCTTTCAACGATCGCTTTGATGTTATTAAAGCACTGTTCTGCTTGTGCTTTTATACCACCGGGCACTAAGCTGCCTGATTTCGGATCGACAGGCAATTGAGCCGAAAGGTTGTTGTAATGAGAGAAAGCAACTGTTTGTGAATCGAGGGGGTTTATTGGTGCTAGCTTCGTGTTTCTTGCCAATACTGCGTTATTGCCGCCCATGTTATATCCTCTTTTATTATAGTGATTTGGTTACAATGCCTGCTAATTGAAACGCAGGGACATTATTTCCGGGCTGGATTGAATCTCTAGTATACTGATTTGAAGTGGTATTTGCGAAAAAACGTGACGCTAGGGAAAACAGCGACTATAGAGACAATTTTCACGTTATAAACAAGAATTTTGACTAGGAATATTTTCAGGAAAAACGTACTTAAGATAATAGGTACTAAGTACTAGAAGTATTACGAAAGGTCTGAGTGAGGGATTTAGGCATCTTTTTCGGCTGAGTGTCACAACTGAGTGTCACTCATTTCTAAATCGAGCGATAACCAATATCTTTTAAAAATCCAATACATTGATTTAAATAGCATATTTGGCGGTCAGGGAGGGATTCGAACCCTCGATACGTTTCCGTATACACACTTTCCAGGCGTGCTCCTTCGGCCACTCGGACACCTGACCGTCTTGAGTGAGCGGCGTATATTAACAGACTATTTGCAAAGCACAAGAGGAAAATGGCTGAAGTTAAGCTATAATCTGTGCCGTTAAACTCCTCACTATCTGGATTTTCAACTTATGGAAGCGGTTGTTTTTTTTAAATGTTTAAGTGATGCCACTCGTTTGCGGATTGTGACGCTTTTAAAGCAAAAGGGCGAGCTATGCGTATGTGACCTAATGAGCGCTATGGGTGAGTCTCAACCTAAAATCTCTCGTCATTTAGCTCAGCTTCGTACCTGTGGCTTATTACAGGACTCACGTCGAGGCCAATGGGTCTACTACTCTATTCATAATAGCTTAGTAGATTGGGCGCATGATGCATTATCTTCAGCTTGTATCGCGAATGAACGTCAACTTCAAAGCGATCTAAAAAGACTTGAAGGTCACCCCTCAAACTCTTGCCAATAAAAGTTCAATTTAACCTCTCTCTTTCTGGAGAATTATCATGTTGTTAGCCTTAGTAGCTATCGTGCTGGGCTTAGCGTTACTGGTTTGGAGTGCTGATCGATTTATCGATGGTGCTGCTGCAACTGCATATTATTTAGGCATGCCACCCTTATTGATCGGCATGGTAATTATAGGCTTCGGTACCTCGGCACCTGAGTTGTTTATTTCTGCTCTCGCCGCCTCTCAAGGAAATCCTGGTCTGGCTCTTGGTAATGGCTATGGATCAAATATTGCAAACATTGGTTTGATTTTAGGACTTACCGCTTTATTGAGTCCTATCGCGGTAAAAGCTTCTGTACTGAGGAAAGAGCTACCTATTTTGGCAGCAATTACTCTGCTTTCTGGTCTATTGTTAATCAACGGTCAAATCTCTCGCCTCGATGCGGGAATTATGCTCGTGGTATTTGCTGGAGTCATGGCTTGGAGCATTCGAGAGGGCTTTAAAGGAAGAGCAGAACCCATTATTGGAACAACTGATGAGGTTGTTGACCCTGACCAAATGACCATGAAGCAAGCGCTTACCTGGTTAGTGATAGGTTTAGCCTTATTAATTGTCAGCTCTAGAGCACTAGTATGGGGTGCAGTTGAAATTGCCACATCACTGGGAGTAAGTGACCTTATTATCGGTTTAACAGTTGTTGCAATAGGTACCTCTTTACCTGAGCTAGCGTCTGCATTTGCTTCAATTAAAAAAGGCGAGCATGACTTAGCTTTGGGCAACGTCATAGGTTCAAACCTTTTCAATACCCTTGCTGTAGTCGGACTGGCGGGCCTTATTCATCCCCTTGATGTTGAACCAGAGATGTTAACTCGGGACTGGCCGGTAATGGCTGCGTTAACAGCCGCTTTATTTGTCATGGGCTATGGTTTCAGAGGTCGATTAGGAAGAATTAACCGAATTGAGGGTGGCATTTTACTCTGCGCATTTATCGGTTATACCAGCTATTTACTGCTAACCCTCACTAGAACTGCAGGCATTGTTTAAGCACTTTGTTTGCATAGATATAACACTTCCTGCTTGGGTACAGGATAGCCCAGCAGGAAGCCTTGCGCACTGTCACAACCGCTGGCTTTAAGGAAGCGACGCTGCTCTTCTGTTTCAACTCCTTCTGCTAGCACTTCGATATTTAAGCTTTTACCTAAGGCAATAACGGTCAGGATAATTGCTTCATCTCTAGGATTGGTACCTATATCTCTGGTAAAGCTATAGTCTATTTTTAATCTATCCAGAGGGAGCTGTTTTAGTCTGTTTAAAGATGAATACCCAATACCAAAGTCATCAATGGCTAATCGATAACCCGCTTCTCTTAATAGATTGAGTTTCTGTATGGTGTAATCAGGATCTTGCATGATCAAACCTTCGGTTATTTCTAACTCTAGCTGACCATGTGCAATACCAAAGCGGTCTAATATTGAATTAATATGCTCTATAAAATCAGCTTCTAGCAACTGCTTCGGTGAGATATTGACGGCAACTGGTGGCACCATTAAACCTTGCTCCTGCCAGATAATGATCTGTTCGCAGGCCATTTCGATGACTTGCCAACCTAAGGGCACAATCAGATTAGTTTCTTCAGCCAAGGGGATAAATTTACCTGGTAACATTAATCCCTTCTCGGGATGCTGCCAACGTACTAGGACCTCTAAGCCGCAGACATCGCCATTTTTAAGCGAAAATTGAGGTTGATAATGTAAAACAAGCTGGTGTGAATGGATTGCCACACGCAAGTCTTGTTCTAACTGGAAAGAGTTAAGCGCTTCTTCGGTCAATTCTGTGCTGTAAACTTCGAAGCAATTTTTACCCTGTGCCTTAGCTTTGTACATAGCTGTATCGGCAAATTTGATTAAGGTATCTAAATCCTCTGCTTGGTCAGGAAAGTGACTAATACCGATACTGCAGGTCATTTGGAGCTTATGGCCATCTATTTGTAATGGAATGGTGCACAAATTAAGGAAACGTTCTGCTTCAGCGATGCCACGTTCCACATTCCCATTTACCATCAAAATAAACTCATCGCCACCGGTTCGGAACAATTCGCAATCTTCAACTAATCGTCGTGAAAGATTTAGAGACATGCTTTGTAACAGCTTATCGCCTATTTGATGACCTAAACTATCATTGATCATTTTGAATCTATCAAGGTCGATAAACAGTAAGCTGAAAGGTTGTTTATCTTTTTGCTCAATATGTTCTGATACGGTTTCCATTAACATATAGCGATTGGGGAGGCCCGTCAGCATATCGTGTCGTGCTTGATGAGCTAAAGTTTGCGTTTGACGATTGACTAAGTCAGTCAACAAGCGCTCACGATCATTCATACTCAACACCAACAAGCTTCCCATACAGCCGACTAAGACCAGCAATGTTTGCATCAGTTGAGCGTTACTGGCTTGATTCATCGAAAAATAGGTAGAACCTGCTTCGGCTTGAATGCTCCAGACCTGCTGTGCAATAGCAATTTCAAACTCGTTACTAAGAGTGTTTTTTCCTAAAGCAGAATACTGATTGCTATAAAAGGACTCGCTTAGCCCTGATTCAAATAACCTAAAGGTAATATATTCAATACCGGCTTGTTCAAGAGCCGCATTAAACATGCGTTCAACGGTGAAGACTCCAACCATAAACCCTGTTAGTTGTTTATTACCCATTAAAGGGTTCTCTTGATCCAGTAATCTATATACCGGATGAAGAATTAACATACCCGGCTCATCGGGAGCTTGGGTAAGATTGAGGATTTGCGTTGCAATCGGACGACCTTGTTCTTGTGCTTTGATGACCCAGCGTCGACGGTCTTCAATCGATAGTAGATTAAACCCAAGTGCCGGACGGTTGTACTCTAGGGGTTCGACAAGCTGAACCGGAATCAGAGGATCATCAGCATAAAGGGATGCACCATAGACTTTGAAGTTAGGCTCATTAAGCAACAACTGTGTTCTTGCTTCAAAGGCTTCTAGATCTTGAGGCGATACCACAGGATCCCAAGAATAAGCTAATACCGACGGATTGCGTTGCTGGATTTCTAACACCATTTCCCTAAACTCGGCAGGATTAGGATCAATAGGCCCTGAAAAAGCCTGACCTAAACGAGTTAAATCCGCTAAGTTCTGCTGAATAATAGCACGCAGTTGTGCATCAAGAATTTTGACATCCTGCTCAAAGCTGCGTTTAAACTGTTGTGATAAGTGAGCAAGAAATAGCTGATTAATCATCAAAACGATGAAAATCACTATAGAAAGCTGCAAGATCAGTCGTATTTGACGTTGAGGTCGATGCTTTTCAAACAGCTCAAAGCATGCGAGCAATAATGGAGTTACCAGAATTGCTCCGAAGGTATCTCCCATCCACCAACTTAACCAATCATTTAAAAATCCCGCACTACCCTGATTATCTGATAAAAGATATATAGTTGAACTACCAATAGTCGCACTGATGATGCAGGTTAAAAATCCGGCAAAAAGAATAAACTTCAACAACCCTTTTACATTTTGTGGTCTTAAAGGGTTAGCTCTGTAACGTTTTATTAAAGCGCTTGCCACAGCGGCATGTAAGGTTGCACCCACAGCGATACATAAGGCTGTCAAAATAACGTTTAACGGTAAATTATTTTGGAAGCTATAGGGCAGCCAAAGATTGAATAGTACGCTCCCTAAAAAAACGCCCGGCAAGACAGGAAAACCAAATCGTAATACGGCAGCTAAACCTATACCGGTGGGAACCCATAAAGGAACTATTTGATCATGTAGTCCTGATCCAGCAACCAAAAGACCAGCACCTGAATAGGCTATAGCCAATATTAAAATAGCGACGGTATTAGTTAAAACTCGCAAGAGAGGTCCTTATACACAGTTAACTACAGCCTTTGCTGAAGCACGGGAAGCAACTGATTTATAGCATCTTCTAGTTGATTCATTAATATTGAACAGTCCTGCTGTTTCTTTGCTGCCTGTTCTAAATTTAATGACGCATTGGTAGCTGGCCCTGCGCAGAAAGTGGCTAGCAATCCTTTTAAGGTATGCGCGGTTCTGGCTGCACTATCGTAATCTGACTGTTGTAATTCCTGAGTTAAATTTTCCATATACTCTGGAACTTCTTGAAGAAACATCTCTAATACCGATAACAACAACTCTTCTTCACCACCAATCATTTCAAGGGCTTCATCCCAGTTGTAGAGTGGCATATCATTTGTGGACATAATATTTCCCTTTCCCTGCTGAGTAAGGCCTTCAGCACTAATTGTCGAATCGATCTGATCTTTGGATTGGTTAATAGATAGAGCCATCATCATCTCATCCAATGATGGGGTATCTTGCTGACTGGTTTGAGAGGTTGATTTTCCAAACTTAATGATCATTTTACTCATTTCACTAAAGAGTAAATCAGGTCTGATGGGTTTAGAGATATAACCGTCCATACCGGCAGCTAAACAACGTTCTTTGTCACCTTGCATGGCATTTGCTGTCATAGCAACAATCGGCACTTTGGCTGCTGGTCGAGTTGACTCATATAACCTGATCTGACGAGTCGCTTCAAGACCATCCATTTCAGGCATCATCATGTCCATTAATACCAAGTCAAATGATTGGTTTTTAAAGAGCTGTAAGGCTTCTAATCCATTTTCCGCTAAGACCACCGAAACGTTTTTCTTTTCAAGAAGCTTTATCGCAACTCGCTGGTTAATAGGATTGTCTTCAGCAAGTAATACATTGATTCCTTGAAGGGTATCGTAAGGATTAGATGAGTCTGGTTGACGTTGATATTCCAATTGACACAACTGCTCTTTCAATGCTTTTCTTAACTCAGTTAACGTCAGCGGCTTAGTTAAGTATCCGGCAATACCAAGATCTTTACAGCGCTGCGCATCACCTGACTCTGCTGATGATGTTAAGATCAGTGTACGTGTACTTTCCAATAAATCATGATCACGCAACTTTTCAACAGCGGTATAACCACTCATACCAGGCATCAAGGCATCCATTAAAATCAAGCCATAAGATGCACCCGACCGAGAAGCCTGTTGGGCAAGATAAATAGATTCTGGTCCTGACGCACACACATCGACTTGAACGCCAATTTTTCGCAACATGGCTAAAATGACACGTCGATTAATCGGTTCATCATCTACCAACAGCACTTTCTGCTGGGCTAAATCAACATCGACTCGCCCAACCTCTTCTGGTGCTGGTACAACCGTTAATGGCAGGTCAAATTCAAATCTAGATCCTTCACCGAGCCGGCTAGAAACTGAGACACTTCCTCCCATCATTTCGACTAATTGTCGGGTGATAGATAAACCCAAACCCGTTCCTTCGTATTTACGATTAGTGGCGGCATCTACCTGCTCAAATGGATTAAAGATAAAGGGTAAGCGATCTTCTGGAATGCCTATTCCAGTGTCTTCAACAACAAAATGGAAGTGAGGTACTTTGACGTTTTCAATATAAGTAACTGTGAGCTTAACCTCACCCTGTTCAGTAAACTTAATCGAATTACCGACTAAGTTAGTGATAATTTGACGCAAACGACTAGGGTCTGCTTCAACGAACTGAGGCAGGTTCTCTGAGATATCATAATGTATCTGTAAACCCTTAGCCCAGGCTCTTGAAGCTAGTGTTTTAACCGAAAGACCTACCAGTTCGAGCAGGTCCAGAACTTCTGTTTGTAGGTCCAGCTTGCCTGCTTCAATCTTAGAAATGTCTAGGATATGGTTAATAATCTCTAGAAGGTTAGTAGCAGATAACTTTGCTAGATCTAGATGCTCTCTTTGCTCCCTATCCAAGTCGGTTTCTAGAACTAAATCAAGCATACCGATGACGCCATTCATCGGCGTTCTTATCTCATGACTCATGTTTGCAAGAAATTGACTTTTAGCAATACTAGCTGCTTCAGCTGCACGTATTTGCTGCTGTAGAGCTTCTTCATAACGACAAGCCAATGCTGCCCCAGCAAACTTAGACATCAGCTTCTGTAACGATGCCTTCAAATCGTCACTTAAAGGTTGATCTGCTTTTTGTAATAAAAAAACTCCAAAGCCTGGCAAGGCAAACAGGTATCGAAAGCAGCCTTTTCCTTCATACATTTTTGGTAGCTGCTGCATAAAGTTACCCAGCCGCATTCGGTCAACAGGAGGACTTACTAACTCCATTAGCTCAACAATATCAGCCTGCTTTGCAAAGCGTCGGGGCAAACTAAGTTCATTTGCCCAAACCACTTCCATCGAACAGAGTTCTTGACCTGCTTGATCTTGCATCTGACTTTGTTGAAAACTGAATACTGCACAACCATTGGCATTAAGAACACGCATCATGGTTGAACTACACTGACGCAGCATCTCTTGCATGTGCAAACTGTTACCGATCGACAAAGCAATTTCGTACAGTAGTTCAGTTTCGTTAATTTGACTCAAAGTGAATAACTCTTCTTACTTATCATCAGGCGTGGACAAAAGGCCTAACACAGCAGTTTTATTGTAAAATTCAAGGTAATCCTGACCAGAGTTTGCTATCTCACCTAGAGTGAGCGCTCCGAACAGAGGGTAGTCACCCGACACTTGTTTGAATTCCTCTAGTATACCTTCCTGCATAAATAAAACACGCGAAATACAGTCGATGAAACAACCTAAACTGGGTGCAGTACTGGATACAGAGTTGAACGCCTGCTGTGCTCGTTCACTAGCCTCAGAAGCTGCATTTATCAAACTTTCTGGAGTTCCGTTTAAAATACGCACAAAACTTCCTTCAGGAACCTCACCCACGCAAACCATACCGGTAGCATCTTT
>REDB01000012.1 GCA_007693685.1 Oceanospirillales bacterium
AAAAACTCTGAAAACTCCTGCCAAGTTGCTAGCTCAGAAACGAGCTCTGCTACCGTGGATAACTCAGGCCCTTGACTCATCCAAGCTTCCACCTGACGAACATTTTTTTCATCGCCACATAACAATGCTTCAACACTGCCATTGCTTAGGTTTCTAACCCATCCTGTCACACCATAGGCTTCTGCTTTTTGTTGGGTAAACTTACGAAACCAAACACCCTGCACTCTACCTGACACGACAACATTTAAGCAGACTTGAGCCATTGGCTATTCCTCATTTTGTTCACACACAACACGATTTCGACCTTGATGTTTCGCACGATAAAGTGCTTTATCTGCCGCTTCCAGAATTTTAGGGAAATCATCTTCCATAGGTAGTTTTACAGAAACTCCTAAGCTAATCGTAATATGGTCCGCTACAGAAGAAAACTCATGGGGTATTTTGAGATCATCGACCACTTTTCGCATTTTTTCAGCGATTAATTTGACGCCATTGGCATCGGTTTCTGGCAGCAATGTGACAAACTCTTCCCCACCATAGCGTGCAAAAAGATCACCTGATCGCGAAACCACTTTTTGTAACTCTGCTGCTACTTTAACAAGGCACTCATCACCCTTGCCGTGACCGTAGTTATCGTTATAAGGCTTAAAGAAATCAATATCTAACATGATAAGACCCAAGGGTTTACCAGTACGTTGAGAACGCAATATCTCTTTACTCAGCTGAGTATCGAAACTGCGACGATTAGCGACTTCGGTTAAGCCATCGATATGCGACATATTTTCAAGCAGATCAGTCTTAATTTTCAGACTCATGTGAGAACGTACACGAGCCTTTACAATTTCTGGGTGGAACGGCTTGGTGATGTAATCCACTGCTCCGACATTGAGACCTCTAGTTTCATCACTCACTTCATCTAAGGCACTAATAAATATAACCGGAATTCGACTGGTGTTAACATTATTTTTCAACTCTTTACACACCTCAAATCCGTCCATGTCTGGCATCATAATATCCAGTAAAATCAAATCGGGCGGATTAGTGCCTCTGGCGATATTAAGTGCTCTTTGGCCATTATTAGCTACCTGTATACTGTATTCGTCCCTAAGTAAGTTAGCTAATATTTTTATGTTCGCCGACATATCATCGACAATCAGTATTCGCGGCTTTTTATCTACTTCCGTACTATTGTTCGACGAAGCATTATCTGCGTTTTCAATATTTTCTGACGTAACAAGTTCCTTTAAAGGGTTGGCCAGCGTCGTTAAATAAGGCTTTAGACTTTCAAATAACTGAATAGCAGTAAAAGGCTTACCCAAATGATCGTTCATGCCTACATCAAGCGCTTTTTGACGATCTTCAACTAAAGCTGCAGCAGTTAGCGCTATAATTGGTATATCTTTATTGAACTGGCGTATTTTGCGAGTTGCCTCATAACCATCCATGACTGGCATCTGAATATCCATAAGTACCAAATCAAATTCTCCCTCGCGAACTTTTTCTACTCCTTCAGCTCCGTTATTTGCCAGCGAGACACTCAACCCCATATATTCCAATTGAGCTTGAACCATCTGTTGATTAATTGGATGATCTTCAACAACTAACACCTGCTGCTGAGTAAAATTATTGTTCGGTATTGGACTCAGATTATCTGTCTTGCTTGTGAATATTTGATTATTGTTTTTTTGATAAGAATAGCGCTCATCATTCGGGATTTCGGAAGATACTTTTAGTTTTAGCTCAAATGAAAAACAACTACCTTCATTTTGTTTACTTACAAGAGTGATACCGGCTCCACCCATCAACTGGACCAAACGTTGACTAATAACAAGACCTAAACCAGTACCGCCGTGACGTCGAGTAATGGAATTATCGGCTTGGCTAAAGGCTTGAAAAAGTTCTGTTTGCTGGTCTTGACTGATACCTATACCAGTATCTCTCACACTAAATTTAATACGACGATATTGCTGCTGTTGAGATATCTCTTCAATGGATAACTCAACGTGACCCTTATCTGTAAACTTAACGGCATTTAACAGTAAATTACTCAGAACTTGAGTTAAACGTAACTGATCACCAAAGTAGAATTTTGGTAGCTGGCTATCAACGTGTATATTGAACTCAAGTCCTTTTTTACTAGCCTCTAAGGAAAATAGAACCGACAATTGCTCTAACACATCATCGATAGTGAAGGGTTCTAACAGGGTATCCATCTTACCCGATTCAATTTTCGAAAAGTCTAATAAGTCATTCACAACACCAAGCAACAACCTGCCCGACAACAAAATTTGTGAGCTGCGCTGGATATACTCTGCAGGTAAATCATCTGAAAGTTGAAGCTCACTTAAACCAATAATGGCATTCAATGGCGTTCTTATTTCATGACTCATATTTGCCAAAAACTCAGACTTAGCTTTATTAGCTGAATCTGCTTTTATCTTCTCTGATCTCAGCTGATTAGCCTGAGTCTCTTGCTGTTCAAGTAACTGATTAAAGGCGGACACTAAGACTCCAACCTCGTCATGACGCTGAATCGTCAAAGGGCGAACTTGTGAAGGATCAGCTAACATCACCGAAATTTGTTCAGCTGATGTTTTTAGAGGGCGCACTAAGCGTCTGATCACCCATAAAGTAATAAGACCCGAAACCAATAACAGTGAAATCATAATGATGCTGATCTGAAAAAATAATTCTTTAGCAGGCGCAAAAATCATCTCTACAGGAAAACTATGAACCACTATCCAAGGTGTTGTCTGCATAGGTGTTGCGGTAAACAAAACCTGCTCTTGTTCAG
>REDB01000011.1 GCA_007693685.1 Oceanospirillales bacterium
GAAGTTATCCAGAGAGCTGTGCGCATGATGGCGCACAAACCTTTAGTCATCGATATCGATGATCCAACCTACGAAGGCGGTGAGCTGATCGGTAGCATGGATTATGAAGCCTTCATTGCTGGTGGTGATTCTGACTATCCTTGGGAACTGCCTGAGAATGAGTGGGATGCTATTACCTTAAACTACACCTCAGGTACTACTGGTGACCCTAAGGGTGTGGTCTATCATCATCGCGGTGCATATCTCAATGCGATGAGTAACATTGTTTCATGGGACATGGGGCATCATCCTGTATACCTGTGGACCTTGCCGATGTTCCATTGTAATGGCTG
Organism: Oceanospirillales bacterium; assembly: GCA_007693685.1. GTDB lineage: Bacteria > Pseudomonadota > Gammaproteobacteria > Pseudomonadales > Balneatricaceae > Nitrincola. The sequence continues at coordinate 333 of REDB01000011.1, forward strand.
GTGTTTCCCGTGGGCGATCGCTGCAGCAGTAGGTGTCAGTGTGTCCTTACGCCACGTTCGTGCGGATATGATCTATAACCTGATTAAAGAAGAGAAAGTTAATCACTTCTGTGGTGCTCCGATTGTTCTTAATATGCTGAATAACGCCGATGATGCTTTAAAAGCGGGCATCAATCATGAAGTTAAAGTGATGACGGCAGGTGCTGCGCCCCCAGCGGCTGTTATTGAAGGCATGGAGCGTATGGGCTTCAAAGTGACGCATGTGTATGGTCTGACTGAAACCTATGGTCCCAGTGTCGTATGTGCATGGCACGATGAGTGGGATGAGAAGACACCTGAAGAGAAAGCGCGCCTGAAGTCTCGCCAAGGTGTTCGTGCTCCGATGCTTGAAGGTCTGATGGTTGCCAACCCAGAAACCTTAGAACCGGTTGCGCAAGACGGGAAAACCCTCGGTGAAATCTTTATGCGTGGCAACCTTGTTATGAAAGGTTACTTGAAAAACCCAACAACAACGGATGCCTCTTTTGAAGGAGGTTGGTTCCATTCTGGCGATTTGGCAGTATGGCATCCGGATGGTTATATCGAGATTAAAGACCGCTCTAAAGACATCATCATCTCAGGGGGTGAGAATATCTCCTCCATTGAGGTAGAGGACACTCTTTACCGTCACCCGGCTGTCAATGAGGCCGCTGTGGTTGCGATGAACGACGAGAAGTGGGGTGAGGTGCCTTGTGCCTTTGTTACCCTTAAAGCCTCTGCTCAGGGCGATATCACTGAAGAAGATATTATTCAGTTCTGTCGCGATAATATGGCGCGCTTCAAAATTCCTAAGAAAGTCATTTTCTGCGATCTGCCAAAAACCTCGACAGGCAAGATTCAGAAGTTTGTGCTTAGGGATCAAGCGAATCACAAATGATTGTGTGAATAGCTAAGCTGTAAACCAAAAAAGCGCCAGACGGCGCTTTTTCGTTTTTAGTGGTAGCTTAGTCTATTTGGATTAGACCAGTCCCTGATCGATCATTGCGTCAGCAACTTTACGGAAGCCGGCGATATTAGCACCCAAGACTAGGTTGCTTGGTTGATTAAACTCTTTCGCGGTATTACTGCTTCGAGTATAGATACCCAACATAATATCTTTCAAACGGTGATCAACTTCCTCAAATGTCCACTGAGTCATGCTGGCATTTTGTGCCATTTCTAACTGACTCGTTGCTACGCCACCGGCATTGGCTGCTTTACCTGGTCCATAGCAAATGCCTGCTTCAAGGAAGAGGTCAACAGCAGCAGCTGTTGACGGCATGTTTGCCCCTTCACTGATACAGTTAACGCCATGCTCAAGAAGAGTGCGCGCATCTGCTTCAGTTAATTCATTTTGCGTTGCACTAGGGAAGGCCGCTTGTGCAGGGAAGCGCCAAACAGCGTGACCATCTGCTGGGTATTCTTCAGTGGCAATATAACGTGCAGTTGGATGGCTATCTAAATACTCTTTTAACGATCCGCGTCTAACTTCTTTGATCTCTTTGAGAAGCGCAAGATCAATACCTTGCTCATGGTAGATCGTTCCCTGTGAGTCTGAACAAGTAACGGGCAGTGCACCTAACTCATAGAGTTTTTCGATAGTATAAATAGCAACATTGCCTGCACCAGAAACTAAGCAGACCTTGTTCTTTAGAGAGTCACCACGATCCTGTAACATGTTTTCAGCAAAGTAGACTGCACCATAGCCGGTGGCTTCTTTGCGAGCTAACGAACCACCCCAGTTCAGTCCTTTACCAGTCAGTACGCCTTCATAGCTGCGTGTTAGGCGTTTGTATTGACCATACATATAGCCAATCTCACGTGCGCCAACCCCTATGTCACCGGCGGGTACGTCAATCGTATCACCGATGTGACGATGCAGTTCTGTCATATAGGCTTGGCAAAAACGCATCACCTCCATATCTGAACGGCCTTTAGGGTTAAAATCAGAACCCCCTTTGCCACCACCGATAGGAAGGCCTGTCAGGGCGTTCTTAAAGATCTGTTCGAAGCCTAGAAACTTGATGATGCCCGCATTGACACTGTGATGAAAACGCAAACCACCTTTGTAAGGGCCTAGCGCTGAGTTGAACTGAACACGATAGCCTTTGTTAACTTGAACCTTTCCTTGGTCATCATGCCAAACAACACGGAAGAAGATCTGACGTTCTGGTTCAACTAAACGCTCAACAATTCCCTGCTCACGGTAGTGCTTGTCCTTGTCGAGTAATGGGCGGATTGAATCAAGGACTTCTTCAGCCGCCTGATAGAACTCTGTTTGAGCAGGACTGCTTTTTTGCAGTCGGACCAAGGTGTCATGTACGTATGGCATGATATTTTCCTTCAAAATAGACCTAAAGGCACAAAAATGTGACATATCTTACTGTTTACGCACCAAACTTGGGAGAATTTGTTGTTGTTGACAAT
>REDB01000180.1 GCA_007693685.1 Oceanospirillales bacterium
TCTCGATCTTTAATTGAAAGCCACGGCGGTCAATTATGGGCAGAAAGCGATGGACATACACAAAGCTGTTTCTACTTCAAACTACCCCTGAGAAATGACACATGAATAATCATAATAATCGTGTATTTTTAGTTGATGATGATACTGACTTTCGAGAATCGATGCAGTGGCTATTAAGCTCTGCTGGCTATGAAGTGATCAGTTCAAGCTCAGCAACAGACTTTTTAGAGACTTACCACGGCGAACAAGGCTGCTTACTTCTTGATGTGCGCATGCCCGGTATAAATGGGCTTGCGCTTCAACAAATCCTGCATGAACGTAATATTCAACTACCTATTATCTTAATTAGTGGCCACGGTGATATTCCGATGGCAGTCAATGCAATTAAAGCAGGAGCTCTAGATTTTATTGAGAAGCCTTTCGATGATCGCCATTTGCTCAATTTAGTAAGCAAAGCACTCGTTATAGCAGAAGAGCGCTTCAAAACCTTTAAAGAAAACCAACAGATTCAACTGCGTTATGAAACACTCAGCCAACGTGAGCGAGAGGTCATGTCACTGGTCATCAACGGTCAGGCTAACCGTGAAATTGCTGAATCTCTTGGCATTAGTCCTAAAACGGTTGAAGTACATAGAGCGCGTGTTATGTCAAAAATGCAGGCTGCCAGCCTTCCTGAGCTAGTTAACATGAACAATAGATTGAAACACAGCTAACCTACAACCCGAAGACAAAAAGCGCTTTTTAGCAAAAGTTTGATACTGATCAGTAGAATGAGATGTCATCACACGGTAAAATATTGCCCGTACAATAATTATAAAGATTGACTCAGGAAAGATTTAGTATGGACAAAATACTGGTTAGCGCTTGTTTATTAGGCGCGAAAGTACGCTATGACGGCCGCGATAACTTATTAGAACATGCCGCGTTGCAGAGATGGAAAAAACAGGGGCGCCTAGTGATGGTATGCCCTGAATCCTTAGGTGGCTTACCCACTCCTAGAGCACCCGCAGAGATACAATCACGCTTTCCTATTTTCGTCACCACGCAATGTGGCGAAGATGTTACCTCAGAATTTCTCTCTGGTGCCGAAGAGGTCGTTAAGATCGCTAAGCAGAAAAATGTCTGCTGTGCTCTGATGAAATCCCGAAGCCCATCCTGCGGCAACATGAATACCTACGATGGCAGTTTTTCAGGCACGTTATCTGATGCTCCCGGCGTCGCAGCTGCAGAGCTGATTCGTCATGGCATTCCGGTATTTAACGAATATCAGATAGATGAGCTGATACGCTTTGTTGAAGCGCAGACCGAAGCAGCCTAGAATAAGGGCCGTTTGGTTTTCTAATTCTTTATCTTCATCTATGGAATCGCTTCTCTATGCGCGCCAGTCAATATCTGATATCCACTTTGAAAGAAACGCCTTCTGACGCAGAAGTCATCAGCCACCAGCTCATGTTACGTGCGGGCATGATCCGTAAACTTGCATCAGGCTTATACACATGGCTGCCGCTAGGCTTACGTACACTTCGAAAAGTAGAACGGATTGTTCGTGAAGAGATGGATGCGACGGGTGCTCAAGAAGTGCTGATGCCAGCAGTTCAACCTGCAGAACTTTGGCAAGAATCGGGTCGCTGGGAAAAATATGGTCCAGAACTTCTTCGTATTCAGGATCGTCATTATCGTGACTTCTGTGTTGGCCCAACTCACGAAGAAGTGATCACAGACATGATTCGTCGTGAAATTCGCAGCTACAAACAGCTACCTGCGAACTTTTATCAAATTCAAACCAAATTCCGTGATGAGATCCGCCCGCGTTTCGGCGTGATGCGCTCGCGCGAATTTATCATGAAAGACGCTTACTCTTTCCACACCAATCGTGAATCGCTACAAGAAACCTACGAAGCGATGTACAACGCTTATAGCCGAATCTTCGAGCGTCTGGGACTAAACTTCCGCCCAGTATTGGCTGATAACGGCTCTATTGGTGGTAACTCTTCACATGAATTCCATGTACTTGCGGATTCTGGAGAAGATGATATCGCCTTCTCTGATACTGGTAGCTATGCCGCGAATATCGAGAAGGCAGAGGCCTTGGCACCTACTATAGAACGCCCTGCTCCCTCAGAGGAGATGCGCCTTGTCGATACACCGGATACTAAAACTATTGCAGCGCTAGTTGAAGGCTTTAAGCTTCCTATCGAGAAAACCATTAAAACCTTAATTGTTGCGGCTAGTGAAGAGTGCGAAGCTGACTTTGTTGCGTTATTGATTCGTGGTGATCATGAACTTAATGAGATCAAGGCAGAAAAGCTACCTCAAATAGCCACTCCATTAAGAATGGCAACCGAGGAAGAGATCCGGGCAGTGGTGGGAGCGGGTCCTGGTTCGTTAGGTCCTGTAAACCTTCCTATTCCATGCATCATTGATCGCACAGTCGCAGTCATGGCCGATTTCGGTGCTGGTGCCAACATAGATGATAAACACTATTTCGGCATCAACTGGGAGCGCGACCTTGCTATGCCAGAAGTGGCTGATATTCGTAATGTCGTCGCTGGTGATCCTAGCCCCTGTGGTCAAGGTGTACTGGAAATTAAACGCGGCATTGAAGTTGGTCATGTATTCCAACTGGGCAACAGCTATTCAACCGCAATGAACGCAACCGTTCTGGATGAAAATGGTAAAGCTGTGGTGATGGAGATGGGATGTTATGGTATCGGTATCACTCGTGTGGTGGCTGCCGCTATCGAACAGAACCATGATAGCAACGGCATTATCTGGTCGGAAGCTTTAGCTCCCTTTACCGTCGCTTTGGTGCCATTAAATTACGATAAATCTGAATTAGTTCGTGAAAAAGCTGATCAACTCTATGCTGCGTTAACTGCTGCAGGTGTTGAAGTGCTTTTAGATGATCGTAAAGAACGCCCTGGTGTTAAGTTTGCCGATATGGAGCTAATGGGCATTCCACATCGTGTGGTGATTTCTGAGCGTGGCCTGAATGCAGGCACATTGGAATATAAGCATCGCCGTGATGCAGAGTCACGTGATATCGCAGCAGATGAAGTTTTGGATTTTATTAATCAGCAGCTTAGCTAATTCAGCGACTTGTATAGTTAAGCGGTTTAGATAATAGAGTGACAAAGAGGGTTGCAGTGATGGAACCCTCTTTTTTGGATTTACTTAATCAACAAATGCGCGCTCGATCACGTATTGTCCCAACACGCCTTTGCGCGTTTCGTTAAAGCCCCAACCGTCTAACAGCTCAGTTAAGTCCTTTAACATGGCAGGACTACCACAGATCATAAAGCGATCATCATCAAGATTGGGCTTAGGTAAACCTAAATCGTCAAACAACTTACCTTCCAACATCAGGTTAGTGATACGACCTTGATTGATATAAGGCTCTCTCGTTACCGTTGGGTAATAGATTAATTGCTGACTGACCATATCACCAAAGAATTCATTATGTGGTAGCTGATCTTGAATTTCGGACTGATACGCCAATTCTGATACATGACGAACTCCATGTACCAAAATAACTTTTTCATATTGCTCGTAAACTTCTGGGTCTTTAATGATGCTCATAAAAGGCGCTAAACCTGTGCCTGTTGCAAGCAAGTAAAGGTTCTTACCAGGTATCAAAAAGTCTGTCAGCAGCGTACCCGTTGGCTTACGACTGATGTAGATCTGATCGCCTGGTTGAATCTTCTGTAAGCGAGAGGTTAATGGACCGTCTTGCACCTTAATGCTGAAGAACTCTAAGGTCTCTTCATAATTGGCACTGGCAATGCTGTAAGCACGCAGTAAAGGGCGTCCTTCCACTTCTAAACCTATCATGGTGAAGTGACCATTTTTAAAGCGAAAACCCTGATCACGCGTGGTCTTAAAACTAAATAAGGTATCATTCCAGTGCTGAACCTCTAGCACTGTTTCGGTATGCAAATTGGCCATTACTGAACTTCCTAATGCTAACAAAAAACAATGGGCTAACTTTACATCAACACTCTATATAAATTAAAAGAATTATTAGAGTTATTTTAATAATTATTTGGAATATATCATCGATACTTTTCTTTAACCTTAGCCTACTATAAAGTGAATAAGCAAAAGTTAATTCAGTCTTACCTAAACAAGGGGTGTTTTATGAATTTAAATGTGAACGTTGGTGGGATAGATAAAATTGCACGAATTTCTGTAGGCGTCCTACTGATTATCTTAGCGATTATGGGCATCGGTTCGCCTTGGACGTGGATCGGCGTTGTACCGCTATTAACAGGTGTTTCAGGTCGCTGCCCTGCTTATAGTATTTTTGGCATCAATACCTGCGGTATAGAAAAAAAATAAGCCCAACTTAATGGGCTTAAAACATGGGCGCTATGACAGCGCTCATGTGTTCTCAAACTCAGAGCATAGCAACAACTCAAGAAAGATTTTCTAGAAAGCTCTTCTAAAAAAACTTTTATTGAAAATCCTATTAGAACGAATCTTTAAGCCGCAAAATTAAAACGTATCACCTGGAATACGCACCCAGCCTTCCATTAGCACACGTGCGCTTCGACTCATCACTGCTTTAGTCACCTTCCACTCCCCTTGCTCTAAGGTCGCTGCAGCGCCCACACGAAGAGTTCCAGATGGATGTCCAAAGGTAACAGAATCGCGCTCGACTCCACCTGCAGCTAGGTTAACTAGCGTTCCTTCAACCGCAGCCGCAGTAGCTATGGCAACAGAAGCCGTACCCATCATCGCATGGTGTAACTTACCCATCGACAAGGCACGTACACAGATATCAATTTCTTGATCCGAAATCTGCTTTCCGCTGGAAGATTCATAAGCCGTTGCCGGTGCTACAAAGGCAATTTTCGGCGTATGTTGGCGCGCTACTGCTTCAGAAATATCTTTAATCAAGCCCATTTTTACCGCACCGTATGCACGCATGGTCTCGAACTTTTCCAATGCAGCCGCATCAGAGTTGATATCTTTTTGCAGTTCAGTGCCGGTATAACCAATATCCGCTGCATTAACAAAAATGGTCGGTATACCTGAGTTAATCATGGTCGCTTTAAAGGTACCCATACCTGGCACTTCTAAGTCATCGACGACATTACCTGTTGGGAACATGGAGCCTTCACCATCAGCAGGATCCATAAACTCGATCACCACTTCTGCCGCCGGAAAGGTCACGCCATCCAGCTCAAAGTCACCAGTTTCCTGTACTTCACCGTTGGTGATAGGCACATGAGCAATAATGGTTTTACCGATATTTTTCTGCCAGATGCGAACAGTACAAATACCATTTTCAGGAATACGCGACGCATCGACTAAGCCTTTACTGATCGCAAAAGCACCAACAGCAGCGGTTAGATTACCGCAGTTACCGGACCAATCGACAAAGGCTTTATTGATTGCTACCTGACCAAACAGATAATCAACATCGTGATCAGGCTGTTCGCTTTTCGCGAGAATCACTGTTTTAGAGGTACTGGACGTAGCACCGCCCATACCATCAATCTGCTGACCATAGGGATCTGGACTACCAATCACACGCTGTAAAATCTTATCCCGCGCCTCACCCGGCACCTGCGCCGCTTCTGGCAGATCTGTCAGGCTGAAAAACACACCTTTAGATGTACCACCACGCATATAGGTGGCTGGAATTTTAATCTGAGGAACACTCGACATAATATGTCTCCTTTTACATTAAGTCTGCTAAATAGTGCGTGACTAACAGGGACGGGGTCTTGTCCGTATGAACACGCCATAAACCCATCCTTGGGGGCTCACTGTTGCCATCCATGGCAACAGAGGTTCATACAAACAAGACCCCGTCCCTTTCACAGACTATGCCGCGCCTTGTAAGAAGTCTTGGGCGAAGCGTTGGAGGACGCCGCCGGCGTTGTAGACGTTCAACTCAGCAGCGGTATCCAAGCGGCATACCATAGGTACTTTGACTTGTTCACCATTTTGACGATTGATGACCAAAGTCATGGTACCGCGTGGTGACAATTCGCCTTCAACGTCGAAAGTCTCGGTTCCGTCAAGACCTAAGGTCTTACGAGTAGTGCCTGGCTCGAACTGGAGTGGCAGTACGCCCATACCGATTAGGTTGGTACGATGGATGCGCTCAAAACCTTCTGCAGCGATGACTTCAACACCAGCTAGACGAACACCTTTAGCAGCCCAGTCACGTGATGAGCCCTGACCATAGTCAGCACCAGCAACGATGATCAGAGGCTGTTTGCGGTTCATGTAGGTTTCAATAGCTTCCCACATGCGCATCACTTGACCTTCTGGCTCAACGCGTGCCAAAGAGCCTTGCTTCACTTGACCATCAACCACTGCCATTTCATTGATCAGTTTAGGGTTAGCAAAGGTAGCGCGTTGTGCGGTCAAGTGGTCTCCGCGGTGAGTTGCGTAGGAGTTAAAGTCTTCTTCTGGAAGACCCATCTTATGCAGATACTCGCCGGCAGCACTGTCCATCATAATCGCGTTTGAAGGCGATAAGTGGTCGGTGGTGATGTTATCTGGAAGAATCGCCAGTGGACGCATACCTTTCATGCTACGCTCGCCTGCCAATGCACCTTCCCAGTATGGAGGACGACGGATGTAGGTAGACATTGGACGCCAGTCGTAAAGTGGGCTCTTAGCCTCTTCACCACGATCCAGATCAAACATCGGGATGTAGATCTCTTTGAACTGCTCTGGCTTCACGCTAGACGCTACAATCGCATCGATCTCTTCATCACTTGGCCACAGATCTTTCAGTGTAATTGGGTTACCGTTTTTGTCAGTTCCAAGAACATCTTTTTCGATATCAAAGCGAATAGTTCCGGCAATCGCGTATGCAACTACTAAAGGTGGTGATGCCAAGAAAGCCTGTTTCGCATAAGGATGGATACGACCATCAAAGTTACGGTTACCTGATAGCACAGCGGTTGCATACAGATCACGGTCGATGATCTCTTGCTGAATAACTGGATCGAGTGCACCGGACATACCGTTACAAGTGGTGCAGGCATAGGCAACAATACCAAAGCCAAGTTTTTCTAACTCAGTTAACAAACCTGCTTCTTCTAGGTACAAACGAGCTACTTTAGAACCCGGTGCAAATGAAGATTTCACCCAAGGCTTACGGATCAAGCCAAGTTCGTTAGCCTTTTTAGCCAACAGACCCGCAGCAACTACGTTACGTGGGTTAGAAGTGTTGGTGCAAGAAGTAATCGCCGCAATAATAACGGCACCATCTGGCATTAAGCCTTCGGCTTCTTGAGCACGTGCAGCGTCTAGATTACCGGCAATGCCTTTTGCAGCTAAGTCACTGGTGGCAACACGCGCATGCGGGTTAGAAGGACCTGCCATGGTACGAGTGACACTAGAAAGGTCAAACTTCAATAAACGAGGGTATTCTGCTTTAACTAAGCTATCTGCCCACAAACCGGTGGTTTTAGCATAGTTTTCAACTAACTCAACCTGCTCTGGCTCACGACCGGTAAGCTTCAAGTAGTCGATGGTTTGCTCATCGATATAGAACATCGCTGCCGTAGCACCGTATTCGGGTGTCATGTTAGAGATAGTCGCACGGTCACCGATAGATAGGCTTGCAGCACCTTCGCCGAAGAACTCTAGGTAAGCACCGACAACGCGCTCTTTGCGCAGGAACTCAGTCAAAGCCAGCACGATATCAGTTGCAGTGATACCCGGCTGACGTTTACCCACTAGTTCTACACCGACAATATCCGGTAAGCGCATCATGGAAGGCAGACCTAACATAACCGTTTCTGCTTCCAGACCACCTACACCTATCGCGATAACACCAAGGGCATCGACGTGTGGTGTGTGAGAGTCAGTACCAACACAGGTATCAGGGAAAGCGACGCCATCACGTGCCTGAATTACTGGAGACATTTTCTCCAAGTTGATCTGGTGCATGATGCCGTTACCGGCTGGGATCACATCAACGTTTTTGAAGGCGGTTTTGGTCCACTCGATAAAGTGGAAACGGTCTTCATTACGACGATCTTCAATCGCACGGTTTTTCTCAAATGCATCGGGATCGAAGCCTGCCGCTTCAACAGCTAGAGAGTGGTCAACGATTAGCTGAGTAGGAACAACAGGATTGACCTTAGCTGGGTCACCGCCCTTCTCTGCAATCGCATCACGAAGGCCTGCCAAATCAACTAATGCTGTTTGACCGAGGATATCGTGACATACAACGCGGGCTGGATACCAAGGAAAGTCTAATTCTTGCTTGCGTTCAATTAACTGCTTCAAAGAAGCCGTTAAATCTTCAGGTTCACAACGACGCACTAATTGCTCAGCCAATACACGAGAGGTGTAAGGCAGGGTGTCGTAAGAACCGGGTTGAATCGCTTCGATAGCGGCACGGGTATCGTAATAATCTAGCTTCGTGCCAGGAAGCGGTTTGCGAAATTCTGTATTCATTGTGGCTCACCGTTAAAAGGGTTGGCTACTTAACTTAGGTAGTCTAACTTAGGGAGTGAGCAGCGATTGACTGCAAACTCTCACTCCCAGTATAGGATTAACTGCGCTCAGCGATAGGCGGAGTTGGACGACACTCTTCACCTACATAGTTCGCACTTGGACGAATGATCTTGCCATCGATACGTTGCTCTATAACGTGAGCACTCCAACCCGATGTGCGCGAAATCACGAACAGAGGTGTGAACATATCGGTAGGTACGCCCATCATGTGATAGCTGACAGCAGAGAACCAATCAAGGTTCGGGAACATCTTTTTAAGATCCCACATTACAGACTCTAGGCGGTCAGCAATGTCGTACATTTTAGTGTTGCATTCCTCATCAGAAAGCTGCTTTGCAACACGCTTAATCACTTCATTACGTGGATCCGATACTGTGTAAACAGGGTGACCAAAACCGATGATCACTTCTTTACGACCGACACGCTCGCGAATATCCGCTTCTGCTTGATCTGGATTGTCATAGCGCTTTTGAATCTCGAAAGCTTCTTCGTTTGCACCACCGTGTTTTGGACCACGCAATGCACCGATTGCGCCAGCGATACAACTATAGAAATCAGAACCTGTTCCAGCAATCACACGACTGGTAAAGGTAGAGGCGTTGAATTCATGCTCAGCATAGAGAATCAAGGAGGTGTGCATTGCACGAACCCAAGACTCACGTGGTTTTTCACCATGCAACAGGTGCAAGAAATGACCGCCAATAGAGTCATCATCTGTTTCTAGATCAATGCGCTTACCGTTGTAAGCATAGTGATACCAGTAAAGCAGCATGGAACCCTGACACGCCATCAGCTTATCAGCAATGTCGCGAGCGCCTGGATGGTTGTGATCATCTTTCTCAGGCTTTACACAACCTAGTACCGAAACACCCGTACGCATGACATCCATCGGATGTGCGGATGGTGGTAGCTGCTCAAGTGCCGTTTTAACCGCTGCCGGTAAACCGCGAAGAGATTTCAGTTTAGTTTTGTAGGCGTTCAGTTCTGCTTGGTTTGGCAACTTGCCATGAACCAGCAGATAAGCAACTTCTTCAAACTCACAAGACTCAGCAAGATCTAAGATGTTGTAACCACGGTAGTGAAGTTCGTTACCATTACGACCAACGGTACATAACGCCGTATTACCCGCAGCGGTGCCAGACAGGGCCACGGATTTCTTCGGCTTAGGTAGCGTGGAATTATTCTCGGACATGATTGACTCCTCTAAAAACGGGTTACTTATTTTTACCTTGAGCGAACAACTGATCTAACTTTTGCTCGAAATCGTGGTAGTTCAAGAAATCATAAAGCTCCATACGAGTTTGCATGGTGTCGACAACCGCTTTCTGATCACCGTCATCTAGTAGATGTTGGAAAACATTCAATGCAGCTTTGTTTGCAGCACGGAAAGCTGACAGTGGGTAAAGCACCATGGAAGCACCGTTTTCAGCCAACTCTGCTTTGTTAAACAAAGGAGTTGCACCAAATTCGGTAATGTTTGCCAATAGGTGAGCACCGTCGATGCCATCAGCAAAGGCTTTGTAATCTTCCAAAGTGTGAACCGCTTCAGCGAAGATACCGTCAGCACCAGCTTCTAAGCAGGCTTGAGCACGTTCAACCGCAGCATTCAGCCCTTCCATTTGGAAAGCATCGGTGCGAGCAATGATGAAGAAGTCATCATCGGTTTTAGCGTCAACCGCTGCCTTAACACGATCAACCATTTCTTGAAGGGAAACGATCTCTTTGTTTGGACGGTGACCACAACGCTTTTGCTGAACCTGATCTTCTAAATGAACAGCAGCTGCGCCAGCTTTGATCATCTCTTTAACCGCACGCGCCATATTGAAAGCGCCGCCCCAGCCGGTATCAATATCAACAAGTAAAGGGGTTTCAACCGCGCTAGTGATACGACGCACATCTTCCAGAACATCATTCATGCTGGTCATACCCAAATCAGGTAAACCGTAAGATGCATTCGCTACACCACCACCAGAGAGGTAAATTGCTTGATGACCTACACGGGTCGCCATCATCGCGTGGTAAGCATTGATGGTGCCGACAATTTGTAACGGATTATTTTCTTGCAGGGCTTTACGAAAACGTGCGCCGGCAGTCAATTGATTAGCCATTTTTTTCCCCTTTGGTTTCGGTCTTTTGGTTCAGCTTATTTTCAATGTTACGACGAGCCGCACTAATATGACGGCGCATCAGTAACTCAGCCAGTTCTGGATCACGGGCTTCAATGGCATCGATAATTTGTCGATGTTCTTTGAGTGCACGCTTTGGACGGGAGCTGGAAACACTGAATTGATAACGGTACATGCGTACCAAGTGATAAAGGTCAGCACCAAGCAACTCAAGTAACTTGGAATTTTTGCTGCCCTGTACAATGCGATAGTGAAAATCAAGATCACCTTCTTTTTGAAAGTAGGAACTCCAAGCTTCTTCTTCAACCGATTGCTCATGTTGATCCAGAAGCGCTTTTAGAGAAGCGATCTCTTTATCACTCATATTTTCAGCAGCCAGACGACACGCCATACCTTCAAGCGCTTCACGCACATGATAGATCTCAATCAATTCATTTGCGGATAGCTTGACGACACGCGCACCGACATGAGCTTTGCGTTCAATTAGGCGTAAACCTTCAAGACGGCGGATCGCCTCTCTTAAAGGACCACGGCTAATACCGTACATACGAGCAAGCTCTGGCTCACTGATTTTATATCCTGCTGGTAATTCGCCTTTAACGATAGCCGTCACAATTTGTTGACATACTCGGTCAGCAAGGGTGCGAGTGATCGGCTCGAGAGGCAGAATATTATTTTTGTCTGACATGTTTCGCCTTTAAGATTGTCGACAATATTTATAGAAACCAACCTTACATAGCCAAAAAGACCGCGTCAACAGAGATTTCTGCAAAATATGTCTACACTAGACAAAAGTATAGCGATTTTGAGAGAGTTTAGATTGTCAGAAAACGTTGCATCTCTTGATTCATCAATCGAGCGATTTGCCGAGGCTTTTGAAATGGCAAGGAGTGATCGGTACCTTGTACTAAAAAGTAGTGCCAATTAGGCAAGGTAGACGCCAGATCAGCATGCAATTGATGCATTAACTCAACACTCTGACCGCCAATAAAACTAGAGACATCACCCTGAGCAGCGATTAGGGCTTTGCGATCTAGTGTTCTAATACCCTGACTCACTGCATCCAAAGCATAAGCAAAACCTAACGGGCGATAGGCAAGACGACTTATGGCTGTTTGATCGGCTTGTTCGGTGGTTTTTCGATTTGGAGAAATGGTATCTAAAAACTGACGAACGCCAGTGTCGACATCTTCGCTACGAAGCAACTGCGCAGCTTCACTGTATTTTTCACGCAATAGAATCGTTTCTTCCATACAGATACGATCCAACAGAGCCGATTCTAGTAAAAACTGCTTACCGACCCGATCATGTTGTTGCTGCTTATAAAGCATACTCACCAAACCACCTAATGAGTAACCACCCAAATCGAAATGATCCCAACCAAGATGATTCACTAAAGCATGAAGATCAGCCACCAACATCTGCAAGGTAAACGGATGCTCCTGCCCATCTGGGTAAACACTCTCACCCGCACCACGTTGATCGATCACTAAAATTTGTGACCAATGCTGTAAAAAAGCTAACAACATCTCCCAAGTATCTCGACCTGCAACACCGGCCCCATGAACTAAAACTAAACGACGTTGGGGCAAATCATTTCGACTATATAGACGATATCGTAAATGCTGATCAGCCAAGATAAGCGTTTCAGTTTGGCAGTTAAACGGGTGCTTCATATAAACTCAGTATCCAAGTGATGATTTTCTTTATTCACCTAACGTCGCAGATAGACTCGCCAGTGATTCAACAGATAGGTAGAATCTAGCTTTTTCTATACTGGTGTCGACAGTGATCAGTCATTATCCTCTACCCTACCCTCTAAATGCCAGCCACGTATTTGAACAACTGCGACCTTTAGGTCAGGCGGTTATTTTAGATAGCTGCTATCCACAGAGTCAGTTTGGGCGCTACGACATCATTACGGCAGCACCGCTGAAAACAGCACGAATAACGTCGCAAGGATTAGAATATCGAGAGCAAAATGAAACTTGGCAACTTGTTCAGCAAGAGCCATTTTCGTTTCTTCAAAAGTGGCTTAATCAACTTTCACCGATCAACTCAAAACCACCATTCAATGGCGGACTGATCGGTTACTTTAGCTACGATCTTGGTAGACACCTTGAACGCATGCCCAACCATGCCATTGCGGATATCGACCTACCGGATCTATATGTCGGATTGTATTTACAAGCCGTGATCATTGACCACCATACAAAAGAAAGCTGGTTAATGATTCACGAGTCGGCTGATCCGAAAAGCGTAAGGCTTTTTCAACAACTCTTGGAAACGCCTACTTGCTCACCAGCTGCATCTAATTTCCATCTACTGAATGCTTTTCGAAGTAATGTCGATGAAAGCGAGTATCAGCAAGCACTTCATCAAGTTCATGAATACATAGAAGCAGGCGATTGCTATCAAATCAATTTCGCGCAACGTTTTAGTGCAGGCTATATGGGTGATCCATGGCAAGCTTGGCGATTATTGAAAGAGTCAGCACCTACCCCTTTCGCAGCCTTTATAGATCTAGAGCAAGATGCTGTTCTGTCCTTATCACCCGAGCGTTTTTTATTCTGTGATACTAATGGACAAGTTGAAACACGACCTATCAAAGGCACTAGACCTCGCGGTACAGATACAAAAAGTGATCATGCTTATGCTGAAGAACTGTTATCTTCTGAAAAAGATCGCGCCGAAAACGTTATGATTGTGGATCTTTTACGCAATGATCTAAGCAAGGTCTGCCAGCCCGGTAGTGTTAAAGTTCCTGAATTATTCAAATTAGAAACCTATCCTAATGTACACCACTTGGTTAGCAGCGTGGTTGGAAGGTTAGAAAACGACAAATTCCCTCTCGACCTACTCCGTGCTTGCTTTCCGGGCGGTTCTATCACCGGTGCACCCAAAATTCGCGCAATGGAAATCATAGATGAGCTAGAACCCCATCGACGCTCAGTCTATTGTGGCTCTATCGCTTATATCAGTGCCTGTGGTCAGATGGATAGCAGCATCACCATTCGCACACTAGTGTGCCATCAACAA
>REDB01000155.1 GCA_007693685.1 Oceanospirillales bacterium
TGATCACCGATGGCAACGAACAGACCCAGGAAGTGAATGGTGAAGGCGTGGTAGGTGAACAGCCTGTGATTCAACCAGGTCAAAGCTACAGCTACACCAGTGGCACAGTTTTACCAACCGAGGTAGGCAGTATGCAAGGTCACTACTCCATGGTCAGCGAGGCACTTGGCGAGTTTATCGCCCCTATACCAGCATTCACCCTCGCTCTTCCCAATTCGCTTCACTAAACCTCGCAGCTTTACCCCTTACGCAAATTCACCGAGTATTGTTATACTCGGTGCATAATTCTTTTATTTACAGAGAAATGCCATGGATTTTGCATCACTGCTAGGTATCATTTCTGGCTTCGCCCTGATCATTATTGCTATCTTTTTGGGTGGCAATCCAGATGTGTTTGTTAACATTCCCGGATTAATGATCGTGTTTGGTGGAACCATAGCGGCCACCTTGTTAACGGTTCAGTTTAGAGATGTCCTCAATGCATTCAGGGCTGCCTGGATTGTCTTTACTCAAGACAGAACGAATGCTCAAGATATGATAGATACCATGCTTGAGCTTAGCCGCATCAGTCATCGCCATGGATTACTGATGCTAGGCGATATAGAAACAAACTCTCGCGTACTTCAGCGCGCTGCTAACTTACTTGCAGAGGCTGCTTCAGAACAGGTTATTCGAAACACCATTCAAAATGAAATTGATTCTTTAATAGCACGTCACTTTACAGTACAAGATGTATTTAAAAAAATGGCAATGTACGCCCCTGCCTTCGGTATGCTGGGAACACTGATCGGTTTGATCCAGATGCTAAGCGCACTCAAGGACCCTGAAACCATAGGTCCTGCGATGGCGATAGCTCTACTAACAACCTTTTACGGATCACTTCTCGCCACCGTCGTCTTTTTACCTATTGCAGGAAAATTGCGCGCTAGAACCCTATCAGAAGTCACTAACCTAGAGATTGTCCGTGAAGGCTGTATTAGCATTTTAACCAACGACCACTATGCGCATGTCTATGAACAACTCTCATCCTATCTGCCTGAAGCATCTCGTAAACCTTTAAGAATGGGAGGAAAGCAGGCTAAAGCAGAAGGAGCAGATGCAAAGGGTAAAAAAGCATGAGTCGGAAAACTCAGCTGCTGGAAGAAAACGATGGACCAGGCTGGATCACTACCTTTGCAGATCTAATGACGCTGTTGTTGGTTTTCTTTGTGTTGCTGTTTTCGATGTCTAGTGTAGAAAATGAAGCCTTTGAAGAAGCTGCTCGCTCCCTAAATATAGCCTTATCTCGTGATAGCGCGCCATCAAGCTTAATTCCACTGCTGGAGCCATCAGCAGAAACCACTCGTATTCCAGACCCAAATGAATCGGTCATCATTAACCGAGACGCTGAACTTGCCGATCAAATGCGCTTTCAACAAGCCCTAGTGGATTCAATAAACCTTGAGTTGGAAGAGATTATTCAAGATCTTGAAGGCTCATTGGCTGAATCAGACATGGGCAGCTGGGTTGAGATTGGCACACCTCAAGACGGCAGACTAAGGCTTAAAGTCAACGCAGCAGTAATGTTTGATCCCGGATCTGTCGAAATTAGACGATCAATGATGCCTCTATTAGACAGCATCCTTGAAGTTGTCCTAGAAAATCCAGGATTTAAGCTTGAAATCCAAGGTCACACTGATGACGCAGCTGTTGATACCAACCGCTTTCCATCTAATTGGGAGTTATCAGCCTTTCGAGCAACAGCCGTATTGCGCTTTCTCATAGAGGGAGGTCTAGCACCTCAGCGAGTGGTTGCGAGTGGTTATGGTGACTCTATGCCCCTTTTACCTAATACCTCAGAAGAAAATCGCGCTGCTAATCGGCGTTTAGAGTTTGTTCTTGAACGAATGGAGCTACCACGATGAAGCCCCTTGTCTCATTACCCGGTGTCAAAGAAAGAGGTCGCAGAGCCTTTCGTATGACGCCCGTTCAGGATGATCCTGTCAGTCTCAGAGTAAACGGACAACTAGTAGATCTTGAAGATCTTTCCGCAAATGGCGTCGCTTTTATAACAGAGGATGAACTCAGCTCCGGCAGCTATGATGCACAACTCAATTTTACCCTTAGCAAACGCGACTATTCTATCTTCTGTAAGCTAAAACTGATCCGAACTAAAACCGGTACTTATGCGGGTGAGCTGCACGAAATGACCAGTCTTGATGAAAGACTATTATCACGTTTCATTCTTGAGTGCCAAAAAAATGCAATCCTACGTGCCCGAGAAGCACATCACGATTCAGACAAGTAACTTCTTTCGCAGGTGCGTAATATTTCCTTGACAAGCGAAACCCTCATCTATAATATACGTCCCACGTTGATGCGGGGTGGAGCAGTCTGGTAGCTCGTCGGGCTCATAACCCGAAGGTCATAGGTTCAAATCCTGTCCCCGCTACCAAATTTTAGAAGGCAGATCAGTTACTTACTGATCTGCCTTTTTTCATTGGGTACTCAAAACCAATCGAGATTAAAACTTATAAAAAAGCACTTAAATCCACAAGCTCCAATTAGTTGAAATCGCCGCCCTATGAAAAAGACACAAACAGCATTACCCTCTCGCCAGCTTTATCAAATTCATATTGAACTAGAGAAATCTTCGCCCTCTATCTGGCGCAAACTCTTAGTTCCTAGCAACCTATCCTTAGACCAACTTCATTTAATTATTCAAGTCACTATGGGCTGGCAAAACTGTCATTATCATGTGTTTGTGACACAGGACAAATGCTGTT
>REDB01000010.1 GCA_007693685.1 Oceanospirillales bacterium
AAAGTCTCGGAGAGATCACCGGTGAGTTTACGCCCGATGATCTGCTTGGCAGAATATTCTCAAGTTTTTGTATCGGGAAGTGATTTTCCTATCACAATAGTGAATTTAATGTTTTCGAAAACCGACTAATAACAGCCTTCAAATCGAAGTAAAACCTTGTCTAAGGTATCTGTTAATAGATCGACATGCTCTTCAGTAAATACTAGAGGCGGTCGGATTTTGAGTACATTAGCATCGGGACCCGTTGCACTGATAAGCACACCCGCTTGTCTCATGGCGTTAACAATCATACTGGCAAGTTCTGTAGCTGGTGCAAGACTTTCACGGTCTTTCACTAGCTCAACACCATAAAACAATCCTGAACCACGAATATCGCCTATAGAGAGGTACCGTGCTGCTAATTTCTCCAAATTATGCTGCAAACGCTGCCCTTGATGTTGAGCATTCATTTGAAGCTGTTCATCTTCAATCACATCCAGCACGGCATTTGCAGCCGCACAAGAAACAGGATTCCCACCGAAGGTATTAAAATAGCGCTGTTTTTCACCAAATTGATCCAGTAGATCGGAACGTGCAACTAAGCCAGCGACAGGATGACCATTACCCATAGGTTTTCCGATAGTTACCATATCCGGTTGCAGCCGATAACCTTCAAATCCCCAAAAATGATTACCTGTTCGTGCAAAGCCAGATTGCACTTCATCAGCTATATAAATACCTCCAGCTTGACGAACCCAGTCAACGGCTTGTTGAATTTCATCAGCAGGTGGAACAAACACACCATCACTGGAAAATACGCCGTCCATAATCAGTGCTGCGGGCTTTAGACCTTTCAAAGTCAGATTATCGAGAGTCAGTTTAAGCGAATCTAGCCATTTACCTTGGCAACGGAAGGTATCAGGAGCAGCAAATGTTCTGACATGCTGACCCACGCTAATACCAAGCGAAGGGGATAGCTCAGCGATGCTACTTGTCGTGCCATGATAGGCCCAGCGTGTCACTAATGCGATGGAATTGCCCGTAACCTCTCTTGCTATACGTAAGGCCAAATCATTAGCTTCACTACCACTGCAAGTCATGGTCAGGTTATTGAGATGCGTTGGGAACCGCGCCAGCAAACGCTCAGCATAATTCAGAATAGTGTCGTGAAGATAACGCGTATGAGTATTCAACTGAGAGGCTTGTTTACAAATCGCATCCACCACTTTAGGGTGGCAATGACCCACGGAAACAACATTGTTATAGGCGTCCAAGTAACGCTTGCCATCCGCTTCGTATAACCAAACTCCTTCACCTTTCACTGGGTAGAGTGGTTGTTGGTAAAAGAGTCGATAGCTTTTACCTAATAGGCGCTGACGACGTTGAATAAGCTCAGCATGATCGGTCATTAGACACTCCATGATTAATAAGCAGATCATCAATCCAGCTATCGGGTAAACGACTTAACGATCGTAAACTCCGACTGGCTAAAGGAAAATTGCGCAAAATATACTCACGATTTTCGGGATAGAGCGCCGCACGCCATGAAGTAATTAACAGGGTTAAACACATACGTGTCGCTATAAGCACGGGTAGCATTTTCAGTTCTTCGGCGTTCAACGGCATGTGCTTTTGATAAGTAGATAAAAAATGCCGCACACAGATAAGCGGATCTTCCTGATCAACCCATTGATATGAAAGTGCCGTCGCTAAATTATTTACCCTTGGAGCATAGAGCGCATCACCGAAATCAATGATGCCGCTGATCGACTGCTGATCTGGACTCACCAACACGTTATGAGGGTTTAGATCATTATGGCTGACCTGCCAAGGGACAGAATCTAGGTGAGGAAGAACCTGTTCAGTGTGCCTATTAATCACAGCCAAGACTAAATCTGCTAATGGTTGATCCTGCAAACAATCGATATGATCCAACAATCGCTGTGGATAAGTAATATCCCACAAAAGATCGCGCTTTGCTCCGAGATGCGTAAAACCGGTTAAAACCCTATCAAGCCTTGCTATGATCACTCCTAAGTCAGAGGCTAACTGGGGAATTCCTTGATGCAGGTAAAGAGGAGTGCCTTCAAGGTAACTGACCATGCGCAAACGATATTGCTGATCAGCATGAAGGATCATAGGTTGATCTTCACCGGATAGGGTGGGAACTAACTTAGGAATCGGTAGATCAGTTGCATGATCTTCTAAATAGCGTAAAAGTTCGATCTGAAACTCCACTTCGATGGTCGATTCAGCCGCATTTATAAAGCGCAGCATATATTGCTGTTGAGAATTAACACGAAGCCTAAAGTTTGCATCACGCTCACCCGGTAAGGGGTTGATCTCTCCCTTTAGTCCATAATGGATGGACGCGATTTCAGCAACCTGTTGTAGATCAATATCAGGTGATGATTGTGTTAATAAGGTCACGTTAGACTAACTCTCAGACATTAACCAACGTGTTAAGTCACCGGCAGGGATTGCCTGACACCCGGATCTATTTTGTCCGGCCCAAAGAGGAGAAAAATCGCTGCATCCTTGTGCTTCAGCAGCAGTTCGTAAAGGTGCTATCGCTGCGGTCGCTAAAGGGAAGGCAGGAGCAGCATCGCAAATAGGCCCTAACTCACGCATAACTCGATTAACGATCCCTCTGGCAGGACGACCTGAGAAAAGGTTCGTCAGTGCAGTATGCGGATCAGCGCTAGATAGTGCTTTTCGATGAACGGCCGAAGTCGTTGCTTCAGGACAGAGGAGATATGAGGTGCCCACT
>REDB01000009.1 GCA_007693685.1 Oceanospirillales bacterium
AGCCACGTTAGGGATCTAGTAGGCGATCTACAAGGGTCTGGATTGCAGGGGCAGCGGCTTGCAGCACTGGCGAGAGGATCACAACTGCCCCTGCTGTCACGATAATCGTGCGACCTGTAACCCGGTTTTCTTTGGCAAGCTGAAAAAATCGCTCGTCCCAACGCTTAACTTCGTCTTCTAGGCGTTGACGGGTTGCATCAAGGTCAGTACGAATTGCTCGTAGTTCTGTGAGGATGTCGGTGAGGGTTGGTTCCGGCATGGTGCTCACTCAGTCAGATTACATCCCTAGCATATCCAGATCGCAAGTCTCACTTATCAATGAAGTAGAAGCTAGATATTGGCAACTAATACAGTGCTACTCTTCGGTAATCAGCAGGATGGCAAGTTTCAAGTCTTCACAACAGTCTTCGATGGTTTCACCTTGGCCGTTCGCCCCTTTGATTTCTGGGCAAAAGGCAAAATAACCACCTTCTTCTGCCTTTTCGATGATTGCTGTTAGGCGTTTCATAGGCTTGGAAGGGGAATGTCTGTCACTACAGTCTAGCGTTGACTCACTGCCGCCTTTGTAAGCTCACGATATTCTTGCTGCTTTGACGGCCGTCAACCCAGGGCAAGCAACTATCATCACAGTGCAACCAAAGCCCAGTATATAAGACTACTTCCAGTTAAAAGGGCTTTGACGTGGAAAGATGCCAGCCTTCAAAACACCCAGGCAGGCTGTAATTGTTAAACAAACGTTAAGCACTTTATTAAGCACAGTGTGAGTGTTTCTGCGGCGAAATCTACCTAGTTTTTTTGATCGGTGGTGTGTAAAAAAGTAGAAACACTGAGAAATACGTTGATCGATCCAGCCGCCGGGCTGGGTAAGCTACGGGAGTGGTTAAGTTCATCCCCCAACAAAGGAACACACCTATGAAATCAACATTTCAGGCTAAGCTGGCACAGCACATGCTGGCTAAAGCAGAAGGCTTCACCCTGATTGAACTGCTCGTCGTTATCGTCATCGTCGGCGTGCTATCGGCTGTGGCAGTCCCGACCTTCCTGAACCAAGTGGAGCGCTCCCGCTTCGCCGAAGCCCAAGCCTTGCTGGCTGGTGTGCGTACCGGTGCTGAAGTGTGGCAGTTTGACTTTGGTTCCTATCCTAAGGATCCCCTCTCTCTCTTTAAGAAGACTAAGCGTCCTGATGGTACTAAAGCTCAGTACGTTGATGGTAAAGCATCTGAGATTGCACCAAACTATACATTGGCCGCCAACAATGGTGCAAAGGGTGCGAAAGGCACTGGTACCAAGGGCGCTTATAAGGGCCGTAAGTGCGTAATCAGATATGGTGCAGGCGGCACCACTTGCACTCAATAATTACATTTTCACAAATATTTAACTGTGACCTTGCCATCTCTGGCAAGGTTTTTTCGTAATGAGCATTTATGCAAGTGCTAGTTTCCTTCAACTAGCACGTAAAGAAAGGCCTCTAATTTAGAAAATAACGAAATTAGACTTTCAATAGCTTCTACTTCTGTATTCTGCTCACCAGAAATCCAATCAGTTGGGTGCAGCTTCAGCCAAAGTTGTACCAAGTCTGGGAAGGCTAAAGGCTTACCAATTAGTGCCAACAGCAATGCAGCTTCAAAACTCTCAGTACCCACAGGTCTGAGTGCTGGCAGCTTAATAACATCCGAAATCATCACTGATGTTTTTTTTGTTACAGCTTCAATCACCTTTTCCCGAAACGCTTCAGTACAGAGCTGCGGATGCAGATGGATCGTTGCTTTCAACCAATCTGCCTCAGTCCAGCCATCAATTGTTTCTGGTGTAGTTTCACGCGGCAACGTACACCAAAAATCAATTAACCGATGAATGGGGTGCAGCAGCTCATACATTCGCAGCCGCTCCTCCGCAGAGCACATCGATAGCCCCAAGCCTACATAAGCGGGCAGGTTGTCTGGGTCTTTAAATAAATCTGTCACCTCCCACTGCCGCCAGTTCACCATACTCAAAAACTCTAGATCAGACTTCTCAAGTGCCCGGAATAAATCGGGAATCTCATAACCCTTATCTTCTTGCAGCAGGATATTCATCAAAATGGGCTCCTCGTCTTCTGGATTCAGGCTCCCACCACTAACCCTGCTTTTAAGATCTATATTGTCATGAAGACTCTTGAGAATGTCTACAGTTAATTGAATCTCTTCGGCCTCAGGGTTGTTTTCCATCAAACCCATAAGTTTAAATAGCTTTTGCGCCCTAAAATACGTCGCTCGCTGAAGCGCATTATGCAAGTTTGAGCGAATGATGCCATCCGGTTGTAACACCTTACGAAACAGTGTCAGCACCGCTGCCGTATCATCAAAAAAGTACAGTACCTCATCACAGTTGATGTAGTCAAACTTATAGCCAAGTTGCTCAATATCAAAAATACTGAGGCAATGAAATTCAAAATTTGTATGACCATGAAACTCGAGCCGCTTTTTCGCTAGTTCAACCGATGCTGCCGAAATATCTACACCAACAATTTTTGCACCCGGATTAGCCTCAGCCAGGATCAATGATTTATAGCCTGACCCGCAGCCCGCATCCAAAATTACTTTACCTTCGGTAGTTGTCACCCGCCGATTAGCAAGATAGTAGGGCGTTACTAAGTTGTGATAATAAAGCTCGTTGGCACTATCTTTTGGCGAGTTCTCGATGGAGATACGTGGATAAGGCCCATAATCAAATTGCTGCCGCAGTTTTTCGAGAGCTTCGTTTGTAA
>REDB01000133.1 GCA_007693685.1 Oceanospirillales bacterium
TGAGAGCCTGGAAGTGTTTTGATTCTCACACGGATATTGACAGCATTGTCACCTAATTCAGTAACACCTTGAACTTCAAGGTCGTCTAAAATGCTATCTCTTATCTCTTCATCACTCATGAGTTCATCAAAAGCAGCTCTAAGATGAACAATAACCTCATCTGTATCTTCTCTGTAAGCAACACCGTATTCCCCTACATGATAGCCATAACCGCGCATGTAATTAGAAACGCTGGTGATGGATGAAAAAGGTATCAGGTGATAAGTACCAAAACGATCACGTAGCCCTAAAGACCTAATTGTTAGGTTCTCGGCAGTGCCTGTAATGCCATCAGCAGTAACTACATCCCCTGCATTAATTGCATTTTCAAGCTGAAGGAAGATGCCAGTAATCACATCCTTGACAAGCGTTTGCGCACCAAAGCCTATGGCAAGACCGACTACACCCGCACCAGCTATTAATGGCCCGATATTAAGGCCAATTTCAGCAAGGGTGATCATAATGGTAAACACAATTAAGGTAATCATCACTGCGTTGCTAAGGAGTTTCAGTAGCGTTTGTTGACGAGCACTGGCAGCTCCTTTGCCTGTTGCTGGATTAATCTGATGTTCAACCCAACTGGCAAATGCGATCCATAAGAGTTTAGCAATCAATAGAATAATACCGACCGATAGCACTTTACCTAGGATCTGTGTACCAACCTCTGAAGTAATCCATGCAGAGAAGTTAAACAGTGACCAAGCATCCAAAACAAAGGCGAAGACCACGAGAATGATAAATAAGCGTATTACCTTCAGAGTGGTCGGGATAAACTCATTCAAGCGACCTTCTAGAGCAGGAAAACGAAGTTTTAGATCATCAGATACTCTAAGTTGTCTTGAGATTAGCTGACTAAGAAAGGCAGAAATTAACAATCCAGCAACGATGGCAATCAAGGTTTGTAAGCTAGCTTGAAGCATTACTGGAAGTGCGTCTTCAGGTCGTATAGCGGTTACCAATACCAGTGCAGCAAAGTAGGAAATTGCTATTAGATGCCAGCTTCTGGAAAGCATGTTCAGCAGCACAGAAGTGAAAGCAAAGTCATTTTCTTCTGCTTGTTTACCGATGTTTGATGCCACACGCTTTTTGTTCTGCATGATAATGGTAAATGCGTAAGCAAATGCAATCAGCATAATGATAAGACTTATAAAATGCCCAAGTGCTGGTGCAAGATTTAGGCTAATCATCGGAACTACAAAAAGCATTCCGTAACCTATGAAGCTACTGATTCTAGCAAGCCACGTATTCCAATAAGCTGCAGTTTCACCACACATGGGTACGAGTCTTAGGTTCTCATGACGTGAGGAGAAGAACAGCCTAACAATCGCTTTGAACATTTCAATCACTAAGAAAGCATTCAAAAAAAGTGATTGAGTGGTTCTCATCTCACTGACTTCACCAACCACAAACAGCGCAATGCTGTAGCCTATGACCCAAGCAAGCGCAATAATGATAATGTCTACAACAAAAGCAAATGCAACAAAGAAAAGTCGAGAGAGAAGTTTCGCGGCTCCCGGTGCTTGCGTCGCTCGATTATCGGCAAAGTTGAACACTGGAATGGCAAGCTTTCTTAACAGAAAGAAGGATACGAATGCGGCTAGAACAACAAATAGAAGTTCCAATCCTTGTGGCGCTAGAGCTTGCCAATCTACCGTACTTAAACCAGAAGCAGCCTCAGCAGCAAAAACAACTTGCGAAGTCAATTGTTGAGCGAAGTCCTGTGTGGCTTCGGCAATTTGAGTAACAAGACTTTGCTGAGCAACACTTTCTTCAGTTTCTTCAGCCCCGTTGGTGACCGACCGTAGTTCATTAATTAACTGTTGACGTGTTTCTGGATTTTCCAGCATATCGGCTAAAAGTTGCGATGTACTGGGTGTTTGATTAGCGCTTTCAGCAAAGCTATAGGTCGATAATAACGTGAAAATTAAAACAGTGAGATAAAAAATTGAAGTTTTAAGTTTACTAGTTAAACAATAAGTCATGACTTCCTACGTTTTTAAGTAATTCTGACACGTTTAGTCGCAGTAACAACTGCTTGGCTGTCTTTGATTTTTTCTTTTCGGTGTTTGATTTTAGCATCTATGAGATTTTTTGCAGCTATCAGCAGTCCCATGCCAACGAAGGCCCCTGGTGGAAGTGCAGCAAAAAGGAAACCGCGATACCCCTCAACTAGGGTTATTTGCCATGAACGGGCGGTTTCACCAAAAAGAAGGTGCATATTGCTAAACAGCGTTCCTGCTCCAAGTGCTTCGCGCATAGCACCCAGTATCATTAAAACAAGGGTAAAACCAATCCCCATCATTAAGCCATCAAGAACTGCGGCAGGGACAGGGTTTCGGGATGCAAAAGCATCCGCTCTGCCCATAATGGCGCAGTTGGTTACAATGAGTGGGATAAAAATACCTAGAATTAAAAAGAGTTCATAGGTGTAGGCTTGCATTAATAGTTCTATGGCGGTGACAAAGGCGGCGATAATCATTACGAAAATAGGAAGACGAACCGCTTCAGGCACTTGGCGTCTAAATAAAGATACAGTTAAGTTAGAGCCAATTAAAACCACGGTTGTAGCAATGCCTAAACCTATAGCGTTAACCACACTTCCTGTGACTGCCAAGAGTGGGCAAAGACCCAAAAGTTGAACCAGGGCTGGGTTATTGTGCCATAAACCATCTAGACTGATTTTGCGATATTCAGTG
>REDB01000008.1 GCA_007693685.1 Oceanospirillales bacterium
TGACCAATACTATGACTTTGGTAACACTCTAAATCCACGCCTATCGCTTGGGTGGTCAGATGGCCCCTGGAGTGCGCGCGTAGGTTATGGTACTGCTTTTCGCTCACCCAGCTTACTTGAACAGTATTCTGAATTTGTTAGAGGACGTTTAGTCATTAAAGGAAACACTGCCCTACAACCAGAGGAATCCAAAACTTGGGAGCTAATGGCGAGGCGCGATATTGGCCGAGGATACCTAGAAGCAAATCTTCATCATAACAGCGTCGAAAATCTGATTCAGTCCTTTACAACTGATCAACGCCAAGGACCGCTGACTGTTGTCGAATATCGAAATATCGGCAAAGCAACGATACAAGGTGCCGAACTGATCGCTTTTTGGCCTATCACAGATCGACTTAATCTTCACACCAGCTTGGAATGGCTAGATGCTAAAGATGCCGAATCTAAAGAACGTTTAACGGGTAGAGCAAAGTTTTCTGCGAAAAGCGAAATCAACTACTCACCCAGTCCTTTTACCACCTATAACCTAAGACTACGTCATATGAGTGACCACTTGTCTGTTGATGCCTCAGCACCACGCGGAGCCAAACCTAGCAACTCTAATCTCACGCTTACCGATGTGAGTGTCAACCATCAGTTACAGAACAAGGTGACGCTCACTGCCGGTATCGATAATCTATTTGATAAACGAGACCCTGAAAACTTCACCCTAACCAGCACAGGAACTCAACGAAACAGTCCAGATGCTCGATATTTCCATCTATCAGCACGCATTGATTTTTGATCAATTAAGGTGAGAAAAACTCAATGGATAAGATCATTGCAACATCAAAATCCAATCCTTCTGCCCAGCCTATAACCCTTAAAAGCGAACTAACGGCATGGCCAGTGTTAGGGTGGCTGCTTAGAAAAGGCTACTTAATGACTGGATTGCGGTCTTTCTCTTTAATTGTATTTGCTATTGCCATAGGCAGTGGCTTGTATTTTCAGGATGCCAGAGTTGGCCTCGCCACCTTGGTCTTATGGGGGATTTTTTGGCCGCTGTTAACAGCCGTCTTAACCCCAACTTTAGGCAATGTGTTCTGCGGTATTTGCCCACATGGGTTCATTGGTAAGCAATTGAGCAAAATTGGTCTGCAACGATCTTTCCCCAAAAAGCTGCGAGGCATCTGGGGTGGTATTCTAATGATTGTTGTTGGTTACTGGATCATCGCTTATGCAATACCAAGCTTTTTATCCTCATCAACGCGCAATAGTGCACTCTACTTTACCCTTTTTACTGGATTAGCATTTATTATCTTTTTTATTTACAAGGATATGGCATGGTGCAAACATCTATGTCCCCTTGGAAGAGTACTATCTACTCATGGAAAAGTCGGTATCTTGCAGATTCAAACTGAGCAGAGCGATTGCACTAGATGCAAGAGTTTTGATTGCGTTAAAGCCTGTAGCTACCACTTATCTCCATTTAATTTTGAGAAGCGCAATAATATGGGGTCATGCACACTGTGCATGGACTGCCTGCCGGCTTGCAGCAGTGTTAAATTAGTCGCCAAACCACCTGGTGCAGCACTGACAAGACCCATCAATAACCAAAATCGTTATGAAATGTGGGTGTTTGTCATTATTTTAGGCGTCGCCGGAGTGGGCATACAGTTTCTTCATGGTTTACAACATACGCCCTTAAAGCCCTACTTGCCATGGGTTTTACTCGGTGATCTTCTTCATGATTTTATTTCCATCAATCCTGAAACCTTCAACATAGGCCGCTTTTTAGCACTGGTTATGGGTCTTGGAATAACATTGCTTGTTTCAATATGGGGTTACCAGAAGGCTGCTCGCCTACTCGATATGCCTTGGACGAAAACAGCCAATACCCTTGCCGTTGGCTTAGCACCTCTAGCCATAATCGGCTTAATACCACATGCTGTGACAGGGTTTACAACCCGAACGGCTCACACGCTAAGTCAGGAAATCAGTACGCTTTTGAATGTGAATTGGCAAATTGAACCTCTCGCGTCTCGGGGAGATACATGGTTTACCTATCTCAATTGGCTGCCCTACATCGCCATGCTTTGGACGTTATGGCTGATTTGGCAACGAAGTGGCGTGTTGACCACGAACTCACAACGAAGAATGAAAGTTTTTTACTATGCCTCAGTACCAGCGTTTACCTATATGGTTATTTTTGCCATCAAATTAATGGCGATGATGTTCATGAGCAGTTCAGTAAGCCATGTTCATTAGAAAACGCGTTGAATCAGAAGATAATTTAATACATAATGATAAGCATTATCATTATCGTGTATTTTTAAGGTAACTTTTATGCTTGATGCAAACCCAACTCAGCCAGTGACACAAGCAGACAAACTCTTTAATTTACTTGAAATTGGCGGTCCGGTTGTTTGGATCTTATGCCTGTTTTCAGTGTTTGCTTTAACACTGATCCTGCTTAAATTCTGGCAACTTTCCATCGCTGGTGCTGGCGGAAAACGCAAAACACATCGCGCGATCGCCTTGTGGAATCAAGGAAAGCAAACAGAAGCGATCACTCAACTTAGCCAAAGCCAACAAGCACTGCCAAGACTGATAGGCACCACAATGATTGGCGTTCAACAGCAAGGTGACACACCTCAACTTCGAGAAGAATTGAGTCGCCTAGCATCCGTTGAGATGGAGAATTTACGCTCTTATCTACGCCCACTCGAGGTGATTGCCAACTT
>REDB01000090.1 GCA_007693685.1 Oceanospirillales bacterium
GGAAAGATCCATAACCAAGGACTTTTGGATATCCGCATCAAGGCTAATGGAATGGCCATTAGAAAACCCACAATGCCGGATACCACAACCAACTGAAGTGTTACCCAAACACCATCCATCAAGCGCGGAAGATAGCGAGCATAAGAATCCCAAGGTTCAGCACCTTGAGTTAAGGTTAATAGCCATTGTGAAAATTGAATGATCAGTTCGCTCATCATCGTGCTCCCTGCCATGGACGGTTAGCACGTATCTCCATGAAACGGATCGCTTGCATAAAGACAATGGTGAGTAATAAGTAGATAAAGGCAGCAGCAAGGTAAAAAGTGAAAGGGAGTTTAGTAAAGCCTGCAGCCACATAGGCTTGTCGCATTAAGTCATCTAGACCGATCACCGATACCAAGGCTGTATCTTTGAGCAGAACGAGAAAAAGATTGCCCAGTCCGGGAATAGCGATTCTCCATAACTGCGGCATTAATATTCGGGTAAAAGTTTGCCAGCGGTTCATTCCCATTGCCATGGCTGATTCACGCTGACCTTTTGGAATCTCTTGCAATGCACTACGAAAAACTTCTGTCGCGTAAGCACCAAAAGCAATAGAAAGTGCGGTAACACCTGCAGCAAAGGCACTGATTTCAATATATTGATCAAAGAGACGTAATAAAATTTCAGTAGTACCGAAGTAGATGATCAGTACCAGTAATAGCTCAGGTATGCCACGAATCAAGGTGGTATAGGTGGTAGCAATCCAACGCAATGCACGAATAGGAGATAATTTTGCTGCGGCTCCCATTAGGCCTAGTATTAAACCAAAAAACAGACTGGTGAATGCCAGTTTTAAGGTGATCCAAGTGCCTGCCAGAAGTAGATGGCCAAAACCGTGTAAATCCATTCAG
Source organism: Oceanospirillales bacterium (assembly GCA_007693685.1). GTDB lineage: Bacteria > Pseudomonadota > Gammaproteobacteria > Pseudomonadales > Balneatricaceae > Nitrincola. Next base: position 894 of record REDB01000090.1, read on the forward strand.
ATGCTCACATTGAGAAGGTCATTTAAAAACAAAGGGCCGGTAGACTGTTAATGTTCATCCGGCCCTCATTCCCCTGTTAGTTCTTAGTAGATAGAGAAGGGGAAGTAACGTGCATTGATTTCAGCATAGGTGCCGTTTTCAACAATCGCTTCTAAAGCAGCGTTAAAGCGCTCTTTTAGCTCAGTGTCATTCAAACGAACAGCGATAGCGATTTTGTCATCGATATCGATATCTTCACCTTTGAATTCAAAACCACTGCCAGCATCTGATCTTAACCAATCATAGGCTGGGAATTTATCAGACAGCATGCCATCCAAACGGCCAGAGGCTAAATCAAGGTAAGCATTGTCTTGTGTATCGTATAGGCGAACATTTACAACACTGCCAAGATTGTCTTCTAAAAATTGACCAGCAATCGTTGCACGTTGTGCGCCAATGGTTTTACCAGTCAAGCTTTCGGGATCGGTAGACATCTCAGAACCTGCAGGCCCAATAAATGCCAAAACGTTAGAGTAGTAGGGGTTGGTGAAAGCAACAACGCGCTCACGCTCTTCAGTAATCGACATGGATGCAATAATGGCATCATAACGACGTGCACGTAAGCCAGGGATAATACCGTCCCAGTCTTGAGTTACAATTTCACAGCTTGCTTGCATTTCAGCACAGAGTGCTTCAGCAATCTCAACATCAAAACCACCGGGTTTTCCGGTGCTGTCGATAAAGTTAAATGGAGCGTAAGCGCCTTCAGTGGCAATACGAATCGTATCGGACATTGCAGCAGGTGCAATCATGCTGGCAGATGCCATCAGTACAGCGGATGTCAGAAATTTCTTGGACCATTGCATAATTAACTTCCTTACAGTTCAATTTTTATATTGCGCGTTTCGTCTTTCTTTATAGATGACTGGATAAGAATTCTCTACATCTATCTGAGGTTGGATTGGTAAAAACTTGTGATGGTGGACCGAATTCTTCTACTTTACCCTGATGTAAAAACATCACTTGGCTGGAAACATCTCGGGCAAAGCGCATTTCGTGAGTAACAATCAGCATCGTTCGGCCTTCTTCGGCAAGACCTTGCATAACACCGAGTACCTCATTAACCAGTTCTGGATCTAATGCTGAGGTTGGCTCATCAAACAATAGCACTTCAGGATCCATAGCAAGCGTTCTGGCGATAGCTATACGCTGCTGCTGACCACCGGATAGGTTACCCGGATAGTATTTTGCTTTGTCTGCCAAGCCGACTTTTTCAAGCAATTGTATTGCTCGTTCTTTTGAATCTTTTTTGCTGGCGCCCTTAACTAAGGTAGGACCAAGCATAATGTTGTCTAGGATTGTCATGTGTGGCCAAAGATTGAAGTTTTGGAACACAAAGCCAATACGTGCACGCATTCGCTCCAATTGGTGACGTTTGCGAGCTTCTAATTCACCTTTGGAGTTAGACACTAAATCCAGTGATTCGCCGCGAAGTGTGATAGATCCTTGGGATGGATTTTCTAATAAGTTTAAGCAGCGAAGAAAGGTAGATTTACCTGAGCCACTGGAGCCGATGATCGATATGACGTCTCCGTCGCGTGCGGTTAAGGAGATGCCTTTAAGCACTTCGATCTGGCCGTAACGCTTGTGAAGGTCTTTGACTTCAAGCGTTGCGGTGGTGTTGGGTTGGGTGTCTGTATGATGGCTGTTTGGGTTCATAGGTAGACAACGTATAAGAATATTTAATCAAATAGTAATCTTTTTTATACCTTGGTCGCAAGGTTGGTTTTTAGTTAGTTTTGCTGATACCAA
>REDB01000007.1 GCA_007693685.1 Oceanospirillales bacterium
GATGCTAGCCTTCAAGAGTCAGGAAGCACTGGACAATACCTTGTTCGCCTGCCCTTACAACAAGATCAACAAGCAGTTGCTAATGCTCAGGTAGAGCAACTAAAACAAACAGTGTTAGCTGCTGATGCAGATGCAGAATTTCCGCGAACTGAATTAGTAGGTCCTAAAGTTAGTGGCGATTTTAGTGATATGACACTATTAGCAATTCTGTTTGCTGGCTTGGGCATGCTCAGCTACCTCTGGTGGCGTTTTGAATCGCATTTTGCTCTGGCAGCTACCCTTACCATTGCCTTGGACCTCACGAAAACCATTGGATTTTTTGTGCTGACAGGCGTGGAATTCAATTTAACTGCAGTTGCAGCGCTGCTGGCGTTAATCGGCTATTCAGTGAATGACAAGGTGGTGGTGTTTGATCGTATTCGAGAGAACTTAAGATTAACACCCAATAAACCCATGCTTCAGTTATTGAATGAAAGTATAGGATCTACCCTAACACGCACACTCTTTACTTCAGTGACCACATTACTGGCTTTGTTACCCATGGCGATTGCAGGAGGAAGTGCAGTATCAAGCTTTGCTATACCCATGTTGTTTGGAGTCGTGGTGGGTACAGCATCATCGATCTTTATTGCATCACCGATACTTTACATTTTAGCTCAACGAAGAGAGCGTAAAGGGTTGCCGCAGTTACGACCTAGTGCGGAAGAGATTAGACGAGAACTGGAGTTAATGCCTTAATAAACTGGTGTCATGTTGGATATTCACCCGCTTTTAAGCGGGTGTTTTTTTGATTAGCCTTGCTAATCAAGCTATATTTTTACTTTAAAGTACAACTACACTTCACGCGCAGCGATAGATAGGTAATCAATTCAAGATTGGCTTCGGAATTTTGTCACTGCGCCATGGTGTTCCATCGCAGTTAGCATAATTAGGGCAATCAGGCATACATCCACGACATGGAAGACGTTGAGGTTTTTCTTTGGATTGAGTGGACGATTCGTTTGACATGTAAGGCCTTTGTTTCAAATAAAATTTTTTTAATTATACGGTCTTTCAAACTAATTAGATGCTTTTTAGGATAACCTAATTTTGAGATATGAGAAGGCTTTGCAAAACAATGTAGACGTTCATGAATTAACAAGAGATAGTGTGTGGCTCGATCAGTTATAACACTTTTGCGAATAATCCATATGTTAACCCAGCTTCTTAAAACATTTGTTAAGTATTGCTTGATCCTGCCTCTCTAGTTCAACCAGCTCTGCGTAGCTTCGCCACTCACTGACAACCGAACTGACTTGGCTTATACAGCTTTCAGCTTGCGCTAAACTTAACCCAAATCGTGAATGAGATGATATGAGGTTTCTATGGGATACTTGCCGTCCTTCACTGCCTAATCCAATTGCATGCATTTCAATCTGTGTGGGTTGCGGGACAACATCATAGGCAGGTGCTAAGGTATATTGATCGGCACCAGATACCCACAAAAAACCATGATTGCGAAGATGATCATCGGTATTTCCGACACAAACATTGAAGACCATTCGTCTGTATAGCTCTTGTTTTTGAATATGAGCATTAACAGTAATTTTAGATACAATATCGGCTAATCGAGGATAGGAAAAGGTAAAAGCAGCTTCCTCAGCCTTCACTTTTGGTTGATACAACAAAGCATGGGCACTGATGAAATGACGTCGTGTCACATTTTTATAATGATCGAAACGCTCGATTAGAATAACACTACGTCCGGCAATTCGCTCTAATCGCGTATTGCAACAATCTATCCCAGCATCTCGCATCATCAGATAACACATTTGCTCGGCTTTCGCTTGATCAACAATATCATCCGTGCGATTAAACTTTGCTATCCATAGTGTGGATTGTTCATCCTCAATGACAGCCTTAGGCCTTGCACCACCCATAGATGACCCAGGCTCAAATAAACGTTCCAATTCAACCGGTAACTCTCCGCTTGCTATCAGTGACGCGATATCATCTTGAATGGCTTTTAGCTGATTCAGCGATGGAAAGGATGGACGTTCTTTAGGCATTGTTCTGGATAAGGAAAATCGCAACGCACCGACACCGGCTCCTCTAGTTGCTAAGAGTTCCTCTAGCTTGTTAGTCGGTTGCTGCCGATGAAGTACATGCATCAGCTTTCTTCCCCAGTTGTCTGGGCCAGCATCTAGTAATACGGTCGGTATACCCTGATTCCCCTCTACGCGATACTCAGTATCGGTTAACGGGTAATTGATTGGGTCTAAGGCTATCGCATCGCCTCGTTGGAGGTAATGTTTACCATAGACAAATCGCCCTGAAGATCCATCAGTAGCGACTAAGCCCGCTAAAACAGGATCTTTTTCTTCCGGCAAATCAATAAACACATAAGCCTGGCTAATCATTCAATCACCATTAGAAGTCATTATCCAAAACGCGCTGATGACGAACCCTTAAGGGAAGCTCTTCTAAATGAGATGTGACTAAAGAATCCTGGTCTTCTGTTAAATTCACCTTTGCTAACAGCTCAATACCCGGATACAGAGACATCACTTTTAAGTAGTTCTTCATCGATACATTTGGATCGCCCAGTTCTATTTTTCGGACTGTGGTTCTAGTAATACCAGAGCGATCTGCAACATCCTG
>REDB01000006.1 GCA_007693685.1 Oceanospirillales bacterium
TTCACATTACGCGGGAATAAGCGGTAAAAAATCGTCTCAGTTTAGCCGCTAACAGATTAACGCAACAGACGGTTCAATTTGCGGTGAACATTCAACATCAACGCTTATTTTTTTAACATCGAAAAACCTTTTTAAAGGATTTACGCATGAAAATTATCAATGCCAGACTACGTCATCGCTCAGAATTATATACACTGAGTATCAACCAAGGTGTTTGGTCTCACATTGAACAACAAAGCTCATACATCCATGACGCCTCAGCCACAGTTGATGCACAAGGTAAACTTCTTTCCTTACCCTTTGTCGAGCCGCACATTCATCTGGATGCAGCCCTGACGGCAGGGGAACCCAACTGGAATATGAGCGGCACATTATTTGAAGGCATTCAGCGCTGGAGTGAGCGGAAACCGATGCTCAGCGCAGAGGACATCAGACAGCGTGCATTGAAAACACTCGATCTACTGGTCGAAAACGGCATACAGTTTGTTAGAACCCATGCCGACGTATCAGATCCTAGTTTGGTTGGGCTGAAAACTCTCTGTGATATTCGTGATGAGGTGAAAGGTCAGATTGAGCTGCAAGTGGTGGCGTTTCCTCAGGATGGGCTTTTATCTTTCCCTAACGGAATAAGGCTAATGGAAGAAGCGTTAGAATACGGAGCTGACGCCGTCGGAGGTATCCCTCATTTCGAATTCACACGCGAACTGGGCGAACAGTCCATGAAACTAGTGATTGAACTGGCACAAAAATATAACCGACTTGTAGACGTGCATTGCGATGAAACAGATGACCCCAACTCTAGATTCTTAGAGGTATTAGCTTATGAGGCACTGCGCTCAGAACTTGGCTCCCGCGTAACAGCCAGCCATACCACGGCGATGGGGTCCTATGACAATGCCTACTGTTCTAAATTGTTCAAGCTGTTAAAGAAATCTGAGATTAACTTTATCTCCTGCCCTACTGAAAGCATTCACCTGCAAGGACGTTTTGATACCTACCCCAAACGACGCGGCTTAACGCGAGTTAAAGAGTTAAACGAAGCGGGTATGAATGTCTGCTTTGGACAAGACTCTATCAATGATCCATGGTATTCCTTAGGAAATGGAAAACTACTGCGAACACTCGATTTCGGCCTTCATATTTGCCAGATGATGGGACGTAACGATTTCGATACTGCTCTGGATCTGATTACCCAAAACAGCGCCAAAACAATGAACCTAAGTGACGACTATGCGATTGAGGTTGGCAAACCCGCTCACTTCATCTTGTTGGATGGCGAAGATGATTACACGGTATTGCGAAATCAAAGTGACGTACTGATGTCGGTTCACCAAGGTAAGCTACTGATGAAAAAGAAGGCTGTGGAGATAACGGAGAAGCATTTTCTGGCGTAAATATTTTGCTGGCCATTTATGTGCCTTTATAATTCGAACCCGTGCCTGCCAATTGACTCGGAACTTCCTGCAATTTAAGAGCTTTATTCGCATATGTTCCAAGATGGAACATCTGAAACCATAGATATTCATGTTATTGAACTACCGAGAAATCCTCGGTAGTTCAATAACGCTGAGGGAACTTGATGAGCTTTATAGAGGTATTGCATTTCATTCAGCTAACCATCGGAACAATAGTCCTGTGCCAAACTTTCTTTACGCGATGGCCTCAAGGCCTTTTTTCTCTGCGATAGATAACATCTTTAAAGCCGCCCCTCTCGGAGCAGTATCGCCCTGTTCCCACTTTTTAACTAACTTATCACTGACGTTAAGATATTGAGCAAAAACAGGTTGAGAAAGGTTGTATTTTAATCGCAGGTTTCTAACTTGAGTGGGTGTAAAGTCATGAACAGTCGTCAAACACAATGCATCAAACTTACGCATTGTTGTTTTATCAATAACACCTGATTTTTTTAAACCCTTAGCGGTTTTATGAACTGATTTTAAAATGTCACTCATGATCATCACCTATGATGAATAACTCACCATCTTTAACAAGATTATCAAGCTCAACTTGAGTAAAGCCGAGAAACTCCCTAGCTAATTCTTTAAGAGCTAATTTTTCCTTAGCATTGATATTAGCCTTCTCCTTTTTCGCAAACGCATAAAGAAAAAAGTACTTGTCTCCAATAGTCGCGCCTATGATTGTTCTGTAACCCGCGCTTTTACCCTTACTTCCCGTCGCTATGCGTTTTTTGTATACATTCCCGCCCAAATCCGCATCGTATAGGCCGCCTGTCATTTCTTTACAAGCATCAGTCAGATCACTATCAGACAGACTTTCCTTTTTGGTCAAAGACACAAATTCCCTCGTCTTATAAATAAAAGTATACTCCATTAGGGTACATTTTCAATATTTACATATACCAGCAATTCTATTTCAAACTCTAACGATGAAGCTCGGCTGCGATCCCGGAGAGGCAATTACGAAACTTACCCTGTAACCTACTGATATAATTAAAGTGCTTGATACACTGATGCATTTAAAGACTCCGCTCCAGCCGAACTACTAAGAATTCCTTAGTAATTGCTAGTACGGGTAATTAATCTATCAACTCTGCCATCATCACTGGTAAAAATTGAATTTGTTGAGTATTCATACTGATCTCCTTCCTTGGCTGTTTAGTTATA
>REDB01000005.1 GCA_007693685.1 Oceanospirillales bacterium
CAAGTGCAGCGCGTCGATTTGATCTCATCCTGTCAACAATGTCATAAGAAAGATTCACTGCTTGTGTTCTTTGATAAGCACTATGATTAAGTGATAAAGTACGTGTTTGAAGTGCCGCCATGCCAAGCAAACCAATCGACAAAACAACAAGTGCTATCAATATTTCAATAAGTGAAACGCCGTTTTGTTTATGTATAAATAATCTGTTCATAAATTTACTGAATGCTCATATATCAAGGGCAAGTTACCCTTCTTGAGCTAATCCTGCCACTTGCATTAATGTTAATAGACCTAGCTTGATCTCCTTTGCATCCAATGAAATGTGTTACAAATGTTGTACTACCACTCGTCAATTCACCTAAGGAGTTAAATATGATATCACCCGACGCACCAGATCTTGAAATCACAGCACTAGATGCTGGTGCTTGCCATGCTCTTATTGGTGTTTGGTCGGTGCCAGTTGGTATAACTAGCCATCCATTTGAACCATCCCAAATGCCACTACAACTTGTTTGGTTACTACTAGCGCATATGCGAATATCTAGAGCTCGTCTAACAGCCTCTGATCTCGCTAAATTTAAAGTAGTGACTAGTTCATTAGCTAAAGCAGTAGATCGACTGTTCTGAACAAAGTTATTGAAGCTTGGTACACCAATGGTCAGCAAAATTGACATGACAGCTATTGCTACCATCAATTCTATTAGTGTCACTCCTGTTGAGTAATATTTAATAACCTTCATTCTTACTGCTCTACTTAACAAATATTTCTATTTTAAAATAGTCAATGTGCACTCAAAAGTCTTTAACATACTTGATTAATGGTTCAGATCAACCGATAAGCGGTAATTTTCTTTAAGTTTCGATGCTACTCTTCTGCTGATGTCGATTTGTGCTTCTGAATTTTCTATCACTGCTTTGAATGATGATTGATGTCCTTTGGTTATCATTAATAGTCTAGATTCGTTGATTAGGCAGTTTCTGTGTACTCGAATGACTAATGTTTTATAACTTTGCTCAATGTTTGCTAAGCTTGAATCAATTATAGCCTCCCCCCCATCAAACACCATCTTAACCACCTTATCCTCTGCCATAAAGTACTGAACTTTTTCAAAACGAATACGACGCAGGCTATTGCCAACCTGATAGCTGATCCATGGATTAAGCTCTTCATTTTTTTCAAGGTGGGCACGAGTATGAGTGCCTAGTCGATCAAGCGCTGTGCGCAAGCGTTTGGGGTCTACAGGTTTTAGTAAATAATCGCTCGGACCAACACGGTAGGCATCTAAAGCATGTTCAGGGTGCGCTGTCACTAAGATAATTGCCGGAGGTATCGAGCGTTGATTCAATAATTCAGCAACCGATAGTCCATCACCATCTGGCATTTCTATATCTAACATGACTAAGTCAGGTTGAAGCTGTTCAACAAGAGCAAGAGCTTCAGATGCGTTAGACGCTTCTCCAATACAGTCAATGCTGGGGTATTCAGATAGCAAACGTCTTAAGCGAGATCTTGCCAAGGGCTCATCATCTACAATCAATGTTCGCATTTGCCTTCTCCACAAACTTTCCACATTAAAACGCTATAGCTACTTTATCAGTTGAGGGGAATGACTAATTTAACACGATAAGTTCTATCTACCTCACCTGTGGTCAGTCTAGCGCGATCATCGTAAAGTAGCGCCAGTCGCTGGCGGATATTTTCAATAGCGATTCCGTTACCTTCAAAATGAGTTTTTGCTTTAAGAGGAATCGGATTTTGTATTAGCAGGGTTAAATGCTTATCGCTGGTCAATATTTGAATATGAATGCTACTAGGTTCACTACTAGCCTCAACCCCATGACGAACAGCATTTTCAACCAATGGTTGAATGGTCAGACTGGGTAGTGTGACATTCGGTAGTTGGTCTGGGAACTGCCGAGTTATTATTAGTCTATTTCCCAGTCGCCACTGTTCAAGTGAGAGGTAACTGTCCACCAATGCTAATTCGTCAATCAAATTACTATTCTCACCCGCTTTTAGAGCAGCGCGAAAAAGATTTGATAAATTAAGCAGTGCTTCCTCGGCTGCTTTGGGATCTTGTTGTGTTAGTTCGGCAGCGGTATTTAGGCTATTAAATAGAAAGTGAGGTCGTATTCTGGCCTGCAAAGCATCAAGCTCTGCACGTGACTGAGCAGCGATGTGTTGATGACGTTCTAAGTGCATTAGGTAAAACTGCAAGCCGATAACGCCAACGATGCTGGCGATTAACAGATTGTGAAGCGCAAAAAGACCAACGCCCAGCTGTGCTTCCCAGCCTTTATTAGTCAACAGCGCAAAGGCAAAAATGCTTACCAGTGCCGTGCAGCTTAGTAGAATGGCAAAGGCAATAATGGCAAGTTGTTTAGCTGATGTATTACGCAAGTGCTTCTGAACTTGGCAAAGCAAAAGTAACGCTAGCAAAGCAACCCATTGTACAAAGAGTGTACTTAAGCCCAAACGAAACCAACGATCTTCTATAGTACCTGGTGCAAGGGCGAGCAGGATGGCAACGGCTTGGGCGAGAACGGTTGTGCGAAGAACGAGCTTGGTTGTGCAAAGAGCAGGCTTTGCGGTTTGAGGTGAAGTGATATGCGTAGCGTTTGA
>REDB01000115.1 GCA_007693685.1 Oceanospirillales bacterium
AGGATTAACAAATAGACCATGCCAACTGCTTGCCCCTATTTGTTCAGCGAGTTGAAGAATGCCGGTATAAAATAAACCAAGGGCTTCATCTTCTGAAAGCAGTGTCCCCATGCGCGGGCCTTGAGCTGGTGTATAAGGAATCGCAGTGACGAGTTTTGGGTAATAGTCTAAGCCTTGGCGTGTCCAAGCATCAGCCCAACTCCAATCGAAGACATATTCACCATAGGAATGGTTCTTAATATAGAGTGGCATGACTCCAACGGTTTCTCCCTGACGTACCAACGTCATGTGCATGGGTTGCCAGCCAGTTTTTGCAGTGACGGAACCTGAGTCTTCCATCGCTTTCAAAAAAGCATGCTGAATAAAGGGATAGTCTGTATTACACAATTCATTCCATGTGCTTGCGGGTATCTTGTCTATACTGTCGCTAAAGCGTATTTGATACATGAGATGCCGTTTAGAATAATTTAAGAAGCTGACTTAGCCATGTTATACGCTATGATCAGTCAATTCATATCATCAGGTGAGATCATAAGGAGCATTCAATGGATGAGCTAGAGTTAGAATTCAAATTACATCCTCAGCTTAAGGCAGATACATGGGTTATCGGTGACTTTCCATTATGTCGATTACTGATGATGAAAGATGCTAATTATCCTTGGTTTATCTTAGTACCTCGACGTGCGGGTGTGACAGAAATATATCACTTATCCGAAAAAGAAAGGGCGCAGCTGATCGAAGAATCAGCCGAGCTTAGTGAAACTCTCGCGGATCTGTTTATGGCGCGCAAAATGAATGTAGCAGCTTTAGGCAATATGGTGCCTCAGCTTCATTTGCATCATGTTGTTCGCTATGAAGATGACGTAGCTTGGCCCGGTCCTATTTGGGGAGTGGCTGAAGCTAAACCCTATACCGATGAGCAGGTGACCTCGATCTTTAAGAAGCTTGAAGTGCTGTTAGAAGGCGAATTAGATTTTGTACTGGATATTGATTCTGCCTAGGGTCATTAACTAAGGATTAGCCCTGCTAGGAACGGCATTCTCTAGAAACTGCACCAGTTCATCCCCATGCTCGATAATGCTGGGGGTGAGGTCATGACCACCTTCAAGGATTTTCAGTAACACCTTATCGGTTTTGCTGATTAAGGTGTAAACGTCCGCAATTGGAATGACCTCATCCTCTTCTCCATGAACAATGAGTATCGGGCATTTTACACCCGTGATGGATTGTATCGGCGCGATATCATCAAATTGGTGACCGATAACTCGTTCAACATAACCGAGTACGTACCAGCCTAATGGAAAGAAAGGAATGCCTTTTTCGGTAAGCCAGCGTTTCATCATATCCGCAGGATGTGCAAAGCTAGACAGGCTGACCACTGCGCTGATGTCATCTCGGCGAGAAGCCGCCAGTAAGGTGGCGGCAGCGCCAACAGAGTGGCCTATTAAAGCAATTTTTCCGTTGGGATGTTGAGTCTTCAGCCAAGCAATCGCGGCATCGATATCTTCCGCAAAGCGTGGCATTGAAGAGAAGGTATCTTCATCACTATTTCCGTGGTTACGAACATCAAACAGCAGCACACTCCAGCCAGTTTTCATTAACAAAGGAACTAGCGGCAATAAAGCCGCTCTGTTAGCACCCCAGCCATGCGTTAAAATGGCGACACGATCCGTTTGTTGTCCCTGAATCCACCATCCTTCTAGTGTTAAACCACCTTGCGTTGGGAGTCGAATCGTTTCAACCTGCCCCTGATCGAGTTTGGGTAGTTCGGTGATGGGAATGCGAGATGGGCTGAGTTGTTTATGAAGTCGCTGATGAAAAAGACGGGTCATTACAATGGATGCAATCAAGCCAATAAACAAAAATCCCGCGGCATAGAGCCAGAAGTTCATAATTTTTCCTTTAAATGACCAGATTCAAGCTGTATACAGCCAGCATTATATTCAGCTTTAGCGCTGTCAGCGCTATTAAATTAGGGTATAATTTCGCGCTAATTTGCAATAACCGTGACGGAAACAGGAAAGAGATATCATGCGCAGCCATTATTGCGGCGATCTTCGTAAAGAACATATCGGCCAAGAGATAACACTAACAGGGTGGGTACACCGTCGTCGAGATCATGGTGGGGTTATCTTCCTAGATGTCAGAGATCGTGAAGGTATCACTCAGGTGGTCTTCGATCCGGATCGTGAAGAAAGCTTTGCGTTAGCGGACAGTGTTCGTAATGAATACGTGATTGAAGTGAAAGGTCTTGTCCGTGCGCGTCCAGAAGGCACTGAAAATAAAGAGATGCCGACAGGCTCTATTGAAGTTTTGGGCAAAGAGCTGGTTATCTTAAACAAAGCTGATACACCGCCATTCCAGCTTGATGATCATCAGCAGGTCGGTGAAGACGTTCGTCTGCGTAACCGTTTTATTGATCTACGTCGCCCTGAAATTCAGCGCAAATTACGTTTCCGTTCGAAAATTACGCATTACATCCGTAACTATTTAGAAGAAAATGGTTTTCTTGATATCGAAACACCGATATTGACGCGTGCAACTCCAGAAGGTGCCCGCGATTACTTGGTACCTAGCCGTACTCATGAAGGCCATTTCTTTGCGCTTCCTCAGTCACCTCAGCTGTTTAAGCAGCTGTTAATGGTGTCTGGCTTTGATCGCTACTACCAAATTGCCAAATGTTTCCGTGACGAAGATCTTCGTGCAGATCGTCAGCCTGAATTTACGCAGATCGATATTGAAACCTCTTTTATGGATGAAGAGGCGATCATTGCAATCACTGAGAAAATGATTCGAGGTTTGTTCCAAGAGCAGCTAAATGTTGATCTCGGTGATTTCCCACGCATGCCTTATTCTGAAGCGATGCAGCGTTACGGCTCGGATAAGCCAGACCTACGTATTCCAATGGAATTAGTGGATGTGGCTGATTTAGTGGCTGGCGTTGACTTTAAAGTCTTTGCAGCCCCTGCCACTGATCCAAAAGGTCGTGTAGCGGCATTAAAAGTACCGGGTGGTGCTGAATTAACCCGTAAACAGATTGATGATTACACCAAGTTTGTCAGCATTTATGGTGCGAAAGGTTTGGCGTGGATCAAAGTTAACGCTATTGAAACTGGCGCAGAAGGTCTTCAGTCACCTATCGTGAAGTTCTTGGGTGAAGAAGTTGCGATGCAGATCATGCAGCGTGTCGGCGCTCAGAATGGTGATTTAGTCTTCTTTGGTGCAGATAAAGCCAAGATCGTTAACGAAGCCTTGGGTGCGTTGCGTATTAAGGTTGGTGAAGATCTGAACATGCTTCAGTGTGAGTGGGCGCCTTTATGGGTCGTTGACTTCCCCATGTTTGAAGAAGATGGCAAGGGTGGCTTAACAGCCTTGCACCATCCGTTCACATCACCCAACTGCACACCAGAAGAGTTGATCGCTGAACCAGAAGGTAAGCTGTCCCGTGCTTATGATATGGTATTGAACGGTACCGAGTTAGGTGGTGGTTCCGTTCGTATCCATGATCAAACTATGCAGCGTGCAGTCTTCAAAGTACTAGGTATTACCGACGAAGAAGCCGAAGAGAAGTTTGGCTTCTTGTTGAATGCATTACGTTATGGTGCGCCTCCGCATGGTGGTTTGGCTTTCGGTTTAGATCGCTTAGTCATGTTGATGACCGGTTCTGCATCGATTCGTGAAGTCATTGCTTTCCCGAAAACCCAAAGTGCGGCGTGTTTGTTAACCGATGCACCGGGTGAAGTTAGTGCTGCTCAATTACGTGAGTTAAACATCAAACTACGTAAAACACCTTAAGGGTAAAGCAGTACTGCTGATAGATGGTAGCAGATTAAACTTAGGGGCTTACGAGCCCCTTCTTTGTTAGTGAGGTAAGAGAGTTATGGCAGGTCATTCTAAATGGGCCAATATTAAGCACCGTAAAGCGGGGCAAGATGCTAAGCGTGGCAAAATCTTTACTAAGCTGATTCGCGAGTTAACCGTCGCCGCTAAAGAAGGTGGTGGCAGTGTTGCCGATAATCCACGTTTGCGTGCTGCTGTGGATAAAGCACTCGGCGCTAATATGAAAAAAGATACCGTCGAAAAGGCGATTCAACGAGGTGTCGGTGGTAATGAAGCAGACAACTACGATGAGTTAACCTATGAGGGCTATGGTCCTAATGGTGTCGCGATTCTGGTTGAGTGTATGACCGATAACGTCAACCGAACTGTGTCTCAAGTTCGCGCAGCTTTTAGTAAACACGGTGGTAATCTAGGTACTAACGGTTCAGTTTCTTACCTCTTTGATAAAAAAGGGCAGATCAGCTTCGACTCTGAAGTAGATGAAGATCAACTGATGGAAGCTGCATTAGAGGCCGGTGCAGAAGATATTGTCACCAATGACGATGGATCTATGGATGTTTTCACTACGGTTGCAGAATTTATGGATGTGAAACAAGCGCTATTAGATGCAGGGTTAGAGCCTGTTCATGCTGAAGTTGCGATGATTCCATCAACTTCCGTAGATTTAGACCTAGAAGGTGGTCAAAAGGCTTTAAAGCTTCTGGATGCGCTAGAGGATCTGGACGATACGCAAAACGTCTATCATAACGCCAATATTCCAGAAGAGGCGATGGAGTGATTTTTCTGGGTATTGACCCGGGTTCACGCATTACCGGATACGGCGTTATCAATACCGTCAATGGTCATAATGAGTATGTGGCTAGTGGTTGTATTCGTATACGAGATGGCGAATTAGCGGAACGATTACAGCAGGTCTATGCTGGAGTCACCGAAATTATTGAGCGCTATATTCCCCAAGAGTTTGCTATAGAGCAGGTGTTTATGGCGCGAAATGCGGATTCAGCTCTAAAGCTGGGGCAGGCCAGAGGTGTGGCCATCGTAGCAGCCGCTAATCAATCATTGCCAGTCTATGAATATTCTGCGCGTAAGGTGAAGCAGTCAGTGGTAGGTTCAGGCGCTGCCGATAAAACCCAAGTGCAACATATGGTGGCTCGACTATTAAAACTCCCAGGACTGCCTCAAGCAGATGCGGCTGATGCCTTAGCTATCGCCTTATGTCATGCGCATGCACGAAGCAGTCTGATAAGCTTGGCTGGACAGCATTCTGGTAAAGGAGGTCGTTGGCGATGATCGATTTGGATATCGAACTAGAGCGCTTTGTCTATTTTGCAGACCTCTTTGGTATCGCCGTTTTTGCGATTACGGGGGTTTTGGCGGCTCGAGGAAAGCAAATTGATCTGTTTGGGGTCATGGTCCTTGCCTTGGCGACATCTCTGGGTGGCGGTACCCTTCGGGATCTTGCATTAAATGCCCATCCGCTGATTTGGATTGCAGACCCTATGTTAATTTGGACGGCTGTGGGTGCTGCGCTGCTGACCTTCGGTTACTGTCGATTTTTACAGATGCCAAGGAGAGCCTTGCTGGTATTTGATGCGGCTGGTTTGGCCTTGTTTGCCATTGCTGGCGCTGAAAAAGCTATGGCCTTGGGGTTCTCTCCAACCATCGCCGTGATTATGGGTATTAGCACAGGCTGTGCTGGTGGAGTCATTCGTGATGTGTTGACGGGCAAAATTCCAGGGATTCTTCAGCATGAAGAGTTTTATGCCACCTGCGCACTGATCGGCGCGACTTTTTATGTATTAATGCATGGTCATTTAGATCCAAACCTACTAGCGTTCACCTCGATGGCGATTATTTTTGTGGTAAGGTTGTTGGCGATCTATACCGGCTTGCGCCTCCCTGTATTTGTGGTCGCTGGCATAGATAGGACACCTCGACGAGTGTTGGGTTTTCGAAAAAAGCGTTGGACGGTTCGTCATATTAAACAGGATAAAGAAAGTTAATGATTGGATATTTGCGTGGCCGTTTGCTGGAAAAGCACCCTCCATTTCTGATTCTCGATGTTGCAGGGGTTGGATATGAAGTTGAAGCATCCATGAATACTTTTTACCGACTACCTGAGTTGGGTGCAGAAGCTGCAATCTATACCCATATGGTGGTTCGAGAAGATGCTCAGCTTTTATATGGATTTGTCGATCGCCAAGAGAGAAGTGTGTTTCGTGAGTTGATCAAAACTAATGGCGTGGGTCCAAAATTGGCATTAACCATTCTATCTGGAAGCAGTGTTGAATCATTTGTACGCTGTGTTGAGCATGAAGATGTCGCCACATTGGTTAAGTTGCCAGGTGTAGGTCGTAAAACAGCAGAGCGATTAATCATCGAAATGAAAGATCGACTCAAAAATCTGACTTCCATCCCTCGCGGCCTTCAGCAGTCGATTCATACATCCTTGCCTGCTATGGAACCGGCTATTCCGGTGATCGATGAGAAGCGCGAAGCTGAAAGCGCATTAATCGCCTTGGGTTATAAGCCTGTTCAAGCTTCCAAAGCGGTTGAGACTGTTTGTCGAACTTTGGCGGAGGATGCGAGTGCCGAAGAGATTATACGTCTCGCATTACGTGGCATGATTAGTCAATAATAGTATTTACATCGCAGTGATATAACCTGAGTGACCTGAATGATAGAAGCGGATCGATTTATAACACCGATAGCAGCAAATCCTGTTGAAGAGATACAGGATAGGACAGTTCGTCCTCAAACGCTTCAGGATTACGAAGGGCAACCCGTGGTTCGAGAGCAGATGGAGATTTTTATTCATGCTGCGCGTAAACGGTCGGAAGCGCTTGATCATACCTTGATTTTTGGTCCTCCAGGACTAGGTAAAACCACTTTGGCCAATATCATTGCCAATGAGATGGGTAGTCAAATACGAACGACTTCAGGTCCGGTATTGGAAAAAGCGGGCGATGTGGCTGCAATGTTGACCAACCTTGAAGCTGGCGATGTGTTGTTTATTGACGAAATACACAGGCTTAGCCCCAATGTTGAAGAGATTCTCTATCCCGCTATGGAGGATTATCAACTTGATATTATGATCGGAGAAGGGCCTGCAGCTAGATCTATTAAGATCGACCTACCACCTTTTACCCTTGTGGGTGCCACTACGCGTGCTGGCTTATTGACATCACCCTTACGAGATCGCTTTGGTATTGTTCAGCGCTTAGAGTTTTATTCTGTCGAGGACTTGACCAAAATCGTTAGTAGAGCCGCTCGTTTAACGGGTACTCCGATTGATCCTCAAGGCGCGAGAGAAATTGCGCGCCGTGCTCGTGGTACACCGCGTATAGCCAATCGCTTGTTGCGACGTGCCCGAGACTATGCAGAAGTCAGAGGAGATGGATCAATAACACTTGAAATTGCTGATCTAGCGCTGAATATGCTTAATGTTGATGAGCGTGGATTTGATCATATGGACCGACGCATGTTGTTGGCAATGATTGAAAAGTTTGGCGGTGGCCCTGTGGGTGTCGATAGTTTGGCAGCGGCAATCAGTGAAGAGCGTGACACTATCGAGGATGTTTTAGAGCCCTATTTGATACAACAGGGCTACTTGATGCGCACACCAAGAGGAAGAGTTGTAACTGATCATGCTTATGAGCATTTTGGTATAAAAAAACCTGTTAGTGAATAAGGTCAACATGATCTTGATCAAGGTTTAACGTCTTTGCCCTGATAATATTAACTTAAGTCGCAGTACTTGCTTAATACGGTTATTTGAAACGGGGTGTGAAGGTGTTAGCGGTAGCGGAAGATCGATTTTTAAATGACTGTCGACGACAGTTAACAAAGTTGCATGAAACTCTAATGCAAGAGTTAACAGCAGCTAAAGGAAGAGAAGGTCGCCAAGCGGCTTTATTAGTTGAATTGCGTGCCTGTGATGAGGCATTAAAACGCATAGATATAGGTAGTTTTGGTCGCTGCCATCAATGTGGCGAAGCGATTGAACTGAACCTTCTTAAGGCTGACCCAACGGTTACTTTATGTCTTAGTTGTAATATTGGTAATTAAAGACAGATTTATTCGATGAATCACAGAAAAATTTAAAAAATTCTGCGAATTCTTCGTGCCTGCCTACTTGTATAAATTTACGCTACTGCTAGAGTGAGCGCCTGCCTCATACTAGGTTAGGAGTGAATTGTGCAAGAAAAGCTTTCTATATGGTCGTTAATCGTAGATGCCAGTTTGGTCGTTCAGTTGATCATGCTCGCGCTGGTGATAACGTCGTTTATTTCCTGGGTTATGATCTTTCAGCGTCGCTCTGCAATTCGAGCAGCTCAACGTTCAATGCGTGCTTTTGAAGAGCGTTTTTGGTCAGGCGCTGACCTCGGGCAACTCTATCGTGAAGTCAGCCAGCACCCGAATGAAAACTGTGGTGCTGAAAATATATTTCGCGCTGGTTTAAAAGAGTTTACCCGTCTTACTCAGCAAGGAAAGGCTGATCCTGATGTCGTTATGAACGGTATCCAAAGACGTATGCGTGTTGCTATGTCCCGAGAAGAAGAAAAGCTCGAAAAACATCTGCCTTTCTTAGCAACTGTTGGTTCTACCAGTCCGTATATGGGCTTGTTTGGAACAGTTTGGGGGATCATGAACTCTTTCCGAGGATTGGCAACTCAAACAACGGCAACCATTTCAGTGGTTGCTCCAGGTATTGCTGAGGCGTTAATTACTACCTCGATTGGTTTGTTTGCAGCGATTCCAGCTGTTATTGCCTATAACCGTTTTACGGCTCAGTCTGAAACACTGCTAAGCAACTACGAAACCTTTGCGGATGAGTTTTCTAGTATTCTTTATCGTCGTCTGCATGCACTTTGAGGTTTTATAATGGAGATGGAGTGGCGTACGCGGAAAAAACGAAATCTGAATACGGAGATGAACGTCGTACCTTATATTGAGGTTATGGTGGTTCTTTTAGTCATCTTTATGTTGACAACCCCGATGCTTACTCAAGGTGTTGATGTTGATTTACCACAGGCAAGTGCTGTCCCGGTTGATTCTGACGAGCAAGAGCCATTAATTGTCTCTGTAGATCGTGATGGAAACTTCTATATCAATGTCGGCGGCGACGATACGGTTCCCGTTGAAGCTGAAGTCATCATGAATCGTGTCAGCAGTGTATTGAGTGAAAATCCTGACAAGTTGTTATTGGTTAGGGGCGACAAGAATGTATCTTATGAGCGTGTTGTTCAACTGATGGTGCTATTACAGCAGGCAGGCGCTCCGAGTGTTGGCTTGGTGACTGAGTAGGGTCCGGCGTGGATAATTATCGCAGTTACGTATCGCCAGTCATTTTAGCAACACTGGTTCATTTGGTTATGCTGTTATTGCTAGCTGGCTATTGGTTTGACTTTAGGGAGCAGACTCGAGCTCAACCTCGTCACATGCAAGCGCGGATGATCGATTTGAGTAATTTTCAACCTGATCAAGCGGCTGCTCAACAAGCTGCGGAACAGGCGCGTGCTCAACAACAAGCGCGAGAAGATGAGCAGCGTCAACAAGCAGAAGCTGAGCAACAACGTCAAGCAGAACAACAGCGTCAAGCCGAGCAGCAAAGACAAGCTGAAGCACAGCGACAAGCAGAAGCTCAGCAGCAGGCAGAGCAACAACGTCAAGCTGAGCAGCAGCGTCAAGCAGAACAACAGCGTCAAGTTGAGCAGCAGCGTCGTGAGCAGGAAGCTGAAGCGCAACGTCAGCGTGAGTTGACAGCTCAGCGAGAGGCTGAGTCTAGATTAAAGGCAGAGCAAGAGCGACAGCAACAACAAGAAGCTGAACGTCGTGCCGCAGAACAGAAACGCGCGGAAGAACAAAAGCGTGCGGAAGAGCAGAAACGTGCGGAAGAACAGAAACGTGCGGAAGAACAGAAGCGCGCAGAAGAACAAAGGCGTCAAGAAGAGCAACGTAGAGCCGAGGAACAGCGCAGAGCTGAAGAACAGCGTCGCCAAGAAGCTGAACGTCGTGCTCAAGAAGAAGCGCGAGCTGCTGCACAAGCCGCTGCCCAAGCTGCTGCTGAAGCCGCTATTGGAGATATAGGTTCATATATTCAAGCGATAGTAAGTCGGAACTGGAATATTCCAGCAACAGCCAGATCGGGTATGTCTGCAACAGTTGAGTTACAGTTAACCCCTGCAGGTGATATTGTTGATGTAAGAATTGTTCGTAGTAGTGGTGATTTAGCCTTCGATCGATCGGTCGAACAGGCAGTTCGTCGAACTGAACGGCTACCAAGAGTGTCAGAAGTAGACCCGATGCTTTTTGAAAGGCGTCTAAGAAGAATGCAGATAGTTTTCACACCGGAAGGGTTGAGATGGTAATGAGCAAGTTAAAATACTTAGTCTTTGCAGTAGTGATGTTATTTAGCTCTGGGTTAATGGCTCAGCAATTAGTTGTTGAAGTCACTCAGGGTGTTGATAGCCCTGTTCCCGTGGCAGTGGTTCCTTTTGGTTGGAGTGGTGACTCAGCATTGTCTGAGGATATCGCTGCTATTGTCAGCCAAAACTTAGCTCGAAGTGGCTTTTTCAGATCCATGAATCGTCAAAATATGCTGAGTTTCCCTAATCAGGAAGATCAGGTATTTTTTAGAGATTGGCGAATGGTTAACCAAGATTACTTGGTTATTGGTCGTATGCAGCCCTTATCAGCTGACGAAGTTCGAGTCACTTTTGAGCTATATGATGTTCTGAAAGAGCAGAAAATGCTGACTCGTGAAGTCTCGGCAGGCCGCAATAATTTAAGAGATGCAGCGCATTTTATATCGGACGTGATTTTTGAAGAGATCACCGGTATTAAAGGTGCCTTCTCTACTCGTATCGTTTATGTTACCGCTGATCGCGGACAGGGTACTAATCAACGTTTCCGCCTGCACATGGCAGATTGGGATGGTGAGCGAGCTAGAACTATTTTAGAGTCAAATGAGCCAATTTTATCGCCAGCATGGTCCTTTGATGGAACAAAATTGGCTTATGTTTCTTTCGAAACAAGTCGTCCGGTGATCTATATTCAACATTTGGCTACGGGCCAGCGTGAGCAGGTTCAGTCCTTTCCTGGTCTTAATGGTGCGCCGGCTTGGTCTCCTGATGGAAATCGTTTAGCGATGGTGTTATCAAAAGATGGAAATCCGGAGATTTATGTATTAGATTTGCGCTCTCGTGATTTGCAGCGCATGACACAGAATTCTGCCATAGATACAGAGCCATTTTGGGCTCCAGATGGCAGGTCTTTGTTCTTCACCTCTGACCGTGGTGGTTCACCACAGATCTATCGGATGGATCTGGCCTCGCGGGCAGTGGAACGTGTTACGTTTGAGGGCAGTTACAATGCTCGCGGACGTCTCACGCAAGATGGGCGATTCTTAACCATGGTTCACCGTGGCAGTTCGCGCCGATTCCAGATAGCTGTTCAGGATCTTAAGAGCGGTCGTGTGGATATTTTAACCAATAGCGATTACGATGAATCACCAAGCATTGCACCTAACGGAAGTATTGTAATGTACGCAACCCAAGAAGCTGGACGAGGCATACTCGCAGCCGTGTCTCTTGATGGGCGTATTCGTTTCAATATGCCTGTCCCTCAGGGAGATGTTCGTGAACCGGCGTGGTCGCCTTTCTTGAAGTAGTTTGTATCAACCTTATATTGTTTGCTGACATAGTTCAGTAATGGAGAAAAAAATGCGTTCAGTTCATTTTACAAAAGCTTTGGCTTTAGCAGCTGTTATGGCTATTGCTGCGGGTTGTAGTTCATCAGGCAGTAAAGGTGATTCTGGTGCCCTAACTGATACTGTGGGTGCTAGCTCAATCGGTGCTGGTTCTACTGGTGGCGTAACTCCTGGTAGCTGGGAAGAAGTTCAGCAGTTAAGAAATGTATTCTTATTCGAATTCGACCGCGCAGTTGTTCGTCCAGAGTTTCTTCCTGATCTGGAAAAACATGCACGTTTCCTAGCTAACAACCCATCTGCTCGTGTTCGTTTAGATGGTCATACTGACGAGCGTGGTACTCGTGAGTACAACATGGCTCTAGGTGAGCGTCGTGCTCAAGCTGTTGAGCGTGTATTAGTTGTTAACGGTGCAAATGCTCGTCAAATCGAAACCGTGAGCTACGGTGAAGAGCGTCCAGCAGTAGTTGGCAATCATGAAGGCGCATGGTCTCAGAACCGTCGCGTTGAACTGAGATACCTGAGCCGTTAATTGCCAGATGAAAATAACAGCGCTGAAATACATATTAGCGGGTTGTTTAGGCACTGTGCTGACTCTGTCAGCACAGTTGCATGCGCAAGTTCCCGTTATCGAAGTTAGAAGTGGTGATCAAGGGTTGGGACAATCATCTCAATCGATGGGCGCCTCAAGTCAAAGTGAATTGATACTTCTAGTGCTGAGTTTGCAAGAAGAAGTCCGTTCTTTGCGTGGTGAGTTAGAAACTGCTCAAAATAGACTCAATCGAGTTGAAGCAGACGTCGTTGATCGATATCGAGATGTTGATCGTCGTCTAAGTGTGTTGATGCAAGCAGCGATGGACTCTGATTCGTTACCGCCTTTGTCGGCACCGACAGATCTAGCTCCTGCAGACACTGCATTACCAGAACCTACCCCTCCATCCTCCTCTACGCCATCTGTTGCAGCAGAACCCGCTTCTGCCAATGATCAGAATGCTTACGATGAAGCCTTTGCCCTTGTAAGAGCTAGGGATTTTGATGCAGCTATCGACGCTTTTGAAAACTTTGTTCGTCGCTTTCCAGAACATCCCAATACGGCAAACGGTTATTATTGGTTAGGAGAGTTGCATTTGGCGAAAGAGTCGCCAGATCAGGCCAGAGTAGCATTTGAGACTGTACTAGATCGTTTTCCAAGTCATCATAAAGTTCCTGACACACTCTACAAGTTAGGTGTGACTTTCTCACGTTTGGGTGAGCATGAGCGTTCTAGACATATGATGCAGCGTGTTATTAATGAGTTTCCACAAAGTACCGCAGCAACCTTAGCTCAAAGCTTTAGACCCGTGGGAACCTAACTGGGAATTAGAATTCAATGAATAGTGGTAAACGGGCAGTCGTTTTACTGTCTGGTGGTTTAGATTCTGCAACCGTTTTAGCGATGGCGAAAGCCGAAGGTTATGACTGTTTTGTATTAAGCTTCGATTA
>REDB01000004.1 GCA_007693685.1 Oceanospirillales bacterium
GTTATTGGAAACCTTAACACAACGTTTAGAGCCCTTGGGATTTTTCTTAACTCGACCTTTGTTGAGAGGGGTACTGTTTCATAACTCAGAGTCTGATACTGCCATTATGGTGGATCATCGTGTATGCGATCGCAACTATCCCTATTCCTATACCGAGTACACTAAAGAACAGAATAGCCTGATGCATCAGCATGCGAGTCTCTTTCGGATAATCGTCGATGATGAGTATGAGCTGGAACAAGAGTGGTTGCTGCTGCAAGGTTATCTGAATCGGGATTTTAGTGAGGATGAGATTCGTGCTGGTGGTAATCGTGCACTATCAGAGGTTGATCCAACCCTACCTGAATCTTACTTCGAACAGGCTTTTATTGCCTGTTATGGTCATGAAGCACTCGATAGAGTGTCTCGTGAATTGCCTATTATCGATATTAAGGGCCAGACCCGTTGGGTAGATTATTTTATCCAGCGTTCAGAAGGCGGTGATATTGCCATCGAGAAGAACGGTGAAACTTACCACCACCCCATTATTACCGGAAAGACCCAATATCAACGTCAGTTGGTGAAACAAAATTCTTTAGTGGCTTATGGTGTGAAGGTATTTCGTTGGTCACTGGAGGGTATGCGGTTTGTCGACAACTTCCACGAGGAGTTAAAACGCTTTCTGGGACCTGCAGAAGATTTTGAGTTAGCACAGAAAGTTAGTGTTTCGCGTGAGTTTACGTTACTCAACCATCAGATCAATCAGTTGGATGCAATTCGCCAAGCAAGGCTAGAAGGGAAGAATGCCTTTCTGGTTGTTCTGCCAACGGGTACCGGTAAAACCGAAGTGCTGATCGCTGATCTGGCCGAGCAGTATCATGCAGGATCAGCTAAAAAGTGTTTGGTCATGGTGCCGTCTAGGCAGTTAAAGCAGGATCATATTCAGAAGTTCTCTCAGCGCTTGTCTGATCATGACATTCATCACCTTAAAGTAGGTGAAGGTTTAGAGAATGATATTGTGGTGCAAACCTACTCGATGATGAGTCGTCTTTTTACGCGCTTGCCGTCGAATCTATTTGATTACTTAGCCGTGGATGAAGCACATCATGCCACTGCCCCAACCGTTAAGAAGGTTATCCAGCACTTTCGTCCGAAGACCTTAATCGGCTTAACGGCCACTGATAAACGTCTGGATGCACAAAAGTTAGAGGATATCTTTGGCAGTTATGAAACAGATCTGAGTTTAGTCGAGGCGATTAAGCAAGGTCTCTTGTCACCGATTAAAGCCTTTCGATTGCACAGTAATTTGGATTTCAGTGAGATACGTTTTAACGGTAAGGATTATCTTTCCACTGACTTGCAGAAGTATGTCATCGTTCCATCGCGTGATCAGTTAGTCGTCGATACCCTCTTGAAATACTTCGTTGATACCGAGCTGGATCGAAAGCAGGGGATTATCTTCTGTGTTTCGGTCAAACATGCTGAAAGTCTGGCGAAGCTGATGAAGCAGCATAACATTTCAGCCATGGCTGTCAGTGGTAAGGATAATAAATCCGCTGCTTATATTCAGGACTATCAAGAAGGAAAAATTCAGTTTTTAACGACCTGCTCCTTACTGAATGAAGGTTGGGACTCTCCTCATACCTCCGTGATCGTGATGGCACGACCTACTATGTCCAGAGTGCTTTACACTCAGCAACTGGGGCGTGGTACTCGAAAGTTTCCCGGTAAAGAAGCGTTGTATGTTATTGATGTAGTGGATAACTATGGCGCATCATCTGGCATCAATAAAATGCCTTGGTCGATTCATGCACTTTTAGGGATAGATCACTATCGCCCTTGGAGTCCAGTGCTGGATACTGAGCAACCGTCATCCACATCTGAAGAGATGATCCTTGCTGGGCTTTATGAACAGGAGCGATTGCTTGAAAAGATCAATATTTTTACCTTTGAAGCAGAGTATCCCGATCATATCAGTGATGAGCAGTTAGCTCGTGAATTGTTTGTCTCTACTGGCACCATTACCAGCTGGGTGAAGAAGGGCAAAATCACACCAGCCGTCACCGTTCCTTTGGGTCGTCGTGCCGTCAACTACTATTCACCAGAGCAAATTGAACAAATTCGCCAAGACTTGGGCCTTAAAAAACATGATGACACAACTATCTTTGAAGACTTTTGGGAGTTTGTGAAAGAGGGGAATTACACCTTCTCATACAAAATAGTGATGATGCTGTCGTTTTTCGAGGTGATGGATCATAACGGTGAATGTAACCTTGATCAGCTACTTAGCCGCTATACCGAATTTTACCAAAATCGATTGGACCAAGGATTAGCGGTAGATCGAAGTAAGTGCCCTTATCAAGATCAAGATTTTCTTGCCAACCCTGCACTGATGAAAACTAGCTTGCTACAAAACCCCTTTGAAAAGTTTGAACGCAAACGCTTTATGTACCACTGCAAAGACCTTAACCACATCGCATTTTCTTCGGTGCTGTGGAGTCGGATAGGTAATGATGATCAGATTCAAGCATTGAAAGCGCACTACCAAGACGAGTTGGAGCGTTACTATGAGCAGATTTAGTATCGCAACTAAATAAGTTCTATGCCTCTTACGGTATTCTAAAACCGACTCCACTCAAT
>REDB01000092.1 GCA_007693685.1 Oceanospirillales bacterium
ACTGTCTGTATTACCGTCTTCAGCGCCAATATCCGCATCCGAAGTGTTAAGAAGAATATTGCCAAGTTCGATATCATCGATATCAAAACTAGGCTCATCATCATTAAAGGTAATAAGCTCGCCAAGATTAAACGGATCGGTGGACTGGTTCACAGTGTCCCCATCACGATCTGTTACAGTAACACTACCTGTTAGCGTAACCAGATTGGCAAGATCCAGCTGATCAACCGGTACACCATTAAGCAGGTGATCGATGGGCAGGAACTGTGTCAGTATCAACTCACCATCAACAATCGCAAGTGTAAATACTGTATCAGTACCTTCACCTATGATTGAACCAGTGATTGTCTGTTGATCTATGGATAGCTCCAGAATAATAGGCGATCCACTGCTAGTTAGACCTGAAAGTACAGCATTTTGTGGAAGCTGAATCGGAAACGGAATAGGATTGAAACCAGAGTCCTGAGGGAAGTCATTCAGATCTTCACCTGGAAGTTGAAGCTGATCGCCCTGTACGAGGCCCAAAGCATAAGTCCACGCAACACTTCCAGGACCATCAGTACCATAATCGACATCAACAGAGAACAGATCAGACAATTCAAACTTATCAGTACTGCCGCCTTCTAGCAGGGTTTCAGCATCAAACACATTCAGGGCCAAGCCTTCCGCATCTGTGTTCAACTCAATAATGCTGGGGCCGTCATCAAGAATATTCACTATAAAACTGGATTCAGCCGACAAACCATTCTCACTGACGACGGTAACAGTCACTTCAACAGGCACGACATCATTTGGATCATCAGAATTCGGATGCTCCATCGCACCAGTTTGTGTAAAGGTATAAGTGCCATCCGGATTGATTTGTATTTGCCATGATCCACCATAGCTATCAGGGCCATAGATCAAGGTATTTGTTTCAGGATTCCAAACAGCACCCGGCGACGATAAAGTAACAGTCCCACTTAAACCACCCAAGTTGATTCCTAAACTTTGAGTAAAACTATCTAAACTACCGGATTCGTTGACTTCTCCACCAAGTGGAGTAACTGTTGGTGGAATGAGAGCTTCATCAGAAGTAACTTCAGCTACACCAATAGACTCACCTATTGGAATGGTAAAGGGGCTTAAAAACTCTTGGCTAAATTGAAACGAAAGTGGATCAACATTTTCCTCAACCCGATCTAAACGAACAAAGTTACTGCCACCACCTTCAGGCGCACCTTCAGTACCAGCAGCAGGAGCCTCAAGATCGTCAAGTAAGTCACCTTCTCCTTCGAGCGCGGCTAACAAGGCGGCAACGCTAGGATCCATTAATTGGTTTTCTGAAGGGTCATCCGCGAATGCAGTAATTTGTGTTTCACTGATCAGAAGTTCTTGAGGTCCGGTTAAACTAACAAGTTCATTACCATCAAAATTGAGAACTGCCTGAGAGCCATTATTAACAACAAGAGTTTCACCAGCAAAAAGTGAATCACCTTCTGCTAATGGACGAAGTGTGCCATCTGCTTGGCGAGCAAAGGCTTCGCCAGTAATGGATGAAACTGTAGCTACTTGAACGCTCATTGAAAGTACCCCTGATCATGAATAAGCATTTGCTCTGTTATCGAAAAAACAACAGAGTTTCCTTATCACCAATATAGGCACTTTAAATAAAAAAAATACTGTACCGTAGTACAGGTACGTTAAGATGGCTTAGAAATAGCCTTTTGGACGATTTGCTGTGCCTCGTTGATCAATTCATCTAGGTGTTGTTCGTCAACAAAACTTTCAGCATAGATTTTATATAAAGCCTCTGTTCCGCTTGGTCTAGCAGCAAACCAACCATTTTCAGAGATTATCTTAATACCACCTATATCTTGTTGATTGCCAGGTGCAGCAGTGTGTATGTCCAGAATAGGTTCACCAAGCAAATGAGATGCATCAATGCTTGAAGCCTGCATCGCAGTTAATATTTGTTTATGCTCATGTGTTGCAGGGGCATCCACTCGCTTATAGTGCGGACGTCCTAGTTTTGCTGTTAAATTGTTGTAATACTGACTTGGGGACATACCAGATACCGCAAAAACTTCTGCCGCCAAAAGACATAATAGAATTCCATCCTTATCTGTTGACCAAGGCTCACCATCAATAGTTAAAAAACTAGCACCAGCGCTTTCTTCACCAGCAAAAGCTAACGTTCCTTGGTGTAAGCCATCCACAAACCATTTAAACCCGACGGGGACCTCATATAATCGACGACCATGCTTAGCAACCACTCTATCTAAAATAGAAGAACTCACTAATGTCTTACCAATTGCAAAATTTCCAGACCATTTAGGTCTGTTTCTCAATAAATAATCGACAGCTACAGCCAAGAAGTGATTCGGGTTCATTAACCCTGCCAAGTCAACTATCCCATGACGATCAGCATCAGGATCATTAGCCAGTGCAACATCATAATGATTGCGCTGACGTAATAAATTGGCCATAGCGTGTTTACTAGAGCAATCCATCCGAATTTTGCCATCATGATCCTTAGGCATAAAAGCAAACGTCGGATCTTGTTCAATGTTGGTAATCGTAAGATGCAAACTAAAACGACGAGCAATCGCTTGCCAAACCTCTAATGCAGCGCCTCCCATCGGGTCTACACCGATACGTAAACCAAAACGCTCTATCGCAGCAATATTAATAGCTTTTGGTAAGTTGGAAACATACAAATCCACATAATCAAAAGGCTTAACCATATGTTTAGCTTGCAGTAATGAAATGCGTTTTACATCTTGCAAGTCATTTTCAAGAATCTGATTAGCGCGATTTTGAATAATACTCGTTATATGTGAAGCTGCAGGTCCACCATCAGGTGTGTTGTATTTAATACCTCCATCTTCTGGGGGATTATGTGACGGTGTAATCACGATACCATCGGATAAAAAAGCATCAGGCTGTCGATTATGCTGCAAAATAGCATGTGAAATCAGAGGTGTTGGCGTAAAGCCTTCATTGGGATGAACACAAACCTCAACACCATTCGCGACCAAAACTTCTAAAACACTGCCATATGCAGGTCTTGAAAGTGCATGTGTATCGATACCAAGATACAAAGGCCCATTTATTCCAGCCTGCTGACGATACTCAACAATTGCTTGAGCTATTGCCCATATGTGATGTTGATTAAAGCTAAGATTTAGTGAGCTTCCACGGTGACCAGAGGTACCGAAGCACACTCGTTGAGAGGCAACTGAAGGATCAGGAGTTAGCTGAAAATATGATGAAATGAGTGGTGTTAATGCTGAGTAATGCATAGAAGAAAGATCCTTTTCAATATGGATAGCAGCTGTGTAATGTAAAAAAGCACACACCATAAACCTGCTGATAGTAGGTGCTTAGAGTACAAAATAACATTAGAAAAGTCTTTAGTTACTTTAATAAAAAGTCACTAATAACCTAAGGACTGCTGGAAGTTGACATATAAGTTTCTTGACGTTCAGCATACACCCAACCCAGAAAATAAAGTGAAATTTAGATCTTCTGAATTTGACTATCATTAATTGACTGCTACGCTAAATTGAAATATCTGTTTAAACCCAACCATTAAAACAAATGTTTCGCGTGGTGGATCTAATGGAAGTTAACGTTCATAGTAATGATATAGAAGGAATATTTTATCGAGTAACTGTTTTATCTATTGGTACTGCAACTGCTGCTGCCACAAAAGTAATAGCGAGTGGATTAAATGTGCCGGCTGAGAAAGTAGCAGAAAAACTCTACCGAGCCCCATCTGTTCTTGCTGACAATCTAACTGAGGAAACGTGCAAACAGCTTGCTTCACTCATCCAAAACATAGGGATAGAAGTAAAGATAGAGTATTGCGATGCGCCAGCTCCACAACCTACAGAACTCTTCGATATTTCAGTTCAGATGACTGACATTGAAAACCTGCCTAAGGTGGTTGCAAATCTTTCACCCTTCCTAGGCATTGATGAAACCAGTGTGATTAGCCTATTGATTTCGCCCCCCGCTATCATATTGGGAAGTGTCAGCTCAGCAACCTTATCTGCTATAAGAGATAGATTGGACTTTTCAGGTGTAGATGTCGTTGCCTCAAGACCAATATCAGCTAGATATGATCTAGTGTCTGAAGAACTAAACCAGCATCAAACCCAACAGCTAAATCAATTTCTTCAACGACTTAACCTTTCATTACAAGCGAACAATGGACTCTGCCTAGAAAATATTGACTATTCGACAGCACAAAAGATCTGGAAACACTTCGGCCATAACTTACCACTAAAAATCATCAATCAAGACTTCTACCGTTATGACCTACTGTTAAACTCGTTACCCAACTCCTCTGAAAGTGCAGCCCAAGAGTTCTTAGAGAATAAACTAGGCATCACTCCTTTTGATTACCCAGATGTAGAGTCTCATCTACCCTTGGTCATTCACGAAAGCATCAGTCATAAAGAAGCCTTAACTCTTGAAGCAGAATTCACACGACACGGTTTAGATACCAAAAAAGTAAATATAACCTTTCAACGATTGAAAATTCAGATTCACGCCGTTCAAGATCTGCAGCCAGTTAACACATTGCTACAACAGTTAGGGCTAATGGATACCCCTTTAAAGACACTTCCCTACACCACTCGTGACGCATCAGAAACCTATGCAAGATTTGCAAAATATTTACTTGAGTCCAGTGGTGCAGATGTTAGCTATCAGGAGTGTGCAGCATGACAACTGAGAACATTCATATCATGCATTTAGGGTTAGCAGAGCAAGGTAAAATTCATGCGCTAAAGAATGAACACCAAGAGGCATTGAAGCATTATCGTGAAGCCATAAAGATCGCCGTTTCACTGAAAGCGCCAGAAGTATTCTTTCGACACTACACCCAATGTGTTGTTGAAAGTCTTGAACGCAAAGGTAATTACGACGAAGCGATTCAGTTTTATCAAGCCGCACACGAACACTACACAGCGCAGCAAGTCAGCTCAAATCTACACAACAAAGATCATGCCGATATTTTACAAAAACTAGGTTGCACACTGCTTAAAAAAGGCGCTAAAGAAGAAGCCAAAATTGCATTCAATCAAGCCATCAATACAGCTGGCGACTCGGATATTTCTCTATCCAAAGAACTTCTTGGCTGGTTACAACGCGGTTACAGCATCAACCTCACGCGTATCGAACAACTACAAAACAAACACAACTACTTTGTAGTACGACAAGGTCAAGTCAATGAAAAGATTGCACGATCTCTGTCTCAAGGGACCGGCATGCCGGTATAGAACAAAAAAGAGGGTTCGCCATGAATGATTACGATGGAATGTCACCCGGTCAGGTGCTGAGTGATGCCAGCGTGGCAGACTTTATTAAATCCTTAGGCTTAGGGATTGCTGAAGCTCAAAAAGCGCTCGATATTAACTCAATAGAACAGCTGGATGCATTCACTCAGCCCATACCTGCACTCAATAACAAGTCACTTTTGGAACTCGGCTTACAGCCTGCGTTCTATCACTTCCAGCACGCTGATCTTGCCTGTTCCTTACAACTATCGTTAAAAGTACAAAGGTCTTTTGGCATAGATTTTGGTATCGAAGCGAAATATGAAAGCTCTGATAGTAGCAAGGCTATCGATGAAAATAGTTTATCCCAAACGGAAAGCTTTTCGTCAGAACGCACTCAGGTTCGCAAAGCCGAAATCGCCATAAAGCACAACTCGCGTGGAGCTGTTCAGGTTAATGGACAAAACTATTCTGCCAGTGGGCAATCCCTTGATGAAAGGATGATCACTTTAGCACAGGAGATTCGAGGCAATAGTGTCATATCTCAGGCAATCCCCTTTCAACAGTCAACAGAGATTAGCCCTCCACCCAGAGAGAAACCCGGAGAAGAGATTTCCGATGAACAAGTTGTATTCACCCCCAACAGCGTAGCTTTTTTAGACAATCGCTTTAAGCGTGGGGATATTCTTGTGCAAGAAAACCCAAGTAGTAGCGAAACCTTTCGACTCAATAGCGATACTGCTGTCACTGTTGAGCCACAAGATAACCTTAAAGCTTATGCAGATGCGATTGCATCTAGTATCAACGCGTTGGAGGGCTATTCAGCCCGTAACCTTATGGGACAGTTACCGCCAGGTACACCCGTACTTTCTTTGTATTTTGCCGTTGGCTCAAGTACTCCGTTTTCTAACTCTAGTGCTGATAAGCAAGTCACTAATGAAGAAAGTGAAAAAGAAGCAAGCGAATTCATCGCTTTAACCGCAAGATTGATCAAAGAAGCTCAAGTTCGCGTTAATGTTGTCGGTCATGCCAGCCGAACAGGTAGCGAAGAGTTAAATAAAAAACTATCCGATGCGCGAGCGGAAGCAGCAAGAGCGCTTTTAGTCAGCTCCGGCGCCACCAAAGAATTAATAGACATAAAAGGGGAAGGATTTAAGGAAGCATCTGCACATGAGGGTGAAAACCCCATTCGACGTCGTGTTGATATCATTATTTCCACCAGTAATCACATTATTTTAGTCGATGCAGACGAGGGTTATTCTATAAATAAGGACGAGGTAGAGCCTAACAAACTTAACTCACGTCCGGTCCAAGGAAATGGATTTACTTTCGTAAATAATTCGAAGACGCTTAATAACCTTAACGGCAAGAAAATCCTGATTAAAAATGAAGAATTTACACTGTCTGGCAGAGCGATCAACGGACATGAAGAAGACAGTGCATTTGCCTTTGCCTCCCAATTAACGCAAGCAGTTCAAAATAAAGCTGGATTTGATGTCGAAGCGTCTCGTCGTGGACATGTGGTTCAACTTAGCAACGCATCAGACGAAACACAAATGATTCTGGTCAGCGAATCCTCCCAAGATATCAACCTATCAGGCAGTGATGGAATCACAGTCAAAAGTGAATTCACACGCACGCAAACCCAATCATCAAGACGCGAACGTGAAGGCAATACCACCGTTGCCGTGGGTACATCTTTAAATGTGCGCTACTCACGTCAATTTGAGATGGAAATTACTGGGAACTCATCCATCAATGCGCGACTGGCGTCCGTGCCACCACCTGCAGAGTTTGTGCAATCCATGCAAGAGATACTGAATGCTAAAAAAGGAGGCGACTAATGTCTTCTGTGCCCAAAGTCACTCGCGCATTACTTAACGCACCACTGCCTAGCATTATCGAGCGTTTGGGCATATCGATTGCACAGGCACAAAATGCTCTCGATCAAAACTCCATAGCCTTAGCACAAGAGATGGCATCCACTGAGGTAGAGATTGGTGACAATAGCTATAACCTTCTGACGCTGGGCTTTCAACCTAGTTTTTACGCCTTCACTGAAGCCACTGTGGAAGCAAAGCTGAGTTTTAGCATGATGGAATCAACAGAATTTGGCATTAAAGCAGGTGCTCACGCTGGTGGTGTAGCAGGTCCTGTCATGTTCGGAGCCAGTATTGAAGCTTCTTATGCACGAAAGTTTTCGGTATCAGCCAATGGAATGAGTTCTATCGCCGCACGACTGGTATCACTACCAGCACCCGATGTATTTACTCAACTGCTCAAGCAACACTATGAAAAGCCAGTTAATTAAAGAATTAGGAGAATACTCATGCCAAACAATATATCAGTAGGACAAGAACTGCTCAATGTCCCTATGGGAGATATGATTCGTGATATGGCCTTAGCCATTGCAGATGCGCAAATGGAGCTCGATGCCAACTCTGTTGACGTTGCGCATATGATGAGTGGAAAACAACCATTATATGATGAGAATGGTCAAAAAATACCCAACAGCAACAGCCTTGTCTCATTTGCAGGAGAAGATGTCTCGATGCTGGAACTGGGATTCACACCAACTTTCTACCAGTTTGTAGACACCATCATTGAAGTAAAAATAGCGATCAAAATCAGTCAATCGGAAAGCGAACGTAACAGTGTATCCACCACTGAAGAAGAGCGTGAATCAACTCTATCTGGCCGATTGAGTTTAAGAAGAGGCAAAGCAAGCGGCACTCGAAAAAGAACCATTAACACCACTCAAGTCGATGCCACCTACTCCTCTCGCTACTCATACTCAGCAGAGGGTGCAAGCATACTGCGAACCAAATTATGCCCGGTACCACCACCGCCAGTACTCGAGGAGCGCATACGTGCCTTAATTGAAAACGATGAATCCTAATAATAAACACGACTGCCGTTTATTTCATAAAGAGAGGTAACCCCGATGAGTGTTGGACAGGAATTACTCGCCGTTCCATTTCCAGAAATGGTTAAAAATCTGGGTGTCGGCATTGCCGAAGCACAACTAGAGCTAGATTTAGTGTCGCTTCGTATCGCACAAATTATGGCCGGCCAAGACCCTGGGGATGCCGACCAAGCCTCAGACAACCCTTACCAAGTCCAGTTTACGGATGGCAAACAATATAGCTTGTTAGAACTAGGCTTTACACCCACCTTTTACCAGTTTGTAGACACGGTCATAGAATTAAAAATGTCGATCTCGACACAAACACAAACGGAAAGCAAAAATAGATCACGCCAAGTCACTGCAAAAGCCGGCGGTGTCATGCTACCCATATTGGCAGCTGGCTCAATGAGTGTTTCATCCGTATCTGCAAGCTTTGCTTCCCGATATCAATACTCAGCGGAAGGTAGCTCATTAATGCGCACCAAACTGGTTCCAGTCCCTGCGCCAGCCATACTTGAAGAGCGTATACGCGAGATGATGTCACCCACAACTGACTAGCTCAACACTCCATAGGAAACATACGATGGCCGGTTTTAGCTGGAAAGATCTGCAAAAAAAAAGACAACCTCAAGAGGAAGTGAATACTTCGCCTATTCACTCACTTGAGGAGGTTGGCCAACTCTCGCCGGTATTAGCTGATTTGCTCAACAAACGAGCTAAGCTGGAAGCTGAAATGCAGTCGATGACAGAAACCCCATTATTAAATCGCATCTATCCAGTACAAACACTTGCGGAGCGTCGACGAGAATTACATCAATGGGAAACGAATAGGCAGAAAATTACTGATCTAAAATGTGAAACCACAAAACTCACCGAGCATCACCCTCAAATTCTGAAAAAATCTGAAACTAGTGAAAAAATCACAACATCACTCAAAGACAGGCTTCCAGACACCCCTTTAAATATTGATCTCAAGGATAGGTTTTCAACATTCATCACCGAAAATAGACGCTATGAAGCACTTAAAGAGCGGCTACTCAGTGTCGAGGTCGGTAGTGTTGAGGTAGGTAAGCTGGATGAGATAGGTCAACGCTTAAACCAGCAACGTGATAAGGCATTAAAAAAACTGATTGCTGCACGTGAACAAGAGGCGCATGACACAAACAGACGAGAGCGCGCATTAAAAAACCATAAAATGCGCCAGCGCGAACAGGAGTTCAAAAAGTGAAAAATCATGAGTTTATAGATGGCACCATAGAATCATTAATTGGTTCTATAGCCGATGGCGTCAGAGAAGCACAAGACTCACTCAACGACATACCCGCCGTTGATCAGTATGGACGCCCTACTCCGTCATATCATATTCCCTATGTTGATTTTGATATCGCGGTCAATTTGAGCATGCGCCAAACCAGTGAAACGGAAGGTTCATCTACCGCCCTGCCGGTGTTAAAACGACTAAGATTTAGTCCCGCTAAACAATCACAAACTGCTGACATCAGCTCCCACGTTTCAGGCAGAATTGTGTCAGTTCCCCCTGGAGAAGGCCTGCCCATCATTGAATTGATGGCAGATGAAGATCCGGATAAGCGAACAGCTCGGGAAAGGCTGATCCGTGTCTTGGCGAGAAACAGCCAAGGTGAATTAATACAAGGACGCAAAGTAGAGATCAACATCAATTGGGAGCTTAGTGCTTCTCTCAATAGTGATCGACCCTTCAATCGAAATACAGTGGCTCGACTCGAAAACTCGGCGTTGATTACACACGAAAACGGTATGGTCGAAACACTTCTGCACTTTGGAAATAACGTACGTGTCGGCACCGTCATCTTACTGGATATCAATTTAGGTAATGCAGTGACGCGACTCAGTATTATTCGATAAGGATTCAATCATGAGTATCAGGCAAATGGTTTTTAAAGCCACATTGGTCAGTGACGAAAATAAACCCCTAGAACGCGCTAACGTTCAGATTCAATTTTTCGAATCAGAGCATAATAGCTGGAAAACAGCCACCACTGCACGCACAAATCAAGACGGTGAGATTAATCGAAGGGTAATCAAAAACCTAGCTGAAGCTCCTATGATACAGTTGAAGCACAACAATCAAGTGATCAGTCAAGGTGGTCTTGTAAGCTACGACAGTAGGAGGCGAACGCTGGAAATCGATTTTGGTGTTATAGAACTTCTGGGTGAAGAAGCCTACTCTCTCACAGCATCAGATCCAGATAACACACAAAAAAAACAGATCGGTGGGTTACCGAAACGACAAAGTGTTAGCTTTAAGCCCATTTTAGGGGCACTCAAAGAATACAGGCGCACCCCATTTATACCCACTGAACAATTAAGAAAAGATCTACTTACCGATGAAAAAAGACAAAGCGCTGATCAGACCAATGGCCCCGTACTCAACACCGCTAAATATCAGCAGTTAATCGACAGTATTGAAATAGATTTAGCACAACAAGCAATCAGCAAAAGTGCATTAGACATTCAAGTCAGCCAACTTAGATCAGCAGTCGATGCTAAGAATATTCAAATCAACGAGCAACGCATCCAGTTTGAGCGAAAACAAGCCGAACTAGAATCTCAAAAAGCATCTGAAATCAGCAAGATAAACACCAATTTCGAATCAATAATTAACAATTTATCTCAAAGAACACGAGAATTAGAAAATCAACTTGAATCGGAAACCGATATTACCTCCTTACAACAATCCATCTCTTCCGGACTAGAAAATTTCAGCAAAGAACAAGCGCAAGCTGGAAGCCATTTTCGTTTAGGTAGGGTACAAATCAATGTCAAAGGCCTTTTCAGCGGGTCAGGTAATCGAATGACATTAGCCGACTCACGCTTACTGAAAGATGCCACCAATGCCGCCGCACTTTCTGAAATGGTGGTGGAATACATTCCCGAACCAACCGAACAAGAAACAACAAACACAAAGGTTCCAGACCTAAGTGGCCTTAGCGAAAGTGCCGCAACTCGATTATTAAAAGCCCTAGGGTTTGGAATCGAAGTGGCTTACGGCGATCCACCTGATCCTGACATTACAGGCGCGGGACAAGCTTTTAAACAATCCCCCAGTGCAGACGAAACGTTAGCTAAAGGACGAAAGGTGCTGGTTATCTTTGCTCACTAAATGATTAACGGAGGCGCACATGCCATCGAAACTACAACAACTGATTCATGACACTATATCAGCACCCATAGGTGACATTATTGCCTCGGTTGGACATGGCGTAGCAGAAGCGCAAGCCGCCCTAGATCAAGGCTCAATTCATCAAACACTGGCACTGTATCAACAAGGCGACGATGAAACACTGCAAATGCTGAAAGATATTGGCTACCAACCGACGTTTTATACCATCCCAGAAGCGGAAGGTGACATAACGCTTTCCATGAAAATGCAAGTCACCTCCTCCCCATCTGTGCCCACTACTCCACAAAACGCCATCCGAAGTCAGTTTTTACCGCAGAACATAAACCGCAAAATGCGACTCTTTGTCACTCCCGTAGACGCCGGATACGCAAACCGCTATGGCTACACATCAACCCTGCAAGCACGCATTCGCTTCAAAATTGTCCCAGTACCGCCTCCAGAAAACATCAGCAATCTGATTCCAACACCTGAAAAAGAAGACGAGGTATAACATGAAAATCAAAAACCATTTGCTATACCACGACAACAACGATCGTGTTGAATGGCAGGAAACACCCAACAAAAGCGGTCATCTCAAAGAACAAAAACCTCGCTACATCATCATGCACTATACCGGCGGTAGCAACGTTCAATCTGCGATTAACACCTTCAAAAATAGACAGGCACAGGCTTCAGCTCATTTAATCATTGGTAATGATGGTCGCATCGTGCAAATGGGACGTTTTCATGAGCGCTGCTGGCACGCGGGTAGATCAGAATGGCAAGGCGTAAGAGGACTCAACAGTTACTCCGTCGGTATCGAATTGGTGAACTGGGGTTGGTTGAACGGAGGTCAAGGTAATTGGCGTTCATGGGCAGGCACTCGAGTGCCTGATGAAAACGTCGTTCAACTCAAGCATAAACATGACGCCACTCAACGAGGCTGGGAAAGCTTCAGTGAAACGCAAATCGAGGTCACCCTCAATGTCGTCAGAGCACTCCTTCATCAATACGACCTAACCCCTGACTGCATCATTGGTCATGACGATATATCGCCTGGAAGAAAGCAAGACCCAGGTCCAGCCTTTCCTTTTGATCGCTTCAGAGGTTTGTTAGAAGGCAGACGAGAAACTGAACAACCAGATATCCCTAATCCCATCATCTTTGAACCTAAATTCCGTGTTACCGCCTCATCAGGGCTGAACATGAGAAGTGGCCCCAGCATCGCTGATACCGTGATCAAAACACTACCCAGCAACTCTCAAGTTATCCTGCTGGAAAAACTCGACCACTGGTGGCTAGTTAGTGAAGTTGTTAACAACAAAGCTGAAACCACTGGTTGGGTGTATAGTCACTGGCTTTTCCCGTTAAATTGAGACTCTTGGCTGACTAATTTACTCAACAGCTGATTATACTAAACGTCCATATTAAACAACGCGATACAACGTACTACCATAGAACTGATTAGCACATTTGATAATACACAAACGCTGAAACCGTTCTATAGTACAATAACAAAGCTACCATAATGCTTGATAATTCGCGGTATGAATAAGGACTTAGTATGAACAAAGCCGTATTAGTGACCGGAGGTGCCGGATACATTGGATCGCACACCACCGTTGAATTATTAGAAGCAGGACATCAAGTTGTCGTGCTAGACAATCTATGTAACGCCAACCGTGAAGTGTTTAACCGGATCGAACA
>REDB01000130.1 GCA_007693685.1 Oceanospirillales bacterium
CTTCTTCTTGCCGATGGCTTTGCCTGAGGCCTTGGTTTTTTCCGGCCCTTTAAAACTGCCCTCCAGACCTGAAAGGGTGCGTTTCTCAAGACTGATGCGCAGATAGCGTTCAATGCTGCACATCAGATTCCATTCCGAAGGGGCAATCAGCGAGATGGCGGTACCAGTTTCACCCGCCCGGCCGGTACGACCAATTCGGTGCACATAATCATCACCACTGCGCGCCATAGCGAAGTTAATCACCAGGTCTATACCTTCAACATCCAGTCCGCGTGCGGCCACATCTGTAGCAACCAGAATTTGAATGCGGTTTTCGCGGAACAGATTGAGTACCTGGCGTCGTTTCGGTTGGTCCATATCGCCATGTAACACAGCGGCGCGATGTTTTTGGTAGCGCAACACATTGCCCAGCTGATCAGCCGCTACGCGGGTATTAGTGAAGATCAACACACGACTGTAGACTTCCTGGCTGAGTAATCGATTCAGGAGTCGTTCCTTGTGTTTCCCATCATCTGCCAGAATCATTTGCTGCGTGATAGCGACAACTTGTGTCCGAGCATCACTGAGTAACAGTGATTCAGGGTTGTTCATTACTTGTTCGGTCAAACTTTGAATTTGACCGGTATTCAGGGTGGCCGAAAATAGCAAAGTCTGACGTTCAGCACGGCATTGCGTGGCAATTTTCAGTACATCTTCGCTGAAACCCATATCCAGCATGCGGTCGGCTTCATCCAGGACCAGAATTTCCAGGTCACTGAGGTCAATAGTCTGACGTTCCAGATGCTCTATCAGGCGGCCGGGTGTGGCGACCAAAATATCAGGGTTCTTTCGCAGTTTCGCAGCCTGTTCTTTAAACCCCTCACCACCGTAAATGCTTAGTGATTTAATCTGAGTGAACGCGGCCAATTGCTCACAGGCTTTTGAAACCTGCTCGGCAAGTTCCCGCGTCGGTACTAAAATCAGCGCGCGTGTGGCTGTTTTAGGTGATGGGGTGTCGATAAAGCGTTGCAGCATCGGCAAAAGAAAGGCATAGGTCTTACCACTGCCAGTTACGGCACTGATCATTAGATCTTTGCCACTGAGCGCGGGCGCAAGGGTAGCCTGTTGAACCGCTGTTGGGGCGGTAATGCCTTGAGCATCCAGTGCTTTCTGGAGGCGCTCATTGAGTTGGATGTCGGTAAACACTTAGGGTCTTTCTCCTGCTTATAGTTGCGCTAATGCTAGCAGAAATAGGCTGATTTGTCGGATAAAAGCGTGATTTGACATGAAAAGGTTGATCTACATGAGCATAGTGGAACAAAAAAATTCACTTGTCGAGTGCAGGGTTTTCAGTTATTTTGTGGCATTATTCTTTTAGTAATCCATTATTTATGCGTAATATTTTACTTTTAACTTCACTATTGCTGCTGACAGGCTGTTTTTCCTCAGGTCGACAGGTCAGTCAGCCATTGATGCCAGCGCCCGAAGTGACTGGGTTGCAAGGGGATGTGCGTTTGGTGCTGGAACAGCAGTATCAAGCCTGGGTTGGTACCCCTTATCGTCTAGGTGGTGCTGACAAGCGCGGGATAGATTGCTCTGCGCTGGTGCAGAGTATCTTTACTGAAGCATTCGATGTGCAGTTACCGCGTACTACCGGCGAACAAGTCGCTACGGGAGATGTCGTTGCGCGCCAAGCTCTTCAACCTCTAGATCTGGTATTTTTTCATACTGGAAGAACCCAGCATGTAGGTATATATCTAGGACAGGGTGATTTTTTGCATGCCTCCACCAGTCGAGGTGTGATCATCTCCAACTTAGACAACCCCTATTGGAAACGCAATTTCTGGACAGCCCGTCGTCCGATTGACGCACTTCAAATCGCCAGTTTATAAAAAGCCCACCTTTGGTGGGCTGATTAAATCTCTAGAACTATCGATTAGCGACCCATGCGGCGGATTGCCTGAGGTGTGAAATCCCGGTAATCAAAGCGCTGAGTAAAGTCATAACCCACGCCTTCTTCATTTGTCAGAGCGCCCACCAGATAACGTCCTGATTGCAGGTCGTAGAAGGTTTCGGCCACAGACCATGGCACTTGAACGTCTCTATATTGAAATTGGTGCATTTCACCGACACGCCAGAGTTCTCCACGTCCGTCATAATGATCTACTGTAGCGATCTGCCAAGTGTCTTCATCAATATAGAAGGTGCGCTTGCCATACACATGACGCTGTCCATCTTTCAGTGTGGCCTCAAGCTTCCAGACCCGGTGCAACTCATAGCGAGTGTGGTCCGGATTAAGGTGGCCTGCATTAAGGATGTCACTGTATGACAGCTTACGGTCTGCGAGTTTCCAGCTGTTGTAAGGAATATACAACTCCTGCTTGCCGACTAAATTCCACTCGTAACGATCGGGTGCGCCATTGAACATGTCCAGATTATCGGTGGTGCGTTGTCCGTCTGTTGCAGTACCCGGTGCGTCATAGGCAATATTGGGTGCCAGACGAACACGGCGTTGCCCAGAGTTGTATGTCCAGGCCTGACGTGGCTGGGTGATTTGGTTCATGCTTTCATGCACGAGTAGAATGTTGCCAGTCAGTCTGGCGGGTGCCGTTACCTCCTGGACAAAAAAGAACAGAATATTGTCATGGCGCTCACCGTCCCCTGAGTCTTTCAGGTAACTGGGCCAAGAGAGTTTTTCGTTGATACGCACCGGGGTAAAGCTGCCATTGGCTTGTACGGGTACCTGTACAAAGGTGCGTTCCAATGCACCGCCACGATAGCGGGTCATGTGATTCCAGATGACCTGTAAACCATTGTCAGGAATTGGGAAGGCTAATGCTTCACTAAAACCTTCCAAACCATTGCCATCCTCAGTCAATCTGGCACCGCTCAGGTTTCTTTTTGCCGCCTCATAGATGCTATCCGGTAAGGCTGCTGTACGATGGGTTGGATAGATCGGCATTCTGAAGCTATCCGGGTAGCGTTGGAACATGGCTATCTGGCCTTCGGAAAGCTGATCCTGGTAGTCTGTATAGTTGTTAGCGGTAATCACAAACAGCGGTTGTTCATCAGCAAACGGGTTTGTGTAGCGATCATCACTTCGGGAAATGCCACCATCCCAAGCTGGAATAGTGCCTGCGGCATTCCCAGCTCGTTCAGCACCCATTGGGGTCAGGTCCTGTTGTAGTCGTTCAGGGCTGGCATAAATAGCGCCGCTAAGGGATAAGAGCAATGCGCTATAGAGTAGTCTCTTTGGAAGGTTTAGCTGTATCATTATTATTCTCCTGCAGCTGCTTAAAAGGCGATAGAGGCGTTGAGTGATATATAATCCCGGTCTTTTTCGGCGTTAAACGATCCGCCAAAAAAACTGGTATAGGATGCGCCAACGCGATAGCGGTTCATATAGTCAGCCGTAATGCCGATATTGACGGCTTTTTCATTTTCGCGGAATGCAGCCCCAGGCTCAGGACCGTTACCTTTAACGCCATGGCGGAAATTCAACTCGGGTGTCAGTGTCACGCCAGCAAAGGCGTTGGGGTACTCAAGCGCACCACGCAAGACATAACCATAGGAGTTGCTGGTGACGAAGCCACTGGTGTCGCCTTGCTGATAACCGAAGATACCGGAACGACCGTATTTGATGGCATTGGCATCTTCATCTAGGCCGTGTACATGCGTCCAGCCCAGCTCCGCAATCGTACTTAGACGGCTGGCACCCATGACATTGTCAAAAAACTTGATGAAGGTTGTTTGAGCCTGTGTTACGTCGAATAAACCATAGCCCTGAACTTCACCCGAAGCAGGTCTATGGTTTACAAGAGTGTTTGTACCAGTATTTGGACCAGCTCCACCAGCGAGTATGGTGCCAATAAGTAATG
This sequence comes from Oceanospirillales bacterium, assembly GCA_007693685.1. Classification (GTDB taxonomy): domain Bacteria; phylum Pseudomonadota; class Gammaproteobacteria; order Pseudomonadales; family Balneatricaceae; genus Nitrincola. The sequence goes on from REDB01000130.1 coordinate 3,858, forward strand.
GTCCATTTATTTGAATAGGCAGATCTTGCTTGTAACTAATTTCTCCAGACCATGCAATGTCTCCAATATTTGTGCTAAAACTTAAACCCGTCATTTTGATTTTTTCGGGATAGCTTACATAGTAAGTACTGGCAAATGGCCCGATCCCTGGAGCAAGTTGAACTACCCCGCTAATCAAGGGTAAACGACTATGATATTGGGCATGAAATAGACCGAACTCAGTATTATTTAAGTTCTCAGCAAAATAGCGAAATCCAACACCAAACTGGTTATCATCACTAGGTGTTCTACGACCATCTTCATTTCGCTCAACAATAAACGGGCTTAGTCCTGGCGTGTTAAAATATACTGAATCAGAGATTCCCCCAAGGTTTGGACCTCCTATACCCGTCAGGTCAGCATTAACACGCACACCATCACACCCTTGTGAGGTAAAATCATTGCTGGAAAAGTAGGTGCCACAGCCATCCACAACCGTAGGCTCCCATTTATACTGATAGAAGCCTTCAATACTCAGGTTGTCCGTCAAACCCAGTGATGCAAATACACTACCGAAAGGCAATAAGCCTTCTTTCAGTTCGGCACCCGGGCGGCGGAAAGCCGACACATCGACGGGGTTAAAGGCGTTGATACCACCCTGAATAAAGGTACTCTCGCCCCAGTTAATGGCCTGACGGCCAATACGTATATCCAGTGGCATATTCCCCAGGTCAAAACCACCGTAAAAATAAGCATCCAGCAGTTCTATACCACTGAATTTAGCAAAATCATTGAAACTACTGTCATTCAAACGTGTATTGGGTGTGTAGCCATTAGGAATGTGGCCATGAGCACGACTGCCTTTCTCCAGTTCATAGTCGTACCAGTATTTACCGCGCCCGAAGAAACCTACGTTTTCGTAGCGTAACTCCAGGTCATGAACACCCTTGAGTACCGTAGAGAAGGGTTTGCCTCGTTTAAAGTTTTGCGTGCCGTCATCGTAGCTTCCTGAACCCAGGCTGTTACCATCATTGGGTTGTGAAATCAGACCAGCGCTAGGGTTGTCCAAGCGAATGCTGGTACCAATGGATATGTTGGAGTCAAAGCGCCCCTGTATTTCTCCAAGTTGAAATTCAAGTGCTTGTGTCTGTGCGGTAAATCCGGAGGCAAGCAAGCAGGCGAGTAGTGCGGGGGAGAAGCTAGGGCGTCGTGGGGCCTGCTGGCCTGTGCGGCGCAGTGTTTTAGTTGCCATTTCGTTCATTCCACCTTGTTATTATTGTCTTACTGAGGTTTATTGTTAGGCTATGCAACTTCAAAGAAGATTAAATTCAACTTGTGCCAGTGCAATGGCAGAATTTGCAATGGCTATCAGTTTTAATCATAGCAGTATTGATAACAATGACATTAGAGTTCAATTAGGCTGACATTTCTGTGCGCTGGATCAGATTTTTAATGTCTTTCTAAGCGACCTGGAGGTTGGGATGGAGAAAACAATTACGGTGCCGACCGGCTATGTACGCCATTTGTTGGCGATGGCTGAACTTCAAGGTTTTAATACGGATGACCTGCTCCGGCATGTGGAGATCAGTCGGATTGAGATAGCGCAGCATAATGAGTTGCCAGCGTATAAATTCGGGCTGCTGTACCAGCAAATCATGTGGATTGCGCAGGATGAATCTTTTGGCATGCTAAGTGGTGGTCGTGTTCCCAACGGTACCTTCCGCATGATGTGCCATGCGATTATTCATTGTTCTACACTAGAGCGGGCACTGCGGCGCTGCAGTGACTTTTACGAAATTTGCCGTGGCTCAATGATCAAACCTGTTATTGTGCGTCGTGGTCGTTATGCCAAAGTGTCTTTTGCCCCTATTGAAAGTCTGAGTGAAGACGATTTTCGCTCGTTAATGGGCAAGGAATCACCTCTGCAGATACGTACGTCATTATCCATGTGGCACCATTTTATGAGCTGGTTAATTGGGCGTCGATTGGAGTTAAAAGCAGCCTATTTTACCTTCGCTGATCCGGGTGATGCAGACCAGTATGTTAAGCTCTTTCAGTCTGAGGTTAAGTTCAGTCAGCATGAAGACGCCATTGTTTTTCCGGCTAAGTTTCTGGACTTACCACTGGCGCAGAATGAAGAAACACTACGTGGCTTTCTGAAAACGGCTCCTTATCAGCTGATCGTTATGGTGGACGATGATAAGAGTTTGAAAGCGCGGGTGATTTCAATGTTGGGTAAAGATTTCAGTCGAGAGCTACCTTCGGCGGAAGAAGTCGCGCGAGCTTTGCATATGTCCGTTTCTACATTACGCAGACGGTTGTTGGAAGAGGGTACCTCCTATCAGAAAATTAAAGATGAAGAGCGCCATGCAGCGGCGATTAACTATATGAACGCACCTCAGTTATCTATTAATGATGTTGCCGGGTTAATGGGGTTTGATGAGCCGTCTGCTTTTTTTCGCTCGTTCAAAAAATGGACTGGTATGACCCCAGGAGAGTATCGGCGCAGTGAATACTATACGGAGCGTTATAGTTAAGACATCGTTTTTAGGGTACGTGCAAGATGTTATAGTACTCTATTTTATAAGTGTTTACGGGTAAGGGGATTAGGTTGCACAAGCGTATTCCGGTTTTCTCACTGCGCCGCTCAATCCCACTATTTATTCTGGGATTCGCCATATTACTGATGCTGGGCTCGCATCTGCTTCTTAAACCTTTTGTAACCCAGCTCTTTTATCAGACCGCTGAAGCTAATTTGATACATACGCTGAACCGTCTTCAAGGCACCTTTGAGTATTTATTAGAACGGGATGATCTGGATGGTGTGCAACGTGAAATCGTCTCCACTGGCATGCATGCTGAAGTAAGGCATTTATTGGTTATGGACGCCTCAATGCATATTCTTGCATCAGTGAATCTGAATTATGTTGGACAGCATCTTGACCAGTTGCCATTACATTTTGATCGCCGTTTACCTTTCAGGGTGATGGAAAGGCAGCGTCCAGAAATACAGCTAGTAACACGTTTTGAAAACAGCTTATATGGGCTGACTCCCGTGCAAATTCCGTTGCATGATGCGGCTGGAACTTTGGAAGCTGAAACCGGATTGATATTGTTAGAGTTGGATTTGGATCAGTCAGCGCAGCAGGGTTGGCATCAATTAGAAGGCGTTTTTATCTGGGTTTCTCTGGGGATAGTTACGTTGGCTGTATTTCTATGGGTCTGGTCCGAATGGTTTATTGGTCGCCGTTTGACGTTGATTACTGAAGCGGTGGACAAAATTCGTCAAGGTGAACTGGATACACAAGTGGCGTTGAAGGGGCGTGATGAATTGGGGGTGATTGCAGATGCACTCAACCATATGCTGGAATCATTACGCCACGGTCGTGATGAGTTGATGCGAACGCATGCACAGATGGATAGTATCTTACGGCATATTCCCTCTATGGTGTACATCAAAAACCTTCAGGGCATTTATACCCTAGGAAATAAGCATTTCTATAGTTATTTTGGTGAGGATACGAAGGGTAAGCTGGTATTTGATCTGCTGGAAGAGCCTTATGCCACTGATATTAAAAGTTATGATGATGAGGTGATCCGTACAGGTAGACCCTTGCAGTTCGAATGTAGCTTTCCCGTAGACGGGGTGATGCACAGCTGGTTTATGGTGAAATTTCCCCTTTTTGATGATCAGGGGTTGCCTGAGGCGATTTGTTCTGTAGCGACTAATGTCACCGAGCAAGAGCGTAATGAATATATGCTTGGCGTGTCGCGGCGCATCTTTGAGCACGCGGCAGAAGGCATTATGATTACCGACGATGTCAATCGCGTGATTGATGTGAATGCGTCGTTTGAGCGTATATCCGGCTATTCCAGAGAGTCTGTGCTGGGCAAGGATCCAGCCTTTTTGAAGTCTGATCTGCATGATATTTATTTTTATCAAGCGATGTGGAATCAGGTAAAAGCCGAGGGTAGTTGGAAAGGCGAATTGTGGAATAAGCGACCGGATGGCACCGCATATCCTGTAAGGCTATCCATCAGCAGTATTCGTGATCGACGTGACCTGCCGACGGGTTATTTTGGTATATTTCAGGATGTGTCTGAAGAGTATCAAGCGCGTACCAAGTTACGTAAACTGGCTTACCGTGACTCGCTCACGGGGCTGTTCAACAGATTGGCGTTTAAAGAAAAGGTGCATGAGTACCTGGCCAGGGCGCGGCGTTATAATGATAGTTTTGCCCTGCTGTTTGTTGATCTTGACCTGTTTAAAGAGGTCAATGACTCCTTTGGGCATGAAGCTGGTGATGTGTTACTTAAGCAAGTTGCCGATCGGATTTTGGGACAGGTCAGAGACACGGATATCGTCAGTCGTCTGGGGGGTGACGAATTTACCCTGCTGATTTCACCCGTAGAAAATGATATTGCGCTGGCGAGTATCGCCGAAAACCTTATTGAAACGTTGAGTCGGCCTTTTCAGTTGGATGATATTGAGGTCACTATTGGTTGTAGCGTTGGGGTAGTGAGTTATCCACGTGATGGCGAAAATCTTGATAAGTTGATGCGGCATGCCGATGCGGCCATGTACCATGCCAAGGCGCTGGGACGGGGTTGCTACGCTTTTTTTGATGCAGATCTTGATCAGCGAAACCATCGCTTAATGCAGATTAAGCATGGATTACGTCATGCATTGAGCCGCAATGAAATCAGTCTGGTCTATCAGCCGGAAATTCATTTAGAGACACAAAATATTTTTGGCTACGAAGTGCTGATGCGTTGGCACAGTGAAGAGCTGGGGTCAGTGTCACCCGCTGAGTTTATACCCGTTGCCGAAGAATCTGACATTATTGCCGATCTGACCAGTTGGATGATGGTGCAAGCTTGTCGGGATCTCTTGCCGAAATTAAATGACCAGATGCAAATTGGGGTAAATATCTCACCAAGACAGTTTGGTGGTGATCGCTGGTTAACGCTGATACGTCAGTGTATCGATCAGGAGGGCCTGAAACCCTCTCAGTTGTGCGTTGAGATTACTGAGGGTGCATTGATAAGAGACATGGAACAGGCCGTGGTGCAGCTTTCTGAGCTGCGCAAGCTGGGTATTAGAGTGGCTATCGATGATTTTGGTACCGGCTACTCATCTTTGAGCTATTTGAAACGCTTGCCGATCGATTTTTTAAAAATTGATCAGACCTTTGTCGCGGACATTGAAACAGATCAGGATGATCAGGCGATTATCTGTGCCATTATCAATATGGCGCAGAGTCTTGGCATAGGTCTGATTGCTGAAGGAGTGGAGACTAAGGAGCAACTGGAATTCCTGAAATCCCATGGTTGTGACATAGCTCAGGGCTATTATTTCGCCCGTCCCATGCCGGTAGATAAAATTAAGTGTTGACATAATTTTCCGAGACGGTAGAATCTGCGCCCATCCTTTGGAGGGATGGCTGAGTGGTCGAAAGCACCGGTCTTGAAAACCGACGAGTCGAGAGGCTCCCAGGGTTCGAATCCCTGTCCCTCCGCCAAAGGATGATGATGTGAAGCGTTAGTTGTTACTTAGTGTTCCCTGATAGCTCAGTTGGTAGAGCAGTAGACTGTTAATCTATTGGTCGCTGGTTCGAGTCCAGCTCGGGGAGCCAACAACTTAACAAGCGCTAGGCAAATGAGCGGGTCGTTAGCTCAGTTGGTAGAGCAGTTGGCTTTTAACCAATTGGTCATAGGTTCGAATCCTATACGACCCACCACTCATATCCGCCATCTTGGGTCGTTAGCTCAGTTGGTAGAGCAGTTGGCTTTTAACCAATTGGTCATAGGTTCGAATCCTATACGACCCACCACTCATATCCGCCATCTTGGGTCGTTAGCTCAGTTGGTAGAGCAGTTGGCTTTTAACCAATTGGTCATAGGTTCGAATCCTATACGACCCACCATTTATACCTCAATTATTCCTGTGTATTCTCATATTCTATAGAAAGAATATACCAGCAGACTTTTCCAGCCGGTGTTTCTACCCAAGCCTCATCGTCGACTTCTTTCTTCAAAAGTGCTCTCGCCATTGGAGATTCAAACGATATATAGTCTTTACGGTCAAAAATCTCATCATAGCCCGCAATGCGAAAGCGTCGCTGTTCGCCATCATCATTTTCTACCGTGACCCAAGCGCCAAAAAATACCTTTCCTTCTTGCTGAGGTGAGTAGTCAACTATCTCTATCTCTTCAAACGTTTTGATTAGGTAGCGAACCCTGCGATCAATTTCACGCAGCCTTTTTTTGTTGTATTGGTAATCCGCATTTTCTGATCGATCGCCCAGACTAGCGGCCCAAGTCACTTTGCGCGTGACTTCAGGACGCTCTTCTTTCCATAGGGTGTCAAACTCCTGCTTTAACTTGTTATAGCCTGCTCGTGTAATGAGTTTGCGTTTCATGAGGTCTTTAGATTCCAAAAAACAAAGAGTAAGAAAGCGTAATGATAATAGATTGGTAAAATAAACAGCTAAAGTTTATCTGAAATTGGCCGCTAAGTTGATGATACTAGTGGAGTAGCGTATGGCTGTCGATCAAACAAACACTGATCTGATGTTGCGTAGGGTAGAGGGATATACCTCTGGCCTACCTCAGGCTGTGCGTGCGCCCAGTAGTGCCGAATTTGGTATGTTGCTTAGCCTGATTGCATCTACTTATGAAAAAGGCCCTACAGGCACCGCTCAGCCTAATCAGAGTGGTGGTGAGTTTAAGCTTCCGACTAAGCTAGAGTACATTAATCCTGATAGCTTATTTAATACTGATCTTGTTAAACGACTTAACCATTCTGTTACTGAGCAACAACGTGGTGAGTTTGCTTATCTAGTCAGCTATCTACGGGTGAAATCAGAAACACCTATTGATCGTCCAATCCGTAATGATCGTTTTGCACAACTCTCTTTAGCCTCCTTAGGCGGTCAAATGCTTGAGCAAATCACTGCTGCACGAGAAGGCTTTCAGGCGGTCGCTTAAATTAATCAGTTGCCCACTGAATTTTCTCTTCTTGTCCTTTCTCAACTTTCCACCATTCATCAGGATCATCACCTTCTTGCCATCCTGAAGCGATACAGCGAACTTGTGTATTCAGTTTAACGGATGCTTCACGTGCACAGTCTAGGTCAACTTCCCAGGGAGTGTTATCTGATTGAAACCAGACGCTCAGCCATGCTTTGCCTAAGGCACGCTCATGGATAACTACCTCGAAGGTGTGTTGTTGATATTCGCCTGTAAATTGATGCAGTAAGCCTTTATTGCCCAGAGCTTCTAGTTGATCTAGTCGCTCTGAAAGCCAAGCTGCAATTTTTTCTACAGAGGTGTTTTTGATATAAATCTCAATATCAGGATGTCTTGTCATCATCGGAATCCAAAAAACGAAAAATTCTTAAAATACTCAGGCTGATGTAGCCGATCAAGGCTAATACGCCGCCCATGACCATCAGAATTAACCCTAGTAATGCAATGATCTCTGCGGTTAACGAGTCCATCATGGCAAACTGCGCGATGCTAATAGCCATTAGGCCCAACATAAATATCGTAAAGCCAGTGACTAGCCAGATGAAGTTCTCTCTGGGATTGTCGGCTCGTTTATGTAAAAAATAACGCAGCCGTTGCAGCTTAGATTTCATCATTATTAGCGTTTGCGGTAAAGGCTGAGTCGAATATCTGCCTGTATCTCCAGTTGCTCAAGCGCAACTATTGTTTCCTTCGCAGCTTGGCTTAAACGCTGACCGTGTGGTGTCATCATCAGTAAATTGCTGATCGCATCACCATCATTCAGCTTAAAGCGAAAGCGACATGTTTGTGTATTGATTGTCTCAAATAATGGCAGCAATTGCTCATCAGGGTTTAGATCTGAATCTCTAACGTCAGTATAGATCTGTTCACGCAGTTCGCGAAGGTGGTCTGGGCCCGGCCATACCACTAAGAAGTAACCCCCAGGTTTCAAAACCTGTGCCGTTGGTTCTGGTAAAAGTCGAGCAAAAATAAGCGTGGCAATATCCACCGACTCACTCATCAAGGGTATATCCGCACCTGTGGCGACTAGCCAAGTAATCTGCTTATGTTGCTTGCTAGCGTGCAGAATAGCTGGTTTGGAAATATCTAATCCAACACATTGGGCGTCTTTTGATATAGATGTGAGTGCTTGATGAATCTGTTGCGTGTAATAACCTTCACCACAGCCAAGATCTAAGACAAGTGGATACTGAGGTTGCGCCACCTCGACAGCTAATTTCTCTGTAACCAGTTTAGTGATGCATTCCTGAATCGCAGTCGCAATGGGCTGGTAATGCCCTAGTGATAAAAAGTTGTGGCGAGCTTGAACCATTTCATCATTATCACCGGGGGCTTTACTGCGCTTTCGTTGCGCTAACAACAGGTTCCAATAGCCTTGCCGAGCACGATCAAAACTATGACCCGCTTCACAACTTAGTTGTTTGCCTGAGCTAAGATCGCCAGCTATTAAGGCTGCGCTGCAAACTGGGCAGCGCAGAGGTAAAGAGTTTTCTGGAGCCGATGGCGTCATGATGCTAGCAGTTTAATTAAAATCTGCTCGTAGATTTCAGAAAGCTTATCTAAATCAGCGATACTAACCCGTTCATCTATTTGATGGATGGTGGCATTAATCGGACCGAGTTCAACGACTTGCGCACCAGTAGGTGCGATAAATCGCCCATCTGAGGTGCCGCCAGCCGTCGATAGTTCTGTTTCTAAGCCTGTGATCTGTTTAATAGCATCGTGGCAAGCATCTACCAAAGAGCCGGCTGCTGTTAAAAATGCTTGACCAGAAAGCGTCCAATCAATATTCCAATCCAGTTGATGACGATCGAGTATTGCGGCCACACGTTCCCGTATCTCGGTGTCGGTAATTTCAGTCGAGAAACGCAGGTTGAATTCAACCTTTAGCTCACCAGGAACCACGTTGGTGGCACCGGTTCCTGCGTGAATATTCGAAATCTGAAAACTTGTGGGTGGAAAGAATTCGTTACCCTCGTCCCAAACTTCTTGAGAAAGCTCAGCTAAGGCTGGCGCTGCTAAATGAATGGGATTGCGAACCAAATGAGGATAAGCAACGTGTCCTTGCTTTCCTTTAATCGTCAAGGAACCACTGATCGATCCACGACGACCATTTTTAATAACATCACCAACTTGATCTGTACTGGATGGCTCACCGACAATACACCAAGTTATTTTCTCATTACGTGCTTCCAGTGTATCCACGACTCGAGTGGTACCATTGATAAAAGGACCTTCTTCGTCGCTGGTAATCAATAGTGATATAGAACCCTGATGGTCAGGATGTTTTTCTATAAAACGCTCAAGTGCAGTAATGAAGGCAGCGATACTGCCTTTCATATCCGCAGCACCACGTCCCCACAGAAATCCATCGTCTTCTGTCGGTTCAAACGGAGGGAAACGCCAACGCTCTTCTGGACCTGAAGGCACTACATCGGTGTGACCTGCAAAGCAAAATAGAGGACCTTCAGTGCCACGTCTTGCCCAAAGATTGGTGACCTCTTCAAAGGGCATCGGCTCTAGCGTAAAACCTAGTGCTGTTAATCTTTTACCCAGATAATCTTGGCAGCCAGCATCTTCGGGTGTAACCGAAGGGCGGCTGATCAATTCTTTAGCAAGGGCGAGCGTGGCAGACTCAGATGACATTGACGATTCCTAGTGTTAAATCAAACTTGTGATCAGTTGTGCTTGTGCAGTTCAGCATTCAGTTCTATGGCTGACTGATTTGTTTTCACTTCAATCTGACCTGTTTGCGAGTTACGACGGAAGAGCAAGTCAGACTTACCTGCGAGTTCTCCGGCTTTAACCACCGATACAGCTTGGTTGTTTTCATCCAGCAGGGTGACTTTAGAGCTGCCAGTGACATACAGGCCTGCTTCAATGGTGCAGCGATCACCCAACGGCAAACCGAGTCCAGCATTAGCCCCGATCAAGCAGTTTTCACCGACAGAGATAACGACATTATTACCGCCGGAAAGTGTACCCATTGTAGAGCAACCGCCACCCAAGTCAGAGCCATTGCCAACCACAACACCTGCGGAAATACGACCTTCTACCATGCTGACACCTAACGTACCTGCATTGAAGTTGATGAAGCCTTCGTGCATGACAGTGGTGCCTTCGCCTACATAAGCACCTAAACGAATACGTGAAGCATCGCCAATACGGATGCCTTCTGGTACTGCATAATTTGCCATTTTCGGGAATTTATCAACGCTGTAGACTTCTAGGATACGTCCTTGAGCACGAGCCGATAGCTGGCGTTTAGCCAGTTCGTTAACGGCGACGGCACCTTCAGAGGTCCAAGCGATGTTAGGCAGTAGGCCAAACATGCCATTCAAGTTCAGGCTATGGGGCTTAGCTAAGCGATGCGAAAGCAAACTAAGTTTTAAGTAAACTTCAGCCGTGGTTTCAGGTTGTGCATCAGTTTCTAAGATGCACAGTACCAAAGGCTGCGGCGTACCTTCAAGAATCTCGGTCAGTTCTGCCTGATCTTCGGCATCGACTGATAAAAAGGCGACTTCAAGTGCTTTAAGTTGGCTTTCCGCTAACTCAATAGTACGATTTCCACCTTCATATCCCACCTCTTTAGCGATGGCCTGAATAAGATTTTCAGGAGCATTCATTAACGGAGCGTGGTAGTAGACCTCTAACCATTGACCTGCTGCAGAGCGAGTGCCAATACCTAAACCAAATGCAAAATTACTCATGGGTGACTCCGTTAATTAAATCGCTGTAAAGAGTTTCGTTAAAGCCCACCTCGCAAATGGAGTGGCCTTCTATTAAGGGGCGCTTGATAATGGCAGGATACTGCAAAATCAGTTCAGTTGCTTGAGAGTTAGGATTTTCTGCCATTTGACGTTCTGCGTCCGATAATTGGCGCCACGTGGTACCACGCTTGTTGATCAGCTTTTCTAGTCCTAACTGCAACTGCCAACGTTCAATGTCTGCCGCCGTCAGACCATCTTTGCGAAAGTCATGAAAACGATAGTCAACCTGTTGTGCATCCAGCCATTTTTTTGCTTTACGAACAGTGTCGCAATTACTAATACCGTAAAGTGTAAACATACTACCCAGTTACCTGATTTAAAGATTAGTTACCTGATTTAAGATTAGTAACCTGATTAAAGAGATTCGATATAGGCACGAATACGCTGAGCAGCTTCAACACACTCTTCCACCGTGGCAACTAATGCCATGCGAATGTAGCCTGCACCTGGTTGTTCTCCTGCCACTTCGCGAGCTAGATAACGCCCGGGTAGAACCGTAAGGTTTTGTTGCTCTAATAGGCCGCGAGTAAAGGCTTCATCGTCAATCGGGGTTTTGGCCCATAGATAGAAACTCGCTTCCGGTAAATTGATCTGCATGACGGGCGATAAAATTTCGCTTACCGCCGCAAACTTCTCTCGATAGAGATCGCGATTTTCCAAAACATGCGCTTCATCTTGCCATGCAGCGGTGGATGCAATCTGGTGTTGAACCGGCATGGAGCAACCGTGATAGGTGCGATATTTCAGGAAAGGCTGGATCAGTTTAGCATCCCCTGCGATAAAGCCTGAACGCATCCCAGGTAGGTTAGAACGCTTAGATAAGCTATGGAATACGACACAGTTATGATAATCGTCACGACCTATTGCTGCACAGACTTCCAGCAAACCAACTGGTGGTTTAGATTCATCTAAATAAATTTCGGAATAACATTCATCACTGGCAAGAACAAAATCATATTGATCAGCTAAAGCAATTAGCTTTTTGATAGTTTCGGCATCGTGAACAGCACCTGTAGGGTTGCCTGGTGAGCAGATAAATAGTAGCTGACATTGCTTCCAGACTTCAGCAGGTACGGCATCATAGTCAGGGATAAAGCCATTTTCTTCGGTGCAATTTAGGTAGTAAGGAGTTGCACCGGCAAGGTAGGCAGCACCTTCATAAATTTGATAGAAAGGGTTAGGCGATATGACCAATGCATCGTCAGAGCGATTAACCAGTGCCTGGGTAAACGCAAAAATAGCTTCACGAGTACCGTTAACCGGTAATAGGTGTTGCTCGGGATCTAAACTTCCTTCTTTTAGATCGAAACGGCGCGTCGCCCAATCTGCAATTGCTTGACGTAAAGTCAGGATGCCTTTAGTGGTTGGATAGTTAGATAATCCAGCAAGATTGTTGCGAACGGCATCAACAACTATGGCTGGAGAGGCATGTTTTGGTTCGCCAATCCCGAGTGAAATTGCGTCAAGATGTGCAGCTGGATTGATATCTCGCGTCAGTTCAGCGAGCTTTTCAAACGGGTAAGGGTGCAGCTTGTTTAGATCGTTGTTCATGCCGGTATCCTGTAATAACCCCTGATATATTCAGGGTTTGACGTCTGCCAAATAGGGCAAGCAGTATACCCAATGCAGCGAGTTCAGCCAAATTCTGTTGTGGTTAAATGATAGATGTCATGGCTAGTACGGCTGTGCCATTAGAGCTGGATTCATCAGTTCTTCAAGCTGCTCTCTCGGGATATCGGTCATTTCTACGGCAACATCAACTAGATTTCGACCACTGGCATAGGCTTCTTTGGCAATTGCAGCGGCAGCATCATAACCAATGTGTGGATTTAGTGCAGTTACCAAAATTGGATTTTTCAGTAATGCATCCTGAATGTGCTTTTCATTCACAGTAAAACCAGCAATGGCTTTATCTGCGAGTGAGGTTGCCGCATTACCAAGAAGTGCAAGGCTTTGAAGCAAGTTGTAAGCGATTAAGGGCAGGGCTGTGTTTAGCTGAAAGTTTCCACGCTGAGCACAAAAGGTGATGCTAGCATCATTTCCTGTAATTTGAGCCACCGCCATGATGATAGCTTCAGGTATCACTGGATTCACCTTGCCTGGCATGATGGATGAACCCGGTTGAAGCACAGGAAGGGTGATTTCGCCAAGACCTGAATAAGGGCCAGAGTTCATCCAACGTAAATCTTCGGCAATTTTTAGCAGAGCAGTGGCAGAGGTCTTTAACTCTCCAGAGAGAGATAAAGCCGTATCCTGACAGGCTTGAGCAGCAAAAGAGCTGTCAGGTGGTGTTAAGTGATAGGTGGTCATATTACTTAAATGAGTACAGAAGCGTCGAGAAAAGCCTCTGGGTGCATTTAAGCCTGAACCGATGGCAGTGCCGCCCTGAGGAAGTTTCATCAATTCGGAACGAATAAACTCAATACGTTTTTTTGCTTGCTGTATTTGAACTCCCCATGCCTTGATTTCATCTTCCATTCGCATAGGGACTGCGTCCATCAGGTGTGTTCTACCTGTTTTAATGATTTCAGCAACCTCAGCAGCTTTTCGGGTGCAGCAAGTGTGAAGATGTTGTAATGCAGGCAATAACTGACTGTCTAGCTGATGCAGTGCGCTTAAATGTATAGCAGTGGGAATCACATCGTTCGAGCTTTGGCTCAGGTTGATATGATCATTAGGATGCAAATCCATTCCAGTTTTCTGTTTAACAAGCGATGCTAGGACTTCATTGATATTCATGTTGGTACTGGTACCAGAACCAGTCTGGAATACATCTACTGGAAAATCTTTGCTCTGATAGTGGCTTTGTATCCATTTAGCAGCATCAATAATCGCATTTGCCTGCTCTTTGGTGAGCATTCCAAGCTCAGCATTTGTCTGAGCAGCCGCCGCTTTTATTTGAGCCAAAGCAAGAATAAAGCTTTTTGGCATTTTAAGATGGCTTAACGTGAAGTTTTCAACAGCACGTTGTGTTTGAGCACCATAAAGAGCCGTTTCAGGTACTCGAACTTCACCAAGGGTATCTTTTTCTGTGCGATAAGCTTTCATAATCCAGTTCCTTAATCTCAGTCGACCTAAGTATACTAGTGATGATGACAAGTTCCAGAAAAACCAAAATAGAAATGTCTTTATATATAAATGTTTTAAGGATTCTACAATGAGCGTGCTTGCTAGCTGGCCTTCTTCTCATATCTGTTTAACTGAGCTTGAACGCCAAGCAGCAGTTTCTGCAGTTGAGGCAGCATTCAATTCTGCGTTAGAAAATCTTCAAGTAGATATAGGTTTTAAAGAGATGGTAGAGCAGATCTATGTTCCGATGGGAGCATGGATAGCCCAGCACCAAAGCCAAAAGCAACAGCCTCTGGTACTAGGAATCAACGGAGCTCAGGGAGCGGGTAAATCGACTCTATTTAACTTGCTTGAAGTCACCCTAACAGAAGGATTTGGATTGAATGTTGTCGGTTTTTCAATTGATGACCTATACAAGACACGTGCGGATCGAGCAAAGCTTGCAGAACAAATACATCCTTTATTGCTGACGCGTGGTGTGCCCGGAACACATGATATCGAACTAGGCATAGATATCATCGATTCATTACTGAAGGCTGATCACCAGAGTATTACCTCGATTCCTATCTTTGACAAATCGATCGACGATCGTTGTCCTGAGCATACCTGGCAAGAATGGGTTGGCAGACCAGATGTTATTGTCTTTGAAGGGTGGTGTGTCGGTGCAAATCCTCAGTCGGACGAAGCATTGATTGAGCCGGTTAACGAGCTTGAAAGAGCTGAAGATCCAGAAGGAGTTTGGCGTCAGTATGCAAATCAGCAGCTTAAAGAGAAGTATGCAGAGTTGTTCTCGCGCTTAGATCTGTTGTTAATGCTGCAAGTGCCGAGTATGCAGGCTGTTTTCGAGTGGCGTTCACTGCAAGAAAAAAAGTTAGCTGAACGTATGCAATATATCCATGATACCAAACAGCCAAGTGATCATTTGCGCATCATGAATGAACAGCAAATTGTAAGGTTTATACAACACTACGAGCGCCTGACGCGAGCCATGTTAGAGCAGATGCCAGACAAAGCGGATTTAGTTTTGAGATTAAACGAAAATCACAAAATTGAAGAGATACGAATTAACTAAGCGCTCTAACCTTAACCCCTAAAGTTTAGATCGGAAAAAGTGTTGCCGTGGCGACACTAATCACAACTTTGTTAATACTGCGGTTATTTTTATCTGACACGATTCGCGCCATCATATCTTGATGGGCAATCAGTTTACCGAAAAGGCGTTCGAAGCTTAAATTTTGTACGCCTCTGTCGCTGACCCCATTACTTAGCAGAAATAGTTGACCACGGCTGTCTCTGCGATTACTCAGTCGCCAAACGATGATCTCTATATTTCTAGCACTGTTGTAAAGGCGCTGTTGATTTAGATCATTGAGCATAAAAAACTCTTCACGGTATTCGTAGGAGGCGTGAATCATTCCGGCGACGCCTATCATAAAAGCAAATACTCTATCTCCTTGAAATGTTTCATCAAAGGCTAGGGGGATCGCATCAACCCCGTATCGATAATAAACTTCAGGGTGGCTTAATTGTCTTGGTGAATCAAATATCTGCTGTAAACGCATCTCGATAGTTGTACCAGCTGGGGCTTTGCTTAACTCACGTGGGTTGCGATGGTAGAGTTTAGTGGTTAACTCTTTAAGTAACTCTGTGGTGATTTCAACGTGAGCGTCTGCGACTAAATCTATATCAGTTTTAGCTAGATTTTTAATGCGAAAAGGACGATCGCTGGAGGATTGAGATAGGCAGCCCATCAATAAGCTTGTGGTTAAAATCAGTACAAATAACCTGATAAACTGCAGATGTTTATCCTTGATAAGCCGGATGAGTAAACCAAACACTGGCAAGAGTCCTATCTTAAGAGATCATTTTTTCGATATAGTAGCCGCATTATAACAACTGGAGACAGTCCATGAGTCAAGATAAAGTCGATCTCAAGTCATTAAGACGTGAGTATGTGGTAGGCGATTTGAACCGTGAAGATTTAAAAGCTGATCCAATTGAGCAATTTGGTGTGTGGTTTAATCAAGCGTTAGAAGCCTATGCGGATGAAGCAACTGCGATGACTTTAGCCACCGCTGACTCCGAAGGTATGCCCTCTGCTCGTGTTGTATTGTTAAAACAATATGATGCAGAAGGGTTTAGCTGGTTCACTGACTATCGCAGTGAAAAAGGTCAGCAACTTGAACAAAACCCGAAAGCAGAGTTGTTGTTTTATTGGCCGGATTTTTCCCGCCAAATACGTATTCGCGGTTTGGTTGAAAAACTTCCTTCTGAAGAAGGTCAGCTTTATTTCAGCCAGCGTCCCGTCGGTAGTCGTTTGAGTGCTGCGTCCTCTTGTCAAAGTCATCCAGTTGAGTCGCGAGAAGTGCTTGAAAAAACGATAGAAGCACTTAAAGCTCAATACCCTGATGGTAATGTCGAATGCCCTCCTAATTGGGGTGGCTATCGTTTGATACCGCAGCGTTTTGAGTTCTGGCAAGGCCGTCCAAGCCGGTTGCATGACCGCTTTGTCTATCAGCTCACTGATGGTCAATGGACTATTCAACGGTTACAGCCTTAATCCTGATTCAATAATCTACTCAGAATATTTTTCAAAGGTTTCCTAGTCCTGCGCATGATTTTAAAAGCGGCTTTCGCCAATGCTTTATCAAGCGCTTAGGAAACCTTTTCACGCCATTGCAACTCACCTATCTGCACATTTAACCAATCAAAGCCTATTCGCTTAGCCACTGCTGCCGCGCCATCCAAGCTTTTGAACTCTCTTTCTGTATTTGAACGTTGAAGATTCAGCGTCAGCACTTCTTTGTCTCGAGTGATGAATTTGAGTGTCCATCCGCGTGACATGGCAATTGGAGTTGCCTGACAAGATTCAAAGACGCCCGCTTTAAAAAGTAGTCTTATTTCCTTCTCTTGCATCTTCATTTCCTCGTTTAGATGTATCGTTTATTTGTTATGATAATTATAAAATAGATAGTGATATATCGCAAATAAATATCGTAAAATTTACACGCATAAGTTACTGAATTTAATACAGTTTATAATTATTTTTTGAATTCTTGTGTGGTTTGTTGGAGTGAATCTAAGTTGTTGATATTAATGGCTTTAAAGAATTATTGAGTAAGAGTGTTTTAAGAAGAAATGGCTATA
Source organism: Oceanospirillales bacterium (assembly GCA_007693685.1). Taxonomy (GTDB): domain Bacteria; phylum Pseudomonadota; class Gammaproteobacteria; order Pseudomonadales; family Balneatricaceae; genus Nitrincola. The sequence goes on from REDB01000130.1 coordinate 20,855, forward strand.
AAAACTGAATAAAGAGTAATCAAAATACGCTTTTTGAATTATTCAAAAACTATTTTTGATGTGTCTTAGAGATATGGTGAAAAAGTGAGGTTTAGCGTGAGGATTTGATGCAAAAAAAGGGCATCAAATAAATGATGCCCTGGGTTTAACGAGGTTAGCTTGACTTGGTTGCATTGAGACGCGCTTCTAAAGCCTGTTCGATCGCTTCAAGTTTCTTTTTGGTTAGTTCGACTACCTGATCAGTTTCATCTAATTCAGGTGAGAACTTAATCATATCCAAGGCTTCTACCATGAAGGTTTCTTCATTCATCTTTATGACTTCTTCGGCTGTCCAGCGTTTAAATCGATTGGCCATTTGAATCTCCTTAAGCTAAAACTAATAGTGTCATCTTAAGTTTAGTGTTATTTGGTCTATGTTTACCAGTAACCTTTGTATTAATTCCATTGATAGAGAGGACCGACATAAAAATTGAGCTACATCAATATTCCGTAATAAATAAGCGGGTAATCTAGACTCACTAATTCAGGGGGAGAAACAAGATGTTTGGTATTGATACGCACAGTTGGGAAGTTTTACTTCCAAGTATGATTGGCATCATCGGTATTACTGCGGTAATGGTGTGGGCTGGATTCAAGCTACGTTCGTTGATGAACGAAGATCCTAAAAAGAAATAAATTGGTTAAAGCCGTCTTAGCTTCATCCTATTTATTGCATCGAAAAAATTAAAACCTGCTGACAGTTAACTATCAGCAGGTTTTTTTACAGGTTTCTTTTAGATGCTGGCAATACGCTGTTGTTGATCACGCAAGCGAGCAGCGGCTGATTGCATTTCCCTTAGCTTAGCACGTTCTTTTTCAACCACATCAGCAGGGGCTTTGCTAACAAATCCTGGATTTGATAGTTTGCCATCAAGACGAGAAATCTCTTTATCCAGCTTATCCAGTTCTTTTTGTAAACGAGCCAGTTCGGCATCTTTGTCTATGATGCCAGCCATAGGAACAAGAATCTCCATCTGACTGACTAGGCCAGTGGCAGACATGGGTGCTTCTTCACCTTCAGCTAGTAGGCCGATTTGTTCTAGCTTAGCCAGCTTATTCAGTAGAATACGTGTTTCTTCCAAACGGCGCTGATCTTCAATGCTGGCGTTGCGAAGCAATACCTTGATCTCTTTGGCTGGAGAAAGGTTCATTTCGCCACGAATGCTTCGAATCGCTAACATCACTGCTTTCAGCCATTCAATATCAGCATTGGCTTGCGGATCAATCTTATCTGCCTCTGCTTGAGGATAGGCTTGCAGCATAATGGTATCACCCTGCTTGCCCGCGAGAGGTGCTACTTTTTGCCAGATCTCTTCAGTGATGTAAGGCATTAATGGATGTGCTAAACGCAAGATCGCTTCTAAAACTCTGACGAGTGTACGACGTGTGCCACGCAAGCGCTCGGGTGATGCTTGTTCATCCCATAGCACTGGCTTCGACAGCTCTAGGTACCAGTCACAATATTCATTCCAAACGAATTCATAAAGTGTATTGGCTAACAGGTCAAAGCGATACTCGGCAAAGTGCTTGTCGATTTGAGCTTCCGTTTCTTGCAGGCGAGAAATGATCCAGCGATCAGCAAGTGTTAGTTCAACGGCTTCACCATGAACACCGCAGTCTTGCTCTTCTGTATTCATCAATACATAGCGAGCTGCGTTCCAGAGCTTGTTGCAGAAGTTGCGATAGCCTTCCATGCGATTCATATCGAACTTGATATCGCGACCGGTGGATGCCAGTGACAAGAAGGTAAAGCGCAAAGCGTCGGTACCGTAGGCATCGATCCCTTCAGGGAAATGCTTGCGGGTCTGGTTTTCGATCTTTTTCGCCAGTTGCGGCTGCATCATATTGCCGGTGCGTTTGCTCACCAAGGTTTCAAGTTCTATACCATCAATCAGGTCGAGTGGGTCAAGAACGTTACCTTTGGATTTAGACATTTTCTGTCCATCCTGATCACGCACGAGTCCATGGACGTAGACTTTCTTGAAAGGAACTTGATCGGTAAATTTCAAGGTGAACATAATCATTCTGGCAACCCAGAAGAAAATGATATCAAAGCCAGTCACCAGCACGCTGCTTGGATGAAAGGTTTTCAGTTCATCTGTCTCTTCAGGCCAGCCTAGGGTGCCAAAGGTCCACAGTGCAGATGAGAACCAAGTATCCAGTACATCGTTATCTTGGTTTAAAGGTAGGTCATGGCTGAGTTTATATTTCTCGCGTGCTTCTGCTTCGGTACGAGCTACATAGACATTGCCGCAATCGTCATACCATGCAGGAATGCGGTGGCCCCACCAGAGTTGACGAGAGATACACCAGTCCTGAAGATCTCGCATCCAAGCGAAATACATATTTTCATACTGCTTGGGTACGAACTGAATATCGCCATTTTCAACCGCTTCAATAGCGGGCTTGGCTAGATCAGCCACTGCTACGAACCATTGATCGGTGAGTAAAGGTTCGATGACGACCCCTGAGCGATCTCCATAGGGAACTTTAAGGGCGTGATCTTCAATTTTTTCTAGCAACCCCTTGTCTTCGAATTCGGCAACAATGTGTTTGCGCGCATCAAAGCGGTCTAACCCTAGATAGTTTTCGGGTAGGCGATCATCTAATTCTGAGTTAGCGGTGCCATCTGTGTTGTAGATTTCTGCTCGCGTTAAAATTGCGCCGTTAGGATCAAGGATGTTGATCATCGGTAACTGATGACGTTTGCCGACTTCATAATCGTTAAAGTCGTGAGCAGGGGTGATTTTTACACAGCCACTACCAAAATCTGCTTCAACATAATCATCAGCAATGATGGGAATGCGGCGACCGACTAAAGGCAGTTCAACATATTGACCAATTAAGTGAGTATAACGAGAGTCGGTTGGGTTCACGGCAACCGCGGTATCGCCCAGCATTGTTTCGGGGCGAGTCGTGGCGACGACAATATAGTCTTTACCATCAGCCGTTTTTGCACCGTCAGCTAAAGGGTAACGGAAGTGCCATAGATGACCACTTTGATCTTTGTTCTCAACTTCTAGGTCAGAGATCGCTGTATGGAGTTTGCAGTCCCAGTTGACTAGACGTTTGCCGCGATAAATCAGTTTGTCATCGTAAAGGCGAATAAAGACTTCTTGAACGGCTTTGTAAAAACCTTCATCCATAGTGAAGCGTTCACGGCTCCAGTCGATAGATGAACCCATGCGTCTAAGTTGACGTGTAATCGTTCCGCCGGACTCTTCTTTCCATTCCCAAATTTTGTCGATAAACGCATCGCGTCCTAAATCGTGACGAGTTTTACCCTCTTCAGCAGCTACCTTGCGCTCAACCAACATCTGGGTAGCGATACCGGCATGATCTGTCCCTGCTTGCCAAAGGGTGTTTTTACCGAGCATGCGCTGGTGGCGAATTAAACTATCCATGATGGTATCTTGGAAAGCATGACCCATATGTAAGCTGCCGGTGACATTGGGGGGAGGAATCATGATGCTATAGGCATCACCCTGTCCCGACGGTTTGAAGTATCCGCTTTGTTCCCATTTGTCGTACCAAGTACGTTCGATTTCATGTGGCTGATAGGTTTTGTCCATGCTTATCTCGGTCAATGTGATTTGGGACTGGGAGGTTAGTGCTCTGTGCGATATCGCAAGGCTTCCAGAAAACCCAATATTATAACGGTTGAAGTCAGGAGGGTGTAGGGTTGTCGCAAATTAGATTTACCGAGATCGCTGACGCATATCAGTTCGATGCATCTCGTAACCCAGTTCTCTACAGCGCGCATAGTTTTGTCGCGATACCTGCAGTAGCTCAGGTTCTTGAATGACGATTTCTGCAATACGAGTGAATTCGAATGCGATTTCAGGTAACCCACTGGCAGCATTGATCAACAGCTCGCGATGATTTGGCAGTTGACCTGTATAGCCAATGCTTATGGGTGCGCTAGGCTCATTGCCAATCAAGTGATGAGGCAGGAAGCTGTCTTCGGGAAAGCTCCAAAGAAGTCGGTCCATTCGTTCAGCTTGAGCGGGATGCTCAGTGTAAATAAATACACTGAGCTGTTGTTGCAGAGCCTTTTCGCAGACTCTGCAGATAAACCGCATTCGGCTGTCATCATCTGCTTGCGGCAGAATATAATAATCAGCTCGACGAGACATCAGTGATGATGGTCTCCAGCTTCTTCAATCAATTCAGCTTGGTCAATCAAGTATTGGCAAAGAAGGGAGACGCAGCGACCTGTTGCACCTTTCTCTTTTCCGGCGCTGTTCCAAGCAGTACCGGCAATATCAAGGTGTGCCCAAGGATACTGTTTGGTAAATCTTGATAGGAAACAGGCTGCGGTAATAGTGCCAGCTGAACGGCCACCAATGTTACCCATGTCTGCAAAGTTACTGTCGAGTAACTCTTGGTATTCATCCCATAATGGCAGTGGCCAAGCACGATCGGATGAATAATCACCTGCTTTGAGCAAAGATTCAGCAAGAGATTCATTGTTAGAAAGAAGGCCGCTGGCATGATGACCCAGTGCAATAATGCATGCGCCAGTTAAGGTAGCAACGTCGATAACACTAGCTGGCTTGAAGCGCTCGACATAGGTCAAGGCATCACACAATACTAAACGACCTTCAGCATCGGTATTTAAAATTTCAACGGTTTGACCTGACATGGTAGTGACGACATCACCGGGTTTAGTCGCTTGGCTTCCTGGCATGTTTTCCGCGGCGGCAACCACAGCAATAACATTAATCGGTAGCTGCATTTCTGCAACCGATTCAATAGCACCAATAACACTCGCGGCACCACACATATCGAATTTCATTTCGTCCATGCCAGCACCCGGCTTCAAGCTGATGCCGCCGGTATCAAAGGTGATACCTTTGCCTACTAAGACATGAGGTGCTTCATCTTTTTTACCACCACGATATTCAATAATAATGAGCTTAGATGGTTGCGCACTGCCACGACCCACAGACAAAAGGCTGTGCATGCCAAGCTTTTCCATTTTCTCTTCATCAAGCACTTTGACTTTCAAAGTATCAAACTCTTCAGCTAGTGCTTTGGCTTTGTCAGCCAGATAAGTCGGTGTGCAGATATTTCCTGGTAGATTGCCCAGTTCTCTTGCTGCATTTACACCGTTGGCAATAGCAACACCATCAAGTAATGCGCTTTCACCTAGCTCTATCTCACCTTCGTTAAGAAGAATGACATACTGTTCCAAGGCTAATGGATCTGCTTTTTTGCTTTTAGTGGTATCGTATTGATAAAAATCAGTTGAGGTCCATTCAGTCAATAAACGGGTTTGACGGTAGGGATCAGAGTGATCGCTGGCAAGCCCATCCAGAGCAATGGCAACACTTTTCAGTTTCAGTTTGCTGATGGTTTGATTGATGCCTTTGATCAGTTTGCGGTAATGACGATCTTTTCGTTCATCTTTTTTTCCTAGCCCTACGACTAACAAACGAGGCGAGGCTATGCCGGTTAGATTGCGTAGAAGATGTTGATCTCCAGCGGCACCTGAAAAATCACCTGAAGCGATCAGAGCTTTGATAGCACCCTGAGTTGCTTCATCCAGTTTTGCGGCGGTTGGGCTAAGTTTGCCTTCCGCTTCGACACCCACTACTAAGCATTCAGTGGTTACTTTTTCTGCTGCGTCACCGAGAATTTCAAAAAACATGATCACTCCAAAGAAGACTTTCAATAGCGATTAGGTAATAATGACACTATAAACCATTTTCATCCTTCGAAACCATGTTGGTGACTAGGATTCTGCGTTGATTATATTTCGTTACATTACTCGTGAAGTGCTAGTAAGCACCTTAGCGGTCACAGCGGTATTGATGCTAATCATTACCAGCGCCCGACTGATTAAGTATTTATCTGATGCTGCAGCCGGAAAGCTAGAGGCAGGCGCTGTTTTGCTGGTGCTATTCTACCGTATGCCTGGATTTCTTGAATTGCTGCTGCCGTTAGGGCTTTTCTTGGGGATCTTACTTGCTTATGGTCGTTTATGTTTAGACAGTGAAATGGTGGTGCTTAGAGCGACAGGCTTTAGCGATCATCGATTGCTTCGATACGCTTATGGACCGACAGTCATTATTGGTCTTTTGGTGATGGTGCTAAGTCTCTGGCTGACGCCTTTGGGACTGCAAAAAGCAGAGCAGTTGTTAGCTGCACAAGATGCTAGAAGTGAGTTGGAACTGGTAACGCCAGGGCGCTTCCTGTCACAATCTTCTGGTCAAGTCACTTATGCTGAAGCGGTAGCAGGTGATCAATTAAAGCAGGTTTTTTTATCCCGACGTGGCGATGATGGTAGACCCAATATTTTGATTGCTGAGGCAGCTGAGCGGCGGCTTTTTCCTGAAGCTCAACAGCGTTTTTTAGTGTTGTTAAACGGCTACCGTTACGATGGTCGTCCAGGTGAAAAAGAGATTACTCGAATTCGTTACACTGAATACGGTGTTCAGCTTGAAGAGCCTGAATTAGCCGCTGAAATTCGTGATATTGATGCTAAACCCACGGCAATGCTACTCGCATCAGATAATGTTCGAGATAGAGCAGCCCTGCATTGGCGTTTCGCATTACCAGCTTTGGTTTTGGTAGTTGCGCTCCTAGCCGTACCTTTGAGTTATACCAATCCTCGTCAAGGTCGCTTTGCTAAATTAATTCCTTCGATTTTACTTTACCTAATCTATATGGCTTTTCTTACGACCGCTCGATCCAATGTCGAGTCAGGTGCATCGCCGTTGCAGTTGTGGTCTGTACATCTGATGTTCTTGGGTGTTGCTGTTAATCTGATTTATTTAGGTGGTTATTGGCGACGAGCCTTTAGTTTTCTAGTATCCCTCTGGCGCAGAATGTTTAACAAGGCAGCCGCATGACAGTCTTAGAGCGATATATATTCCGTCAAGTATTTCAGTCAGTGATGGTGGTGTTGCTGGTTATTTTAGGTCTGGATGTACTGATCGCCTTTCTTGATCAAATGAGTAATCTCAACGATCACTACACTCTAGCGGGTGCGGTCCATTATGTTACTTGGACTATGCCTCGTCGATTATATGAGTATGTTCCTCTGGGCACCCTTGTGGGTGTCATGATTGGACTGGGTATGATGGCGTCGCAAAGTGAGTTAACCGTGATGCGAGCTGCTGGCGTTTCCACGGGTCGTATATTGATGACGGTTTTTAAGCCAGTGATGTTAATGGCTCTTTTAGGTTTGATCTTAGGTCAATTTATTGCGCCAGTAACTGAACAGCGGGCTCAAAGTGTTAGAGCTATTGCTATGGCAGGCGGTGGCAGCTATTCAGCTAGCGGTGTTTGGCATAAAGAAGGTAATACCTTCATTTTTATCAATGCCGTCGAAAGTGGTGAGAAGATTCATGGTATTACTCGCTATGAATTTGCTGATGATCTGCAGATGTTACGTAGTAGCTTTGCTCGTTATGGTGAATATCGTGATGGCGGATGGATTCTACAAAACGTCATAGAAACGCGCATTTTTGATGAGCACACAGACACTCAACGTTTAGATGAAGAGCAATGGATAAGTGGACTTACACCGGAGTTGTTATCGATAGTAGTTGTAGACCCTATAGACTTGTCGATCACAGGTTTGTGGGATTACTCTAGCTACTTGAAACAGCAGGGTGTGAGTGCCGATGTCTATTTGCAGGCCTTCTGGGCTAAGCTGCTGCAACCACTTTCAATAGCCGCGTTGGTATTGGTTGGTATCTCTTTCGTATTTGGGCCATTAAGAAGTGTACCTATAGGGCAGCGCATTGTGACCGGTGTTATTTTAGGTGTGGTGTTTAAGTTTGCTCAAGACCTTTTAGGACCAGCAAGTAGTGTCTATGGTTTTCCACCACTTCTCGCAACATTATTGCCGATTTTGTTTTGTGCGTTGGGTGGTATCTATCTATTAAAACGTGCCGGATAATAGATTAGCAAATAGTGTTAATCGTCAACTGGCTTGGTTTTCGGTAATTGAACTACGCAAGACTCAGACCATTTATCGTGCCATGCTAAACGTTCATCACTAAAAAGAACCCAGATGTAACCCAATCCGAATGGAATCCAAGATAAAATCGACAGCATGAAGCGCAGTAAAGATCGGCTCCAGCTAAGCTTATAGCCATCTAGAGTTTGTACACGGATTCGCCAAGCCTGCATGCCTAACGTCTGACCGTTTCGTGTCCAAAAGAAACCAAAAAACAGAAAGGTAATGATGAATAGGCTGGTTTTGAACAAAGGACCTTCAACCGCTTCGCCATCATTCAGCGCAACCGCAGCAAAACCCGTAATCATCCAAATAGCAACAATTAGCATCAGATCATAGGTCATGGCTAAAATCCGTTTACCAAAAGATGCTGGACGAGTATCTGGGATTTCTGTTCGAAAGGCGCGCTTCATCTAACGATACCTGATTAACTTAATGAAATTGGAAATAAAGAGAATTACCCCTCAGCATGGCTGAGGGGAGGATCACAGGCTTACTGTGAAATATAGCGGTCTTTGTAGCGTTCAGCTAAAGACTTGGCTGTTTCGATCTCTTCTTCGGTTAATTTGAGAAGTAATCTATCAGCGATAGGTCTTGCCGTTTGATCGCCAAGGTCAGCCGCATTCTTCAACCAAGCATAGGCAATGATATCACTATTGTAGCTATCGTCTTGACCATGAGCAGTTGCGTAAAGTGTTCCCAAGAAGAACAGAGATTGTGTGTATCCGCGTTCAGCAGCTTTTCGATACCACTCTTCAGCAATAGCGTAATCCTGCTCAACACCGCTACCAAAATTGTAGCTACGCCCTAAGTTATGCCATGCAGAAACTTCGCCTTGTTCGGCAGCGCGTTGAAACCACTGGTAAGCAGCCTCTTTATCACGCTCGACACCTTGACCAAACTCCAACATTTCACCGATGCGGTTTTGTGCTTCGGCATTGCCTGCTTTGGCAAGGGGCATTAGACGAGAGAATTCTTTAGCAAAGGCTTTATTTTGTAGGGCTCTAAGACTGGTGATACTGTCTAAATGACCTTGATTAGCACCCAAGCGATAAAGACGTGCAGCCTCTTCTTCATCTGCATCAACACCTAAACCTTGCTCGTACATTTGTCCGAGTAAGTTACTGGCATCTGCATTACCTTCTCGCGCAAGGGGGCGAAGTTGATCTAATGCGACTGCGTAGTTTTGTGATTCAATTGCGCTTCTTGCGTCCTGCACCGTGTTTGCAGAAACAGCTCCCATTTGCAGTGTCAGCAGTAGTCCTGCTGTTGCAAGGAATGTTGATTTTTTCATTAAAACTAACCTTCTATTCATAACTAGATTATGAGCTGTGTTAAGTTGCCTTAGAACAATTTAACGTCTTTGTAGCAGCGAAGCTCTGCTGGTACCGATGCAGAGTAGAGTTTTTTTATTAGTTAAAATGAATAGTACCAAAAAAACCGATCTACGACACCGTGGAAGTTTACGCAACATGGATCGTCTTAGAGCTGATTTGTATCATGACTTACATGAAAAAAGTCTATAATGACGTTACACTTAGTATTAATGTGGAAAAAATTATCTGCGAAGGAGTAGACAATGTTTCAGGATATGACTAAACACATGACCGATTCAATGGAGCCTTTTAAAGACTTCGTTAACATTCAAACGCGTATGCTGGAAGACTTAACTCGACACCAGATGGATTGCACGAAAGCTTGTTTAGAAGCAACTATGCAGCAAACTAAACAGTTGCAGCAGTGTAAAACGCCTGTTGACCTAATGGAGCTTCAACAAGCTTATGCCAAGGAATTAGAGAAAACTCTGCGTTCTGCCAATGAACAAAACATGAAGGCGCTAAATGATGCCCGTGAAGCGATGGAAAAATTGGCTAAAGGTTCTTTAGATAAGGCGACTGGTAACAAGTAATGATGTTAACGCAGGATCTGGACGTAGGAGTTTTTTATGCGAGTACTACAGGTAATACGGAACAGATTGCAGAAAAAATAGCGCTGCTGCTAGGTCCTCAAGCTCGGTGTCACGATATTTCCAGTGAAGGGTTTTCAGAGCTTGAAAACTACTCTTGTGTGATCATGGGCATTCCCACATGGGATTTCGGTGAGTTGCAAGAAGACTGGGCGATACATTGGGACGATTTAAAAAAACGTTCATTTAAAGATGTTAAAGTCGCACTGTTCGGTTTGGGAGATCAAATCGGCTATGGAGAATGGTTTCAAGATGCCATGGGACAATTGCATGATCAACTTCAAGCGTTAGATGCACAAATGATCGGTTATTGGCCGGTTGAGGGCTACGACTTTGAAGCTTCTAAGGCTCTAACATCCAATGGTCAAATGTTTGTTGGGTTAGCGTTAGACGAGGATGGTCAAGCGGGTTTAACGGACGAAAGAATAGAGAAATGGCTAAAAGAAGTTTGCAATGCGTTTGAAGCTGAGTAGACTAGAAATTGGTAATTTAGTCAGCACTTATGTTTCAAGTGCGGTCTGTCAATGAAAAATAAGGATAGAAACATGAAGAAACTTGCGCTTACCTGCTTAACTGCATCGCTAATGTTTGGTTCTGGTATGGTATTGGCTGATGCTGATGCTTCAATTGAGTATCGTCAATCAGTGTTCAAGGTTGTGAAGTGGCACATGGACTCGTTGGGTGCGATGGCACGTGGCGATGCTGAGTTTGACGCGGATGCTGCACTTCATCATGCTCGCCAAGTCAATGCGATGAGCTTCATGGCTAAAGAAGGTTTTGGTGAAGGTACTCAGGGTGGTGATGCTAAACCCGAAATATGGGCTAACTGGGATCAATTCTCTGGTGGTATGGAAAAGTTCCAAGAAGTAAGTGGTGCAATGGTTGCTGCTGCTGAAGAGGGAACTCTACAAGCTTTGCGTCCTGCTGTTGGTCAAATGGGTCAGACTTGCCGTACTTGCCACGATAACTTCCGTAACTGATTTTTAGATTTACCTATAGTTACGTATCTTGAGGTCGCAATTGCGGCCTCAATTGTTTAATCCCTGCACAGAACATTCAATCCCTTTCGCTTATCGGTTAGAATAGTGCTCTTTTTTTATAAGCACTTTTTGATAGTCCCTTTTCCACAGCCGGAGTTCTAAGTTCTAAAATGGAAATCAATCCAATTCTTCTCAGTCTTAAAGATTACGCTGAGCGCACCAATACTCTTAAGCGTTATATGGATTACGACGGCAAACGTGAGCGTTTGGAAGAGGTCGAGCGAGAGCTTGAAAACCCTGATGTGTGGAATAATCCAGAAAATGCGCAGCAGTTAGGTCGTGAGCGTAACAGTCTGAGTAATACCGTTACGACGCTAGACGATCTAACCGCTGGTGTGGCCGATGCACGTGAACTGCTTGATCTTGCTGTAGAAGAAGACGATGAAGATACCGTTGCTGAAGTGGTTAAAGAGCTGGATGGTCTTGGCAAACGCCTAGAAGATCTTGAATTTCGCCGGATGTTCTCGGGTGAAGCTGACCCCAATAACGCGTTCCTTGATATTCAGTCAGGTTCAGGTGGAACCGAGGCACAAGACTGGGCCAATATGATGCTGAGAATGTATCTGCGTTGGGGCGAAGATAAAGGCTTCAAAACTGAACTTATTGAAGTATCTGATGGCGATGTTGCCGGTATTAAAAGTGCGACAATACGTTTTGAAGGCGAATATGCCTTTGGTTGGTTGCGCACAGAAACCGGTGTGCACCGCTTAGTGCGTAAGTCGCCTTTCGATTCAGGTGGTCGACGCCACACCTCGTTTGCTTCGGTGTTTGTGTCACCAGAAATTGATGACAATATTGAGATTGAGATTAACCCAGCAGATCTTCGTGTTGATGTCTATCGTGCATCGGGTGCCGGTGGTCAGCACGTTAACCGAACCGAATCTGCGGTACGTATTACCCACGAACCCTCTGGTATAGTGGTGCAAAGTCAGTCTGCACGTTCACAACATCAAAACCGTGATGTCTGTATGAAGCAGCTGCGCTCAAAACTTTATGAGATGGAGATGCTGAAGCGAAATGCAGCGGCACAGGAACTTGAAGACTCCAAAGCTGATATTGGCTGGGGTAGTCAAATTCGTTCTTACGTCTTAGATGATCAGCGTATTAAAGATCTTCGCACCGGGGTGCAAACCTCCAACTGTGATCGCGTGCTAGACGGTGAACTGGATCAGTTTATTGTTGCTAGCTTGAAAGCCGGCCTTTAATTAATCGACAACCGACAAAATTAGGAAACAACTTCATGTCCGAAGTGAATCAACCGCAAGATGAAAACCGCCTTATTGCCGAGCGTCGAGAAAAACTGCGCCAGATACGTGCTGAAGGCAAAGCTTTTCCAAACACCTTCCGTCGTGACAGTTATGCGGCGGATATTCAGGCTGCTCATGCTGATAAAACTAAAGAAGAATTAGAAGCTGAAGGTATACAGATGAGTGTTGCCGGAAGGGTAATGCTCAATCGTGGTGCTTTTATGGTGCTGCAAGATATGACTGGCCGTATTCAGTTATATGTAAATAAAGAAGCACGCGCTTTTGCCAAATCACTGGATTTAGGTGACATCATTGGCGTAAAGGGTGTACTGCATAAGTCTGGCAAAGGTGACTTGTATGTTGATATGGCAGAGTTTGAACTGCTGACTAAAAACCTGCGCCCGCTGCCTGAAAAACACAAAGGCCTGCAAGACACTGAAATGCGTTACCGTCAGCGTTATGTTGACTTGATTACCAATGAAAGTTCAAGACGTGTTTTTGAAGTGCGTTCCAAAATTGTTTCGGGAATTCGCCAGTATCTGTCAGCTCGTCGCTTTATTGAAGCGGAAACGCCGATGCTGCATGGTATACCCGGTGGTGCAACGGCTCGTCCTTTTGTGACTCATCACAATGCATTAGATCTGGATATGTATTTACGTATCGCGCCAGAACTTTACCTAAAGCGCTTAGTGGTTGGTGGTTTTGAGCGAGTGTTTGAGATCAATCGTAACTTCCGTAATGAAGGATTATCGACTCGTCATAACCCTGAATTTACTATGATCGAATTCTATCAGGCCTATGCAGATTACCACGACCTGATGGATTTGACCGAAGATATGCTACGCACCTTAGCCAAAGATATTCTCGGTACGACCACGGTGGTTAATACCGTTCGTAATGAAGAAGGCGAGGTGTTGGAAAGTTTTGAGTATGATCTCAGTAAACCTTTCCGTCGCATCAGTGTGTTTGACTCTATTCTGCATTACAACCCTGATATTAAGCCTGAAGCGCTTGCCGATGAGCATGCTGCTCGTCAGATCGCTGAACGCTTGCATATCGACCTAATGGATAATTGGGGTCTAGGTCGTGTTCAGATGGAGATTTTCGACAAAACCGTTGAGCATCATCTGGATCAACCGACTTTTATCACCGAATACCCAACCGAAGTGAGTCCGTTGGCGCGTCAAAATGATAGCAATCCTCATGTGACGGATCGTTTTGAGTTCTTTGTCGGTGGGCGTGAGTTGGCCAATGGCTTCTCGGAGTTAAACGATCCAGAAGACCAAGCAGCGCGGTTCCGTGCTCAGGTTGAAGAGAAAGATGCTGGTGATGATGAAGCGATGCACTACGATGCTGATTACATCAACGCGCTTGAGTATGGCTTACCACCTACTGCGGGTGAAGGTATCGGAATCGATCGATTGGTGATGTTGTTTACCGACTCACCCTCGATTCGTGACGTTATTTTGTTCCCGGCCATGCGTCCACGTAGTCAATAAACGCTTAAGAGGCTTTTTGATCATGGCACTAGAAAACGCACCCAGTTGGAAGCCGTTTCTCGATCCAGAGTTTGAAAAGCCTTATATGCAGGCGTTGAAACAGTTTTTAAGAAGCGAGAAAGATCAGCATAAGATGATCTTTCCGCCTTCTTCCGACTGGTTTCATGCTTTAGAAGCAACCCCTCTCGATCAAGTCAAAGTCGTCATTTTGGGTCAAGATCCTTATCATCAACCGGGTCAAGCCCACGGTTTGTGCTTTTCAGTCAAGCCCGGAGTGCGTATACCTCCCTCTTTGCAAAACATTTACAAAGAATTGAAAGCAGATTTAGGTATCGATCAACCTAGTCATGGTTTTCTAGATCCTTGGGCCACTCAGGGTGTGTTATTGCTCAATGCCGTATTAACGGTAGAGCAAAGCAATGCCAACGCTCATCAAGGAAAAGGCTGGGAAGGATTTACGGATCGTGTGATCGAATTAGTTAATCAACAGTGTGATCATGCGGTGTTTATGCTTTGGGGAAGCTACGCGCAGAAGAAAGGTTCAGGTATCGATAACCAAAAGCATCTTGTTCTGAAGGCTCCTCACCCATCACCTCTCTCGGCTCATCGAGGTTTTTTAGGATGTCAGCATTTCAGTCAGGCTAATGAGTGGTTGATTGATAAAGGCAAAACGCCGATTGATTGGCAGTTACCGGTGTTAGGCTAAGTAGTTGTAGTAAGCTGGCGTATTAAACTACAGTTTAGCGCTTACTCTCAAATAATCGCGTATCAAGAGTGTAGGGTAGGTCCAATACTTGAATGGCGACATGATCTGCAAACCACAAGGCATCTTTTTCAGCTCTGTCTTTTACAATAACAGCTAGCATCTCATAAACGCCTGATTCTTCGGTTTCTGCAACTAAAAGAATCTGTCCTACACCTTCTTTTTCATCACAGTGAATCATTTGACCTATCTGAGGGGCTTCTGTCGCTGAGCATTTCACACGATACATGGGACGCTTAAGGATGCCACGGTGTTGCAGGCGCGTAATGATTTCCTGTCCGGTGTAACAACCTTTGCGGAAGTTAATGCCCTCAAATACCTGAAGATTGACCATTTGTGGAATGAAGAGTTCTGATGTTTCCTCACGAAGATCGGCAATACCTTCACGTATCTCTTCAAGTATCCACTGCTCGAGTGACATCTGCTGAGCTTCATTCTGAAGCACTGCCAGTAAGATATTTTGCTGTTCTTCCGTCGTCCAAAACTCATAACGATTGGGCTGAATGCAGCAAAGAATACCTGTTTCAGTGACTAAGGTATGTGAAGGCGAGGTAGGTAGTTGATCAGCACTAACATCGAGTAGTTTGGCTAAAATATCTAATAGATCAGATCCATAAAAGCCAATACCTTTAGCTTCTGTCTCAAGCGTTGCTGTGGCTTTGGAGAAAATAATATATTTCTTCAATTGAGCCAGTGCTTTTTCCGCTAATGAAGAGTGAGATCTAAGCAGAAAGCACTCATCATTTTTTGCCATCACTCTAAATAGGGAGATCATATGTCCTTTGATGTTGCAGTGTGATCCTAGGCGGCTGCCTTCTTTGACAACATCGCGAAGATCACAGCTGAGCTGTCCTTGTAAAAAGGTAAATGCATCCTTGCCTTCAACTTTAAGAAGTTGTTGATGACTCAACGCAGTATAAGTACAGCTCATATTGACTTCCGGCTTGCCTAATTAGAGTTTTTGTTATGTTAAACCAATATTGCACTATTCTGGTGTCGTTAATGAAGCAATAGCACAGCCAAGTTTGACGCCACTGCCTGCGGTAAGTTCACGATTCCACTGCAATGCATTTTCACCAAAGAGTAAGATCACGGTGGAACCAAGTTTGAAGCGGCCCATCTCATCACCACGGGTTAGGGTAACTAAGTCTTCATAACGCTTACCCAACACCAAGGGAGCTTTTACAGGAGGTGCAACTTGACCTTCCCAAACCACTTCAATTCCAGCCACGATCATGGCGCCAACAAGTACCATTGCCATAGGGCCAATTTCTGTATCAAAAATCGCCACTAAACGCTCGTTACGAGCAAAAAGCTGATCCACGCCTTCTGCGGTAACTTGGTTTACTGACCAAAGATCACCAGGAATATAAACCGTTTCGCGCAAGACTCCACTGATCGGCATATGTACGCGGTGGTAATCTTTCGGTGATAGGTAGATGGTGGCAAATTCACCGTTTATAAAGGGTTCAGCTCGTTTTAGATCACCACCCAGTAGAGTGGTTAAGCCGTAATCACGTCCCTTGGCCTGAAAAATTCTGCCATGCTCTATCTTGCCTAGCTGGCTGATAGCACCATCAGCAGGGGAGATGAGTACATCAGGATTGCTATCAATGGGTCGAGCCTCTGGTTTTAAGGCGCGTGTAAAAAATGCGTTAAAACTTGGGTAGGCAAGGGGATTTTCTTCTACTGCTTCACTCATGTTGATCTGGTATTGGCGATTAAACCAACTGATAAAGCGGTTTTTAACCCACGCTGTTTTACAGTCTGCTAATCGACCCACTAGACGAGATAGAAGATGTTGAGGAGCTAGGTACTGAAAAAGAATAAAGAGACGATTTTTCACTGTTTTTCCTGTGGTAAGTTTTTTAAAGCTTGGTTAGCCGCAGTGCATAAGAAGCGAAAGCGATCGGCGATAAAGTTGTTTAGTGGTGGTGAATCATGCCCATGATCAGCATACACCATCACTAAGGGACCTTTGAGATCAAATAGCGACATTAACAACCAGTCATTATTTGGCATAATCTGTTCAAGTTGGGCTGGAATGAGCGGCAGCAAACGCTGGCTAGTATCATTCGAAAACCAAACAAAAGTGGGCTTAGCCATTGAACGCTTGAATATGCTTGGAATTTTTAGATCCTGAGTAAAGTTTTTTAAAGGATCATTAGAATCAAATCCGCTGTTCAACAGTGGCTTCAATCTAGCTTCTTTCTGAGCAACTTGAAAAATTAACACACGTTTAATACCAAGTCCTTCAGCTAACCCTTTGTGAAGCTGCTTAATAATGTGCCCTGCTTTAATAAAGTGTTTATCTTCAGCAAGTGATTGCAGTTCGGCACTGATGGAGTCAAATCTCTGCTTATCTAAAAAGTCACTGGGTAGGTTGGTTGGCTTACTTTCAGAGACTACTTTATGAGCTTTGGGTAAAGGTTTTTCCGTCTCTGTAATGACCTTGGGTATTTGTTCAGTTAGTTTCTGCTTTTCTTTCTCACCTATCATGCCGATAAAATGAGCTGATTTCCGAGTGTCTGGAAGTAATAAGATTTCAGCCGCTGGAGACAGTACTCCTGGTTGATGATATTCGCGAGCAGATTGTGCGCATTGGCTATGCAGATGAGCGAGTGTTGCATCCTTATCCTTGGCTAAGTAATCGCTAATAATTTCGTAAAGACGCTTGGCTTTAGGGGTATTCCAGCCACGTGTTGCTGTTAAGGCTAGCCAGTTAGATAGTTTGACTGGAAATAAGGGCTGTTGGAAAAAGTGGTTAATTTCTCTAAGTGCTTCACCCTCAAGGCGAGGATCCCCCATCGCCTTCATATGTAATTTACCCAGAAGGTCAGAAGAGGGTGAAGTGTCATGACTCAGTGCGGTGACTGTTAACTCTGGTAGGTTCAAGTGTTTTGCTAAGTGATGGCCGACTGACTGAAGTGTGCAACCAAAAACATCATATTCTGCTAAAGCAACATCAATGCCTTCAATAATAACTTTGCGTTGATAGGCCTCTTTGTGAAGAGGTGCATAAAGCCAAGCAAACCAATGAACGCAACCGTAAAGAAGTGCCGCTAGTTTAATCTCTTCGGCTTGTGCTAGATGCTTAAGTCGAGCAAATTCGGCTGCTTGAGTAGATGCATGGTGACTGTCAGCAACTGCGCGCATAAACATCGTATGTACGGTACTCAGCGGGTTTAATTTAAACCCCTGTAAGTTTTTTAGTAGTTCTTCAATTTTGTCGAAACCCAGAGATTGGACTGCATGGTCGATGCTAGCGACTCGCGTTCCTTTAGGTGTCAATAACGCCTGCGCAGCTCTGGTAACTTGAAACACCATCATAGGATCAGAACGAATAATGGGCGCAAGACTAAGAAGGTTGCTGCTGGGAGAGTCAATGGTTTTGCGCAATCGAACAAGCGTACTTGCTCTAACCGGTAAAGGCTTATCAATAAAGAAGTCGAGCCACTCATCTAAATTGGTCGGTGATTGCGATTTACGAGACATCCGGTTAACTCGACTGGCCAGAGATAAGTTAAGTTTACAGCGTTTCCTGCATAGAGTTAAGAATCATGCGGTAACTACGAAAACGTTGTTCCGTGATTTCACCCTTTTCTACTGCCTGTAATAGTGCACAGCCTGGCTCTTGAAGGTGCTTACAGTCTCTGAAACGGCAGTGACCAATAAAGGGTCTAAACTCTATAAATCCGTCTAACACCTGCGCTTCATCCATGTGCCATAAACCAAACTCTCGTATTCCCGGTGAGTCGATAAGATCACCACCATCAGGCATGTGGAATAAACGAGCAGTTGTGGTGGTGTGTCGACCTTTACCACTTTGTTCAGAAAGTTCACCGACTTTGAGATCTATGCCTGGTAATAGAGCATTGATCAGTGACGACTTACCTACACCCGATTGACCCACAAAGACGCTGATTCGATTATTTAACTGAGCCTTAAGTTGATCTAAGGTTTCATCACGACCTGCAGACGTGTGAATAATTTTGTAACCAATATTCTGATAGATCTCTAGCATTGGCATCAGCCATTGAGAGTTTTCATCGTTAATCAGATCGGTTTTATTCAGTAATAAGATGGGTTCGATTTCAGAACGCTCGCAAGCAATAAGGTAGCGATCAATTAAATTGGCATGAGCTCTGGGTTCAGGTGCTAGGGTAATAATAATTTGATCGATATTAGCCGCAACGGGTTTTAGCTCACCATGGTTATTGGGTCGTTGTAGTTGGCTTTTGCGAGGGTTGACTGCAACCACAACACCGCCATCAGGTGAACGACACCAAACAACTTGATCACCAGTGACTAACTGCCCCAAGTGTGTGCGTAAATGACATCGAACTATCTCGCCTTGCTGGCTTCCTGCTAAGGCTTCAACATCAACTTGCTTACCATAGTGAGAAATAATGAGTCCCTGTTGTTCAGGTCCTAGTTCACCACCAGATAGTTGTTTTTCAATTTGCGAGTCACGTTTTAGTGCACGATTTGCGCGTTCCTCCTGGATTTTATCGATACGCCATGACTGGCGACGCGTTACTTTACGTTTGCTCATTGGTGATTGGACATTCCTGTAATCAAGGCTATAGAAGCTGAGTGTTGTTAGGCTTCGTTCTTCTGTGTCAATAAGGTACTCTATAGACAGAAATTAATACAGTCAGACTTTCATGTCTTGAGATGGGGAGAGAGGTTGATGCCGCGCGAAAGTGCACTGTTATGGATAGATCTGGAGATGACAGGTCTTGATCCTGAGAAAGATCGAATTATTGAAATGGCTGCTATCGTGACTGATGCTGATTTAAATCCCCTAGCAGAGAGTCCTGTGATTACAGTACATCAACCAGACTCATTATTGGCGCAGATGGATGAGTGGTGTACTAAGCAGCATGGTCAGTCAGGCTTGACTGCCAGAGTTCGTGAGAGTCGAACCACAGAAGCAGAAGCTGAAAAAATCATGTTGACCTTTATGCGTCAATACACTGATAAAGGTGTTTCACCTATGTGTGGAAATAGCATAGGTCAGGATCGACGTTTCTTAGTGAAATATATGCCCGAACTTGAAGCGCATTTTCACTATCGAAATATTGATGTCAGTACTATTAAAGAACTGGCTAAACGTTGGAAACCATCGATTATGAACGGATTCAAAAAGAAGGGTGCGCATTTGGCGTTGGATGATATTCGAGATTCTATTGAAGAGTTGCGTCATTATCGCCGTCATCTGTTTCGTTTGTAAGTTGTGTCAGAGCCCAGTGGATATGTTCAGCGAGTAGAGCTGAACAGTCTGGGTCTTGAAGTCTAGCTTTCAAAGCATCGATAACCTTTTGACCCCCATCACTATTACCTAAAGCGATTGCGATATTGCGTTGCCAGCCATCGTAACCCGTTCGACGGATAGCAGATCCTTCGGTTCTTTTTAGAAATGTGTTTTCATCCCATTGAAAAAGAGTGATTAGATCAACGTTATCAAGTTGGTGACGTGGTTTAAAGTCATCTTCCTGACTGTGCTGAGCAAATCGATTCCAAGGGCAAAAAAGTTGGCAGTCATCGCAACCAAAAATGCGGTTACCCATAGGTTTGCGAAACTCTTCAGGAATAGAACCCTTGTGCTCAATGGTCAAATAGGAAATACAGCGGCGCGCATCTAACACATAGGGTTTAGGAAAAGCCTGTGTTGGGCATACATCTAGACAAGAGGTGCATTTACCGCAATGGCCTTTTTCTTCAGGCGGGTCTTCGGGCAAGGGTAAATTAATAAACAGTTCGCCCAAAAAGAACCACGAGCCAGCCTCCCGATTTAGTAATAGCGTGTGTTTACCTACCCAGCCTAAGCCAGCGTTCCGCGCTATAGGACGTTCGAGTACGGGAGCGCTATCGACAAAAGGTCGGAAGATAACCTCTTCTTGAAGATGCTGCTCAATTCTTTGTCCGAGTTGCTTAAGTCGCTTGCGCATCAGTTTATGGTAATCCCTACCTAGCGTATAACGTGCGATATAGGCTTTGTTAGGGTTGTCCAGTATGGATAAGGTTTCTACATCTGCGGGAAGGTAATCCATACGCACACTGATAATACGCTGAGTATTAGGGTGAAGCAGCGTAGCATTCAGTCGCTTGTCACGATGCTCATTAAACCATGCCATCTCACCTTGCATTCCCGTTTTTAGCCATTCATCCAGCGGCTTAGCTTCTGCAGACAGGTCTGTTCCAGTAATGCCACATTGGGCAAACCCCAGTTCTCTGGCCCAGTGTTTTATCGACTCAGCTAGGCGCTGAATTTCAATTGTTCCTGCGAGAGGATGATTTTGCTTGCTCTGTTCGTTGTGCATGCCAGAATAGCTATCAAAGGTTAAGGAGAAAGCCGCATGATGACTCGAACCACACTGCCAGCCACAGTATACACGGCTGAACAAACCCGTGCTCTAGATGCGTTAGCTACAGAAGTTTTTGGCATACCGGGTTTTCGGTTGATGCAGCGCGCAGGTCATGCCCTTTTTGCCTTGATCATGCGTCAATGGCCAGATGTTCGCAGCATTACGATTTTGTGTGGCACAGGTAATAATGGCGGGGATGGATTAATAGTAGCAGGTCTTGCTCAACAACAAGGGATTCAGGTTCAAGTTTTAACCTTTGGACACGCCCCTTTTGAAGATCAGCTGACTGGTGAGGCTCTAGAAGCATGTCGTTGGGCAGAGAGCTTAGGTGTAAGTTGGCAGGCTTGGCAGTCGCATATTGAAATGCAAGGAGATGTTGTTGTTGATGCGATGCTTGGCACGGGATTAACAGGTGACGTTAGGTGTGATGTTCGAGATGCGATCATTAAACTGAATCAGCAGCACAGACCTGTGGTAGCCGTGGATATTCCATCAGGACTATGCAGCGATACAGGAGAGGTAATGGGTGTTGCTGTTAAGGCTGATTTCACCCTGACCTTTATTGGAGTTAAACAAGGATTGCTGACGCATGCTGGCGTTGATTATTCAGGTCAGGTTTTATTTGATAATTTACGTGTTCCGGATGAACTCTACGAGCGAGTTCCGGTCAGTGTTTTTCGGACGGAGCAGCAAGATCTGATTGAGCTGTTGCCAAAACGAATGCGCTCTTCTCACAAGGGTGTTTATGGTCACCTTCTAGTTGTCGGTGGTGGTTCAGGGTTGGGTGGTGCTGCATTGATGGCAGCTCAGAGTGCTGCAAGAAGTGGTGCAGGATTAACCTCCTTAGCAACGCTTCCAGAGCATGTGACTGCTGCCTTGTGTCGACAACCTGAGATCATGGTTCAAGGAATCCTTAACAGCCATGCTTTAGCAACAATGATGGCAAAGGCGACAGTGGTTGTTGCTGGTCCTGGGCTTGGTAATACCGCCTGGAGCGATATGGTGATGCAGCAGGTCTTGAATAGTCATTTGCCACAGGTGCTTGACGCTGATGCACTAGCTTATCTTAAGCACAATTCAACAGCTCATTCCAAACGTGTTATAACGCCTCATCCAGGTGAGGCGGCTGCGTTGTTGGGCTGGGACATTGCAGAGGTTCAGCAAGATCGTTTTGCCGCAGTGAGGGCGTTGCAGCAACGTTATGGTGGTGTAGTGGTGCTCAAGGGTGCAGGAACACTGACATTCGATGGTGACGTCATTCATCTATGCAGTGATGGGAATCCAGGGATGGCCAGTGGTGGTATGGGTGATGTGTTATCAGGGATTATCGGAGCGCTAATGGCGCAAGGTTTGAAGCCTGTTGATGCTGCCCGTTTGGGGGTGTTTGCTCATGCCCAAGCGGCTGATTTGTGTGCCGCTAGCCAAGGGGAAAGAGGGCTGCTAGCAACAGATTTAATTACAAAATTACCACGGGTGTTGAATGCTAAAGAGGAGTCTGTCGTTGAGTAATTCGTTTTTTTTAGCTGATGATCAAGCAACGGTTCAGTTTGGTCGAACTCTAGCTGAAGCTGTTGGTGTAGAAGGAGCTGTGGTTTTTCTCAAAGGTAATCTGGGTATGGGAAAAACAACCTTATGTCGCGGTGTGATGAGTTTCTGGGGGCATAAAGGTGCGGTTAAGAGTCCGACCTATACCCTAGTTGAGCCTTATGAATTTGATACCACAAACGTCTATCATTTCGACCTTTATCGCTTAGGAGATCCTGAAGAGTTAGAGTTTTTAGGTATTCGTGATTATTTTGATGAAACTTCCTTGTGCTTAATTGAGTGGCCGGAAAAAGGACAGGGAATGTTACCTGTTGCTGATTTAGAGCTCTCCTTGAGTGAAAAAAATCAAGGAAGAGAGATAAAATGGTCAAAAAACACTCAAAAAGGGTGTATCATTGCCGATAGAATAGTAAACAAATTGAATGGGTAAGCGCACATTGTGAAAGTAAATACTCGCACAATCGTCATATTTGTAATCCTGCTTATGGTATCTCTAGTGCCAGGGTTTGCTATGGCAAATGTCGATGTACAGAATGTGCGTGCTTGGTTAGCTCCTGATAATACACGCTTAGTCTTTGATATTAGTGCCCCTGTAGAGCATCGTATCTTTATGCTCGAAAGCCCTGATCGTGTTGTTATCGATGTACGCAACGCTCAACTAAAAACAGAATTTGATCATTTGGCGCTTGCCGATAGCCCTGTTTCTAGTATCAGACACAGCCATAGTGATGGCACGCTGCGTATCGTGTTAGATTTAAAATCTCACGTAAAACCTAAGAGTTTTGATTTGCCACCCAATGATCAATTCGGTCATCGTTTGGTTATAGATCTTGAAACTCCTTCGAATGCCGTTGCTGCTCAAGCTGCTTCAGCAACTCCTGCTGCAACGCCCGTGAATACAACAGCTGCAACAACAACTTCTGAAGTGTCGACTCCAGTTGCTGTAGCAACACCTCCAGCCAATGGAAAAGGAAATTTGCGAGATATCGTTATTGCCATTGATGCTGGTCATGGCGGAGAAGATCCAGGCGCAGTCGGACCTAACGGTACTCGTGAAAAAGATGTTGTGCTAGCGATTGCACGAGAGTTGAAAAGATTGATTGATGCTGAACAGGGTTACCAAGCGGTGATGATCCGTAACGGTGATTATTTTGTCAGTCTTAGAAACCGTGTACTCAGAGCGCGTCAGGCAAATGCTGATCTTTTTGTCTCCATTCATGCGGATGGATGGAAAGCACCGACAGCTCGAGGTGCTTCGGTATGGGTATTATCTGAGCGTGGTGCTAGTAGTGAAATGGGTCGATGGCTGGCCAGTCGTGAAAATAGTTC
Source organism: Oceanospirillales bacterium (assembly GCA_007693685.1). Classification (GTDB taxonomy): domain Bacteria; phylum Pseudomonadota; class Gammaproteobacteria; order Pseudomonadales; family Balneatricaceae; genus Nitrincola. Next base: position 44,626 of record REDB01000130.1, read on the forward strand.
CGATTTAATTGGCGGCGTCGGTAACGTAAGCCTTGAAGACAAAGATGAAGTCTTGGCGAGTGTTCTCTTGGATATGTCTATGACGGCAAGTAGAACCGGTAGTCGTGAGGTGGCGCATATTATTCATAGTAATATTGGTCAGTTTGCTCGCATGCATAAGCCAAATGTTGAAATGGCAAATTTTGCTGTGCTACGTGCTCCTGATGTGCCTTCTATTCTTATTGAAACAGGATTTATCACCAATCCTCAAGAAGAAGCTCAGTTACGCACCTCGGCTTATCAGCAACGGATGGCAAAGGCTATTATGCAAGGTATTCAGGACTATTTTTGGCAGAAACCGCCTGATATGACTTGGATAGCTTGGCGAAAAACTCAAGGTGGTGCAGTGGCGGGTGGAAACCGAACTCATCGAGTGCAGCCGGGAGATACTTTGTCTGTGATTGCCGTCAGAAATGGTGTATCAGTATCGGCATTACGTGCTGCTAATCAAATTAATGGAGATCAGATTAGAGTCGGTCAGGTCTTAAGGATTCCTGCTGGATAATGCAAACAAAAGAGAGTGTAAAGTTTAACCCTATCAGATTGTTATCTCCGCAACTGGCAAACCAGATAGCGGCTGGTGAGGTGGTTGAGCGTCCTGCTTCAGTCGTTAAAGAGTTATTAGAAAACAGTCTTGATGCAGGTGCGCGCTCTGTCTCACTGGAAGTAGAGCAGGGTGGTGTTCGCCTTATTCGTATTAGAGATGATGGCGTTGGTATTAATAAAGACCAGCTTCCTTTAGCACTCAGTCGCCATGCCACTTCCAAAATAACCGCCTTAGAAGATCTTGAGGCGGTTCTGAGTCTTGGTTTTCGTGGAGAAGCCTTAGCGAGTATCAGTTCAGTCTCCCGACTAACCTTAACATCTAGAACGGCAGAGCAAACAGAAGCCTGGGCCGTAGCGGTTGAAGGGCGTGATATGGAACCTAGCTTATCACCGGCTGCTCATCCAACCGGCACCTCAGTCGAAGTTCGAGATCTTTTTTTCAATACTCCTGCGCGACGCAAATTTTTGCGGACTGAAAAAACAGAGTTTAACCACCTTGAAGAAGTTGTGCGTCGTCTTGCACTGA
>REDB01000003.1 GCA_007693685.1 Oceanospirillales bacterium
TCCATGAGTCTTTAGAAGCGGACAATCATCCGTTTGCGGACTTGCTGTAAATTCTCTTTGGCATTTAATGACCATTATGCGGTTCAACATTCCCATGATTGGACAATGAGTTCAGCTGATGGTGACTTTACAACCTATACCAGCACAGATAATACTGCTATTTTAGAGGTTCATAATGATCTTAATACAAGTATTATTATTGATTCAATCACCATCAAACCGATTGGACTGATTAGATGAGCGATGAAAACAACTGGCGTAACAAATATCGTGATGTAGCACGCGAGCTAGAGGTGTGTGAGAAGAGTCGCAGCCTGTTGCTTGAACAGGTCCATGATTTCGCTGTTCAGTTAAGTTTAGCGACTAATGGTCAAAACCCTCAGCTTGATCGTTTAATGTCGGATCTGACCAATGATATAAGTAATAATGAACTGAACAGAGTATCTAAATACCTAAAGCAGATCGAAAAGCAGATCCGTGGCTTAGATGCTCTTCGGGTCAAAACGTCACAACAGATCATGCAACAACTTCGTGTTTGGTTGAAAGAATTACAGGCACAGGATAGCCAACGGCAGTTTTTAGATGCTTTAGATGATGTCAGTGAACAGATGATAAAGCATGCAGAAAGCTCTCATGCACTACCGGAAATGATTTCACAGCTTTTAGAGATTCAAAAAAACATACAAAACAAAACAAAACAAAACGAACAAGACGATCTTTCAGATCATGATGATGTTGCTAATGCACGTTTGGCCAGTGGTTTGTTAGAACTAGTCCAACGACTCAGTATTCCTGCTGAGTATATTTCAAGAGCTTCAGCGCTTATCCAGCGTTTAGAACGAAGTCATTCAGCAGATGATTTAGATGAATGTTTAAAAGAAGCTACAGAGTTAGCTCGTTTAAGTGGTAGTGGTACAGATGCTGACATACAAGCTTATCTTTCAGGTTTGAATGAGCAATTGGCTTTTTTAAGAGAGTTTTTTGATACGCAAGAAGAGGTTGAGCTACAACAACGAAAACGCAATAACTTGCTTGATCAAACTGTTCGAACTGATGTTCAAGTCATTCATCATAAGGTTCAGCAAAGCCAAGATATCGATGAGCTAAAAAAAGCTGTGAATGTGCAGCTTGTTAGTATCATCAAAGCAATGAATCATCATAAAGCATCGGAGCAAAAACGGATCGAGTCATTGCAAGCAGAAAAGAAAGCGTTAATGAATCGTCTAGATTCGATGGAGCAGCAAAGTGCTCAACTGCGTCAAAGTGCTGAAGATGCTCATGTGAAGTCTAGAACCGATCCTTTGACAGGGCTGCCAAACCGTTTAGCGTATGATCAACGGTTTAATGAAGAGCTATCGCGCTTTAACCGCTATGGCACCATATTTTCTCTATGTGTGGCTGATATAGACTATTTTAAACGAGTTAATGATGAATATGGTCATTTGGCGGGCGATAAGGTTTTACGTCTGATGGCACGTATTTTAATTAATCAATTGAGAAGTGTTGATTTTATTGCGAGATTTGGTGGTGAAGAGTTTGTTATAATTATGCCATCAACAGATGCAGAGGAAGCAAAAGTCGCTGCAGAAAAAGTTCGTCAAGTAATTGAGAAAAGCCCTTTTAACTTTCAAAGTAATCCAGTAAAAATTACTATGTCATTTGGCGTTACTCAAGTAGAAAAAGAGGACTCTACTAGCAGTATTTTTGCTCGTGCTGATAAGGCTATGTATTCCGCCAAACAGGAAGGTCGAAATCGTGTCAACATTGAATGATTCATCTGGGCATAGTTATTGTCTAGCGTTGCAACCTATTTGTGATCTGAATTTGCGCCACGTCGCAGATGAGTTGCTCTATCGCTCCAGTATTAATGCTGTTTCAGCTATCATTCATGACCCAATTCAAGCAACAGCTCGTGTCTGTAATGTTGCTTTTTATGAAACTGGTATACAGGCATTATGTGGTGATCGAAAACTCTTCTTTAACGCTCCAAGAGATTGGTTATTAAATCCAGACTTGCTTCCTCCTGATACCGATCAAGTGGTTATTGAAGTGCTAGAAGATGTTGAAGGCGATCAGGAAGTGATTGATGCTTTGCAGCTTATTAAATCGTTAGGTTATAAGTTAGCACTCGATGATTTCGTGTTAACTGAAAAAACGCTTCCTTTATTGGATCTAGCAGATATTATCAAATTGGATATTCTGCATAGTTTGCCCACACCTGAAGATTTGCAAATCTACAAAGAGAAAGGTCTAACATTACTTGCCGAGCGCGTCGAAGATCACGATATCTTTGAGAAGTGTAAAGCGCTGGGCTTTACGCTATTTCAAGGCTATTTTTACGCTAAGCCTGTGATTGATCACTCTACGGCGATAAAGCGTGGCGGTAATGATGGCGCACAGTTGCAACTACTATCTGAATTGCAAAAAAAAGAATTAGACTACGATGCGTTAGAGAATTTGCTAGCTCAAGACCCACAGCTGTGTATACGGTTGCTAAAAATGATTAACTCGCCACGTTATCGTCGTTGAGCGAAACCGTATTCATCACGAGCCTCCGAATAAGATGAAAAATCA
>REDB01000002.1 GCA_007693685.1 Oceanospirillales bacterium
TGAACTGGTCTAATAGATCCGGACACTTTAATTAGCGACAATATCAGTCAGCTATTGAGGTGTCATTATGAGTCAGAAACGAACCTACAGACAGTACTCAACTGAGTTTAAAGAAGAGGCTGTATCGTTAGTGAATGATCAGGGTTACTCAGTACCCGAAGCGGCTAAAGCATTAGGTATCAATCCTAATATGCTCTACCGCTGGAAAGAGAAGTTTGAGGCTAAGCAAGCAGGTCATCAGCTTTCCGAATCTGAGCGAGATGAACTTATCAGGCTACGCAAAGAAAATCGTAATCTACTGATGGAAAAGGAGATATTAAAAAACAGCCTACATAGCGCGCTTACCCCCATCTGATTAGAAACACTTGCTATACTTTCAGAGTTCCGGAAATGGTCGTTTGCCTTTTGGAGATAAATGATCCCGTCAAAAAACCTGACCTAGGGGAGCAGCGGACCCGATGTTGGTGGCTTTATAGACCCCGTTTAGGAATGTGATTTTATCCGTGCCCCATCCGGACGTTTAGTAGATGAGGTGTACTATGAAAAAGCAATCTAAACGTTCTCAATCACTACCTGTTATTAACCCTAATTCTGCAGGTATAGATATTGGCGCTAGTTTTCATGTTGTAGCTATTGCACCGGATAAAAGTGATGAGCCCGTCAGGACATTTAAAGCATTTACCTCAGGTTTGCATGAAATGGCTTCTTGGCTAGTCACTAAAGGTATTACGACTGTTGCGATGGAATCAACGGGTATCTATTGGGTTCCTGTATACGAAATTCTTGAAGAGTATGGTCTTGAGGTTGTTTTGTCTAATGCTCGAGATACTCGATCCGTTCCCGGACGCAAGACGGATGTAAATGATGCACAATGGATTCAGCGCTTACATGCTTGTGGCTTATTAAAAGCCAGCTTCCGTCCTACTGCATTGGTTGTCGAGTTAAGAAGTTACTTACGTGTTCGGGAAAGACTAACGGACTATGCTGCAGCACATATTCAGCATATGCAAAAAGCGCTCACCTTTATGAATATTCAGCTTAACCTTGTGGTAGCCGATATCACAGGAGTCACAGGTATGCGAATCATTCGCGCCATTGCAAAGGGTGAACGTAACCCTGCAGTTCTGTCAACTTATCGTGACACGCGATGCAAATCGACTCAGAAAACGATCGAAGAGGCCTTGATAGGTAATTATCAACTAGAACAGGTGTTTGCTTTAAGGCAGGCACTTGTCATGTACGATGCCTATCAAGTGCAGATTAAAGAGTGTGATCTTGAGATCGAAGCAGTGCTTGCCAAATTATCGAACGGTGTCGAAAAGCCTTTAGAGCCGATCCCTAAACCTAAACATCGGACTAAGCAGCCTAATCAATTAAATTTTGATGTTCGTAGCGCACTCTATAATTTAATAGGAGCTGATCTTACTCAAATTCATGGGCTAGGACCTTATTTAGCGCTACGTATGATTTCAGAGTGTGGAACGGATATGTCACGATGGACAACGGCTAAGCACTTTACTTCTTGGCTAACACTCTGCCCTGGTTCGAAAATCAGTGGTGGAAAAAAGCTCTCATCACATTCTCGTAAAAGCAATAATCGAATCGTAGCTCATTTGAGATTGGCAGCAACGACGGTAGGTCGCTCTTCAACTGCACTAGGTGCTTTTTATAGACGATTATCAGCACGTATTGGTAAAGCAAAAGCGGTAACTGCAACTGCCAGAAAGATAGCGATTCTTTTTTACAATGCCATGCGATATGGCATGCAGTACAAAGATCCAGGTGCTGATCACTATGAGCAGCAGTATCGTGATCGAGTAATGAAAAATTTAAAACGACGTGCTGAGGAGTTTGGTATGGAGCTTCGCCCGAAAACTGAGTGTGTTTCTTAGGAAGGCTTCAGCCTTCTTCGCGAAAGAAATGAAGTAAAGTTTGATTTCATCTTAGCCGAGTCAGCTGATTACCCAGTCACGATGCTTTGCAAAGTTATGGGTGTCAGCAAATCCGCTTATTACGACTGGCTCAAGCGCCCTGGCAAACTAATTGGTGCCGAGGAGTTAACACTCAGACGGCGAATGAAAGGATTGTTCAAACGCAGCCGCTTAAGCTTAGGTAGTCGAGAGATGATGAAGAAACTTCGTGAAGAAGGCTTTCAAATTGGTCGCTATCGAGTTCGAAAGCTCATGGCTCAAATGAAGCTTGTTGTGCGTCAGCGCGTGGCTTATAAGGTCACCACAAAGCGTAAACTGAGTGATTCGGTTGCAGATAATCTATTGAACCAAAACTTTAATCCTACGGGGCCGAATCAAGTATGGGCAGGTGATGTCACATACTGCCGCACCGGTGAAGGCTGGATGTATTTAGCGGTCGTAATGGACTTATATTCACGCCGAATCGTTGGTTGGCACATTGATAAACGGATGACTGCGGATCTCGTTAGCAAGGCATTGATAAAAGCCTTTAACCTGAGAAAACCGCCATCAGGGCTTGTGTTTCACAGTGATCGTGGCTCCCAATACACAAGTCGCTGTTATCGAAAATTACTGGACAGCTACCAGATGCGAGCCA
>REDB01000275.1 GCA_007693685.1 Oceanospirillales bacterium
CCTCGGCTGAAAGGCTGTACCGGTTCGAGTCCGGTTCGGGGCACCATTTGTGCTTTAAAATCATAATCTAAAAAAATCTTCAGATGAAAAAATCTTTCTGAGTTTCTGTTCGCTTTTTCTCCATGATTTCCTGCACTTACCGTATTTGACTCTAGACTTCTTATCAAAGCATTTCATAGCTTTCTTGTCCGAAATAGCACAATAGTGTATAAACGATCTAGCATCATTAAAACTCATTGATGTAGATTTAAAATAATTAAAACAATAGTTTGTGAATTTATGTTAAACATGGATATGTAAATGGGTGCAAAAGGCTATCGGCTTGGTTTAAATGCAAAAACCTTGGGCGTCACCTTTCTTATCGCCTTATTGGTGGTAGGCGCTACTGCATTTACAGCAAGAGCTTTTGAGCGTCTTCATCAAATGGTAGAACAGCTCAGCCAAGTTGAAATGGAAAGCCTAATGAACTCTGTTCGTATCGTTCAACAGGCGGAGTCATTAATCAGCTTGGGTTTGATGTTATCTAATGCAGAAACTCAAAATGATCGTCGCAGAGCTCTCATCGAACTAAATGATCGCACAACCTGGGTGCGACAAATGACTTCAGATCTTTCAACTAGGCACATCGACGAACAGATGCTGGATCGTGTTCGAGAGGTTCAGTATGAGCTAGATCTCAATATTCGTATTCTGAACCATCTCGTACGAGAGCGCATTAACGGAAATCTGGGTGCAAGCGAGTTAGAGCACTTAAGTGATGTGTCACTTCAGAATCGAGAGCTGGCAGGCGAAATGTCTGTGTTGATGGGTTATTTAGCTGCTCGCGTTCGTTTACAGATTAACTCCCAAAGCCAAGAGATTCAGCAGCAGATTCGTGAGCATCAACAAAATCTTATAGCCCTAGCTGTATTTATTGTTGTTTTCGCACTTATTGCGGGTGTTTATTTTGATATGACCGTTGTTCGACGTATTTTACGCATGCAGCGTGCCGTAGAGCGATCTCCTGTTAATATCAATGATTTTGAACGACAAGGTAAAGATGAGATCGCTAAGCTTTCTCAGACAGTGGTTAGCTTCATTGAGAGAATACAGCAGCAGGAAGAGCATATGCTCAATGTTAATCAAGAGCTGTCTTTTCTAGCGGAACATGATTCTTTGACTGGTTTAGCTAATCGACGTCATTTTTATGCAGCTGCAAAACGACTATTGCGTCAAACCCATTTACCTGTATGTGTTGCGTTGTGTGATATTGATCATTTTAAAGAAGTGAATGATCAACGAGGCCATGCCGTTGGTGACGTTGCATTGCAATCTCTGGCAAATACCTTAACAAAAGGACTACGGGAAACAGACATTTTAGCTCGCTTTGGTGGTGAGGAATTCGCTGCTATTTTCAGTGTGGCAACTCTGGAAGATGCTTTCAAAGTATTTGAAAAAATTCGAGTAAAGATTGAGTCTACGCCTATTGAAATAACGGGGCAGCCAGTTATCTGGTTAACCTGTAGTTTTGGTATTTCTATCGTGGAAGATATGCCATTACCTATTGAGAGCTCCGATGAGAAAATTCAGCTTTTACTCGATCATGCTTTGCTTGCAGCTGATGAAGCGCTTTATGACGCTAAATCATTAGGAAGAAATCTTGTCTGTACATCTTTAGAGCCTGTATCAGCAGTCAATATGGAAGAGGATAGTGATGATGAAACTGTTTAAGTTGATAGTTCTGTTTGCCTTTACTTTCATGATCAGTATTCCGGCATTGGCGAAAGATACAGTACGTCTAGGTATTCATCTTGAACCACCTATGCTGGATCCAACCTTAACACCAGCAGCATCAGCGGGTGAGATCACTTATGGCAATGTTTTTGAAGGTTTGTTTATTATCAATGGTGACGGTGAGTTACAACCTAGGCTTGTCAGCCAATGGGAAGTTTCCGATGATGGGTTAACCTATCGATTTTCGTTAAGAAGAGCTGTGCGCTTTCACGACAATAACCCGTTCAATGCCAGTGTGGCAAAGTATTCTATTGATCGAATCATCGCGCCTGATTCAAAAAACCCTCAACGAAAACTTTTTGAGAGTATTGCCAGTGTTGAAACTGACAGTCATCACCTTCTGATTATTAAGCTACATCAACCTGATGCCTTTTTACCCTACAGTTTAGCCTTACCAGCAGCAGTGATGGTTCATCCTGACTCATCTTCAAAAAATGCAACACACCCCATTGGTACTGGACCTTTCCGGTTTGTAGAGTGGATACCTGAGCGTTCTGTCGTTCTTGAACAAAATGATCGTTATTGGGGTTCAAAGCCTGCAATTCGTCAAGCCGAATTTCTGTTTATGCAAACATCCGTGGGTACCGAAAGCTTGCTTGCTGAAGGTTTAATTGATGGCTTGCTCGGCGTTACGCGAGTGACTAACCGCTTTATCATTCATCCCGATTATCGAATGATCCCGCGAAATCTAGAAAGTAAAATGCTATTAGCTATTAATAACTCTCTGCCTCCCTTTGACGATATTCGAGTTCGACGTGCGCTGGCTCATGGAATTGATCGTGAAGAACTCAGCAACCTTTATGGTTCTCAATTAGATCCTGAGCTTATCGGAAGTCATTTCTCACCAAGACACGCTGCCTATGTCGATTTAGCAGACCGGTATCCTTTTGATTTAGAGAAGGCAAGAGCACTATTAAAAGAAGCGGGTATTGAAGATGGCTACGAAGTTCGTTTAACGCTTCCACCAACCGATTACGGACGTTACGGTGGGTTGATCATTGCTGATAATCTCGAAGCTATGGGCTTTCGTGTTGAATTAGAGCAGGTAGATTGGCGTCAATGGATGGAAAGAGTATTTAATCAACATGATTACGCATTAACACTTATTCTTCATGTTGAACCTATGGATATCAATATCTATGCTCGAGACGATTACTACTTTAATTATGATAATGAGCAGTTTAAAGAGATCTGGTCTAAGGTCTTAAAAGCCAAAACAGAAGAAGCGTTTCATCACTACCTAGGTGAAGCTCAACGTCAGTTAGCTGAAGATGCGGTCAATGTATTCTTGTTTATGCGGCCTGAACGAAACTTCATGCATCGTAATCTACAGGGTATATGGGAAAATAGTTTTATACCTTCATTTGTACTAGAAGATCTTTACTGGAAGTAAGTCAGCTAGGTTAAAGTGACTAGATGGCAGTTAAAATTATATTTTAATTGCCTTTATCTTTTGAACCTGTGCGCCAGCGTTGAAACAAGGAGTCTCCAATTCTGTAAATTCGGCGAAACTCTTTACTGAATGAAATTTGCTTAGATCGACTCAGTTTTAAGCGATTTAGCTGTGTTTGACGCGCATCTTGATAGCGATTGTCTAGTTCTGTTAAAAACTGATCTAATCCCCAGTTAGATTTGTCTGGTGCCGAGCATAGGGGAACAAGTGTTTCTATCTTTAACAGTGACTGATTATATTCTAGTGCATCTTTTAGTTGTTGCTCTGCAAGCGCTTTAGGGCCCTCATTTAATTTAGAATCTAATGAATAGGGCGGTTGCCATTCTTTAAGACGCGGCAGCTGATCTATATGGGTTAACACACCGATCAGTGCTGGCCGCTTTCTAGAACGCATTTCAGCTTTATTGAAAAAACCGTCGTACGCCTCTTTAAACTCAGTATCTAACGCTCGTGCAGGCTGATTGGCTTTTAACAGCCATATCACCATATCAGCTTCGCTGACTTCTTTTAGCAGCAGTTTTTGTGTTGACTCAGTCGCGTCAAATCCGGGTAAATCAACTAAATGTATTAAGGACTGTCCATCGGTATCCAGTTGATAAACGTGTTTTTCGTCAGTTGAGGGAATGGGGCTGGACTCTGCTCTTATTTCTTTAAGTAATAGATTTGTGAGAGTAGATTTACCAGAATTAAGCTGTCCAATCAGACAGATGCGTAAAGGTGGTAATTCATTTTCTACAGTTTCATTTTTTTCTTCAATATCGAAAGGATGCTGAAACCTGCCTGAATATAGATCAATAGCTACACTGACAACTTCTTGAAGAAACGCTTTTTTCAAATTAAGTTTTAATTCTTCCTTCACTTCATCAAGCAGATGACCCGTAATTTGTGAACGTATTTCCGCGATAATCCCTGTTGGAGTAAAAAGTCTAAAAGCTCGGTAGGCTTGCCAGATCTGCTCTATCTGTTCTGTTTTGTCACGATATTGATAAATCTGCTTTAATCGTGAGATGTGAATCTGTTCTGCAAAGGGTAGGTGTTCCAGAATAATACGATGATAGCGCCGGCTTACCTCTTCAGTCATGGCTAAAAGTTCTGGCAAGGTGATGGCTAGCTCGCCATTGGCTTTGTTAGGTCTATAGTGGCGTGCAGTTGCACTGACCAAGGCTAAGGCATGCTCTCTTAAAATTTCCCATGAGTCTTGCTGCTGAAGTAATTGATCCATGGTGCTATTAAGCTCATGCCAAACCTGCAAATCAAACTCACTCCAATCAGTGTTCGGATCAACCAGTCCTTCAGCTGAATTACTTTCTTGATCGTGACTGACGGATTCTTTCACCTGTGCTTTCATGCTTTTTTTAAGCCTAAGAAGCACTAAAAAATAAACTAAGCTGATTCCTGACAATAACACCACAAAGTAAAGCATGTACCCCAGTTGATAGAGTGCAATAAAGCCAAAGATGATCAATACGGCAACAGGAATACAGAGCAGGATCATCAATAAAGGTAATCCATCCTTAGTGAAGCGCTTACCTAGTCGAAGAGAGTTAATGATTCTGTTCATCAATCTTTTCCAATCGTATGGTGGTAAAGGCTTGTCGATACTGCTTTTGCAACTCTTCCGGTGAAAGTGGTGTTTGATGACGTTGATAGTAAAGATATAAGCAAGCGACACGACCAATCGCATAGGTTGTTGCAAAACTAACTGCTGCGGCGCCAGCGCTTCCTAGTGTTTGTCCATAAACTGGCAGTAGTTTAACTAGTTGTCGAAGACCTAAATGAGATGCGTACTGTATGCCAAAACCAGTCCCTAGTGTTCCAACAAAGGCGGAAAGGTCTTTACGGCTCCATTGCAACTCATAAGCTTTAGCCAGTTTATTCAACAAAGTGGCTTGTATTGATGGAACGGTAATAAAACCAACAATCGGTAAGGTATCTGTCGCCGCTGCTGCGGTAGCATAGCGCTTGATAAGCGATTTATGTTGATTGAAGGTTAGCTGCTCTTCTTCTCTCAAGCGTAATTTTTCACTCAAATGAGCGGCTGCAGGTAACAGTTCAATGAGTTGTTGCTGTAATGACTCAGCGCCAATAGGGGCGTTGAAATTTGCTAAATCCATTAGAATGTAAGGCAGAGAGTCTCCCCAAGCCTCTTCGATTTGTTGAAGCTGATACTGATGAGCACGTTGCCTTTCAGAGAGATTGGTAATCTGTTCAGATGCAGTATGAATAACGAGTACTGATTTCGTGGGAATCTTTTTTCTGATCCTCTTTAAAGCCTCAATTAAGGTGCTTTGTTCAGGATCATCGATTCGGGCGCAGATAAGTAATGCATGACTTTGTGCTTGGCAATAACTGAGATCCTCTTCTGGATCATAGTTTGCCTCATCTAGTCCTCGTGTATCTAAAAATCGCACCCAAGGATTATTATCAGGATAGTCATAGGCTTCAGATGTGGTAGTGCAGGGTCGAAAACCATTGCCGATTGTAATGCGTTCATTACCGGTAATATGACGAATCAACGATGATTTTCCAGCTCCAGTTTTACCTAGTAACCATAGCGTAGGCAAAGCTATGCGGGTTTTATCAGCAGTCACATTTCCATCCTTTATCGATCAGGTCATCTATTAGCAGTCTATACTCAACTTTAACAGATACAGATCGATTGCGTCATGGAGTTATAAGGCGAGTTGCAACTGCTCTTCTGGTTGAGTTGATCTAAGCGCTACCTGTACAGGCTGACGATTACCTAATAGCAAGCAAAAGCTCTTACCATGTTGGCAGGCTTCTCCTAGGGCTTTAACAGTAGCGTGACTAACAGATGGCTCAGGCCAAGCTACAACAAGGCTGTTTAGCCCATTGCAAACACAGGTGCTGAGAGTCTTTAACCATTGATGGCGGTTGCGAGTATGAACAATGCGAAGTTTTTTAAGATCAATACCAGCATTTTTTAGTTCATTTTGATCAAGGCGCTCTGGTGGATCTATCAAGGTTACCCAGCGCGACTGCTGGCTCGCATCGGCAAGCAAAGGTAAAAATTGCTCAGGTTGACGAACAATGGATTCAACTGCGGTATGAGCTTGATACATGATGACACCTCATTAACTGGTCATATATACAGTATATGTATTTATATACAGTATTTTTAAAAGTGTCAAATCCTTAATTGAAATTTTTTACTAAGTCGATTTCATACTAGATGTAACTTTTGCATGACATCTCTGCTAAAATCTTTTTAGTACGCATGTTTATATGCTTATAACTAAACTATTTGACTTTCGTTCAATAAGGTTTGCAGATGGATTTCAAACGATACTTTCCTATCTTCCAGTGGTTACCTTTATATGGTCGTGAAACGCTGATCAGCGATTTGCTGGCTGCTGTTATTGTCACCATCATGTTAATACCGCAATCTCTAGCTTATGCCATGCTTGCGGGGCTGCCACCAGAAGTAGGACTCTATGCCAGTATTGCGCCATTATTTTTATATGCCATCTTTGGTACAAGTCGAACCCTAGCGGTGGGTCCAGTTGCCGTCATAGCCTTGATGACCGCTGCAGCCGCTGGAAACCTTGCAATTCAAGGTAGTCCAGAATACGTAACTCTCGTAATTGTGTTGACGTTCATGTCAGGCCTTATGTTGACGATTATGGGTTTAGTAAAGCTTGGATTTTTAGCTAACTTTTTAAGTCATCCCGTTATTTCTGGCTTTATTACCGCATCAGGTTTAATTATTGCGGCCAGCCAAGCAAGGCATTTACTCGGTTTAGATGCTGAGGGTGTTAACTTTATTTCAGTGATGTATGGCTTACTCAGTCGTCTTAATGAAGTGCATTTAATTACTTTAGCTATAGGTCTGGGCACCCTGGTATTTCTCTATGCTAATCGCTTTTGGGGGCGTCATCTTTTAACCTCAGTGGGATTTAATCCTCATACTGCAGATATGATGAGTAAGGCTGCACCTGTATTAGCAGTTGCACTGACAACCTTTGTTACTTGGCATTGGCAGTTAGATCAACAGGGCGTTAGAGTCGTCGGAACTATTCCGACTGGACTACCGCCTTTAAGTTTGCCACCGTTAATACCACAGTTATGGACTGATCTATTTTTAGCAGCAGTGCTGATTAGTATTGTTGGTTTCGTAGAATCTGTCTCTGTGGGTCAAACCCTTGCTGCAAAACGTCGCCAGCGTATCGATCCTAACCAAGAACTGATCGGTTTAGGTGCTGCAAATTTAGGCTCTGCATTTAGCAGTGGTATGCCTGTCAGTGGTGGCTTTTCACGTTCTATTGTTAATTTTGATGCTGGTGCAGCAACACCAGCGGCTGGTGCATATAGTGCTATTGGTATTCTGATAGCGACTTTATTTTTAACGCCATTGATTGCCTATCTGCCTGTAGCAACGCTAGCCGCGACCATTATTGTTGCGGTGTTATCCTTGATAGATCTTAAGGCAGTTCACGAAACCTTTGTGTATTCAAAAAGTGATTTTGCTGCAATGCTGGCGACCATTTTGATCACCCTAACTCAAGGCGTGGAGCTGGGTATTATGGTTGGCGTAGGCTTGTCTTTATTGCTGTACTTATACCGCACCAGTCGTCCTCATTATGCCGTGATTGGTCGTTTACCTAACACAGAGCATTTCCGTAACGTTGAGCGCTATGATGTTGAAGTGGATGATCGTATTGCATTATTGCGAATTGACGAAAGTTTGTACTTTGCGAACTCACGTTATTTAGAAGATGTTGTGATGGATATAGTCATCAATCAACCCAAGCTGAATCATTTAGTGTTGACCTGTCAGGCGGTTAATTTAATTGATTCTTCTGCTCTGGATAGTCTTCGTACCATCAATAAACGTTTAAAGGATTCGGGTGTTCAGATGCATTTAGCGGAAGTGAAGGGGCCTGTAATGGATCGCCTGAAAAAGACTGACTTCCTTGATGAGATGTCAGGTGTTGTTTACATGAGTACCTATGACGCATGGAAGGTGCTTCATGAGCGAGCTGAGGAAAGTGAATCGGAGAAAAACTCTACCGATAAATCTGCGTGAAAATCTGTTAAATATCCGAAAAGTATCTAAATAATACAGTTCACATCCTCACACATAATTAACGGAGTGTGAGGATGTATTGAAGAAATTAAGCGCGAGACAAAAACTTGCCAGTTTCTGTATTTACCTTAACTTTCTCACCCGCTTCAATATATTCCGGTACTTGAAGTTCTAATCCAGTCGTTATGATGGCTGGTTTAGTTCTACCTGTCGCGCTAGCGGCTTTCATACTAGGTACCGTTTCTTTCACTTCCATGACCACCGTACCCGGTAGCTCAATGGTAATGAGATTGCCATCAACCAGTAGGGCAGTGATACCTTCCATACCATCCATCAAGAAGGGCTGTTGTGCTTCAATAGCTGAGCCATTAATGCTGTATTGGCTGTAGTCTTCAAGATCCATAAAGGTGTAAAGATCGTCTTCTTTGTAAAGGTAAGAAACTTTACGACGTTCTAACTGCACATCTTTAACTTGATCATCACCGACGAAGGTTTCTTCATGTTTACGTCCGCCGGGAACTTGGTTGAAACGTATTTTATAAAGAGTCGCAGCACCTCGAGCAGAGGGGCTTTTTACATCGACTTGGTTAGCAATATAGAGTGAACCATTAATTTCAACGACATGGCCACGTTTGATTTCGGAAGCTTTTGGCATGGTGCGCGCTCAGTAAATAAAAAGAGGATTTTAACTGAGGCTTTGTGACTCTTCGAGAAATATTTATGCTAAGAATCAACTTTTCATCTTCTAGTGCTAAGACGGTTCTGTAATCTATCCAGCAGACTATCAGTGCTTAAAGCAAGCAACCCGATCAAAATAGCACCTTGAATCACATAAGCGGTGTTGCCATTTACCAGACCTGAGATAACGGGATCGCCGAGAGTACTGGCACCAATGGTTGATCCAATGGCGGCGGTGGCAATATTGATGGTCACAGAAGTACGTATACCACTCAGAATAACGGTGCTAGCCAAAGGAAGTTCAACTTGTCGAAGCACTTGAAAGGATGACATTCCCATACCACGTGCAGACTCTATCACCGCAGAGTCAACTCCCTGAATCCCTGCAAGCGTGTTGCGTACGATGGGTAATAAACCATAAAGAGAAAGAGCCAGAATGGTTGGTAGCGCCCCAAAGCCCAATAGCGGAACCGATAGTGCTAGTACTGCGATAGGTGGAAAAGTTTGGCCCATCGAGGCAATTTGACTGACCAAAGGTAAGAAGTCTTTTCCGTAAGAACGTGTCACAAAAATGGCACTACTGACACCCAGCAAGATTGAGATAATCGCCGCAATACCAACCAAACTAAGATGATTAAGCAGTAATGCGAAAAAACTATCCCGAGTGTAGATGACTTGACGTTGATTAGGTGCAACTTGTCTAAAAAGCTCTTCAAAGTAGGGAAAGCTAAAGGTTGCAATGACTAGACAGAAAAGCCAAAACAGCGGAACACCCCAAAATCTAGCGATTGATTGCTGATTACCCATGAGGTCTAGCCTGCATAATCTGTTGTAGACTAATGTAACCGACAAGTTGTTGCTCTTCTTCCACTTTCAACATATCGCATTGATGCCATAGCATGACAGATAAAGCAAAGCGTAAGCTGTCATGTGTTTTGACACTGGCTAGTTGTTCGGTTGCGGAGATGTCAAAACCTAAGCTATTAAAAACCATGTTGTTTATATTAGAACTCTTCGCAGCAAACATATGTTCGCCAACTTTCATTAAACCGGCTTGCTTTAGACCACGATCCTCACCGCCCAATAATTGAGACACGAACGCAGTCGCTGGATTTAAGAGCAGTTCATAAGGTGAAGCTTGCTGTATGATCTTACCTTGATCCATCACCACAATATGGTTCGCCAGTTTCAAGGCTTCATCCATATCATGAGTAACAAATACAATAGTTTTATGAATTTGTTGCTGGATTCTTAGCAACTCATTTTGTAAAGATTCGCGTGTAATTGGGTCTAGTGCTCCAAAGGGCTCATCCATGAGCAGTATGTCAGGATCACCTGCTAAAGCGCGCGCAACGCCAACACGCTGCGCTTGTCCACCAGAAAGTTCACTAGGGTATTTGTGCGCAAAATCTGAATAGGGAAGGTTGAGTAACTCGAGCAATTCAACAACCCGTTCCTGAATTCGTTTTTCTGGCCACTTTAGCAATCTAGGGACAGTACCTATGTTGCGCTCTACGCTCCAGTGAGGGAATAAACCGGTATTCTGAATGGCGTAGCCTATTCGACGACGAAGTGTTTGTTCATTGAAGGAGTTAATTTCCTGATCTTCTATGAGGATCTTTCCTGCCGAGTGGGGAATTAACCGATTGATCATTCTTAGCGTAGTCGATTTTCCACACCCAGACGTACCGACTAAGACACAAAATTCACCCTTGTTAATGGTTAAGTCGATTGCATCTACCGCAGCAGTTTGCTCATAGAGTTTACTAACCTGCTGTAGCTCGATCATAGTGTTATTCGTCATCAGTTAATCACTCCTGATCTTGTCGACTGTCGACCAAACAGTGCCATCGCGCTGGTAAATAAAAGATCAGCTACTAGGGCTAAGAGTAAAATGGGTAATGCTCCCAGCAACACCATATCCATGGCCGCTTGCCCTAAGCCCTGAAAAATAAAGTTGCCTAAACCACCAGCCCCAATAAGCGCTGCCACTGCCGTTAAGCCAATAGCTTGAATCGTTGTAATGCGGATACCTTCAAGAATGACGGGCATCGCTAGTGGTAGTCTGACCTGTATGAAGACTTGTAGAGGACTCATGCCCATTCCTTTAGCTGCTTCTATGATAGAAGAGGAAACCTCTTCCAGCGCCACAAAGGTGTTACGAACCATCGGTAAAAGACTATAGGCAATCAAAGCGATCATTGCTGGTGCCCAACCAATACCACTGACATTCATGGCTTGAAGCCACTCACTTTTTGAAGCGAGATAACCCAACGGGGCGATCAGTAACCCAAACAAAGCGAGACTAGGAATGGTTTGAATAAAGTTAAGTAAAGGGAAAATAATCTTCTGCGCTGCTTCTACTTTTCGCATGAGTGCCACCAGACAGGATGCGAGCAACATACTGGTGAATACCGCACCACTCACTAGCGTGATATGCACCTTTACGGCTTGATGAAATTGGTCTGATCGAGCGTTATATTCACGCAGGATAGCCAGTGTTTCTAACCCGCCATCTAGGTATGCAAAAAGGAAAGAGATAATGGGTAAAATACTTATTAAACAGATAATTAACCTTGATAGTTTAAGCTTTTGTTGTAACTCTATAAGCATCAGTACTAGCAAAAAAAGCAGTACCCAAAAGGCAGCTCCCAAGCCTGTTCTAGCATGAGTTAATGTCTCAGGTATATGATTACTAGCGAAACTCGATAAGCTGATTGGCATAAATACAAGCAATAAGCTCACGATCAATAGCTGCAATAAACGTTTAGTGGGTAGGCGGATAAATGATAGTAGAAAAGCACTGATTAGAAGGGTGGTGACGATGAACATCCACCACCATCCAACTGCATCCTGAAGTGAGTAACCGACCCCGGGAAGGATGCGATTAGGTTGCAGGTTTACATAATCAAGTGACCAGATTGAAAGCAGTGATGCCCCAGTCAGTAAGGGCATCACTTTGTCGAATCGTATTCCGAGCATGAACTCCTTAACGCGTCGGGTTTATTGATTAATTGAGTCTAGAAAACGTCTTGCTACCACCGATGCATCTTCACCATTAACAGCAACATCACCGTTGAGCTTTTGCAGAGTTTCAAGATTGAGTTCGGCAAAGATAGGTTGAAGGATGTCAGCAATTTGTGGATGCTCGTTAAGAGTACTTTCACGAATCACGGGTGCTGGCTGGTACACAGGTTGTACTTCAAGTGTGTCTTCTAACACGATTAAATCTAACGCAGGTAGGCCACCATCGGTACCATAAGTCATGGCAGCATTGACACCACTGGTTTGCAAAGCGGCTGCTCTCATGGTCGCAGCTGTATTGCCACCCGATAGGATTAATAACTGATCAGACTCAAGCGAAAACCCATAGGCTTCTTGGAAGGCTGGCAGGGCACTTGGAGAGTCAACAAACTCAGCGCTGGCGGCAAACTTAAACTCACCACCCTCATTAAGATAGCTAGCTAAATCTTCAAGTGTACTTAGGTTTTGATCTCGCGCTAAGTCACCTCGAACACTAATCGCCCAAGTATTATTTGCATCAGCAGGTGTTAGCCAAACCAATTTATTTGCATCGTAATCAAGTTTTTTAACTAGCTGATAGCTCTCTTCTGCATTTTTCCATACACCCGCATCATCATGATCAAAGAAAAAAGCACCATTACCTGTGTATTCGGGATAGATGTCGATTTCACCATTGATCAGTGCATTACGAACAATGCTAGTACCACCTAATTGAATGCGATTAGTGACCGCAATACCTGCATCTTCTAATGCATAATAGATGAGATGACCTAATACCGATCCTTCAGTGTCAATTTTAGAAGACACAACCACGGGTGATTGTG
>REDB01000001.1 GCA_007693685.1 Oceanospirillales bacterium
CGCGACAAATTGTTGCATTTTGGTGTCTGTAATTTATCAGATCCACATGGGTATTAATTCAAGGTAGACATATGGCCACCAGCGTAAGATTAGATGATGACTTTGTCGCTCAAGCTCGCGTGTATGCTGAGGCTGAGAGTCGTTCTTTACCCAAGCAAATAGAGTACTGGGCTAAAGTCGGTCAAATTATGATTGATAATCCAGACTTGTCTTATGAGTTTGTTCATGAATCACTAATTGCTGCTGAAGAAGTGAAACAAGGTCTGGTTAAGCCTTATGTCCGAAAAACAAAACGAAATTAGTGTTTATCAATCTCGTCGATTTGAGAAAGCCTTGAGCAAACTCTCTGAAGCTCATCTCAAAGACGTTGAAGATCAAATTGATATCATTATTGCTGACCCAGAGATAGGAGAGCAGAAAAAGGGCGATCTCTCCTATCTTAGGGTTCATAAGTTTAGACTAAATCAGCAGCTTGCTCTTTTGGGCTATGCATGGGTTGGAGACGAGCTGGAGCTTTATTTACTTCAGCTAGGCTCTCATGAAAACTTTTATCAGAAATTGAAAGCCCAGCGTAAAACTGATGCAAAACTCCTTAAGCCGTAGCTTTTTAAACCTTTAAAATATCGCTAAACCGTCAAATACTGCTTGATCAACCCTTCATCCAGTGTCGCCATTTCCCCCTCGGCGACCTTGCGTCCTCGATCCAAAATACAGAAACGATCACCGACTTTACGAGCGAAGGGAAGTTTTTGCTCTACCAGCAATACGGTCAGTCCCATTTCACGGTTAAGTTTGCGGATGATGTCGCCAATTTCTTGCACCACGTTCGGCTGAATCCCTTCGGTGGGTTCATCTAGGATTAACAGCTTTGGATCGACGACTAAAGCGCGCCCAATCGCTAACTGTTGTTGTTGACCACCGGATAAATCACCACCACGTCGATGCATCATATCGGCAAGGACGGGAAAGAGTTCGAAGATGTAATCGGGTATTTTCCGTTGTCCTCTGGGTAGCACAGGTAAACCGATTTGTAGGTTTTCCTCGACGGTCAGTAGCGGGAATATTTGTCGTCCTTGAGGGACATAGCCAATGCCTAATCGGGGGCGCTGTTCAACGGAGAGTTTCACTAAGTCCTTATTCAGCGGGTTTAGCAGAATGCTGCCTGAAGCCACTTTTTGATGCCCCATAATGCATTGCAGTAGCGTCGTTTTACCCACGCCATTACGTCCCATCAATACGGTACATTGCCCTTCAGGTATCTGCATGTCGACATCCCAAAGAGTGTGGCTTTCGCCATAAAATTGATTGAGTCCCTGAATTGTGATCATGGTTATTCCCCTAGATAGACTTCAATCACTTTACGATTATTCTGAACTTGATCCATGCTGCCCTCGGCTAGAACACTGCCTTGATGAAGAACGGTGACGGTACGATCTTTGCCAGCCAGTTGGCGGACAAAATCCATATCATGTTCGACCACAACTACGGAATGCGAGCCGGATAAGGACACTAACAGTTCTGCGGTACGATCCATCTCTTGATGGGTCATGCCCGCCACAGGCTCGTCGACCAGTAATAAACGTGGCTTCTGCATCAGCAGCATACCTATCTCTAGCCATTGTTTTTGACCATGTGAGAGACTGCCGGCTCGCATCGCTTTATTTTCTTTTAGTCCGATTAAGGTGATTACTTCATCAATGCGGTCACTTTGTTCGCCATTCAATTTGGCAAACAACAGACTAAAGACTTTACGCTCATCTGGCATGGCTAATACGAGGTTGTCGTAAACGCTGAGCGATTCGAACACGGTTGGCTTTTGAAATTTACGTCCAATTCCCGCTTGCGCGATGGCGGGCTCATCCAGTTCTAGCAAGTTGATGGTTTGACCAAACCACGCTGAACCCGTATCTGGCTTGGTTTTACCGGTAATAATATCCATCATGGTGGTTTTACCCGCACCATTGGGTCCGATAATGCAGCGCAATTCGCCGTCTCGAATATACAAATTCAAGTCATTAATCGCTTTGAAGCCATCAAAGCTGACAGATAAGCCTTCTAAATAGAGAAGTATCTGCTTATCAACATTCAGTGCAGGTGATGCTTGAGATTGCATGAACGAAAATACGCGGTTTTTATCTTTAATCTCATTAAGCAGGGATGTTTGACTCATGTGCTGCTCTCCTTACGACGAAGAAGTCCAACAATACCCTTAGGCAAGAAGACGGTGACCAGAATGAAAATGGCACCTAGCGCAAATAGCCATACATCGGGTAGTTCAGTGGTAAACCATGTTTTGGCGTAGTTGATAAAGATAGCACCGGCAACCGCTCCATAAAGCGTAGCCCGTCCACCCACAGCGACCCAAACCACAATTTCAATAGAGTTCAAAGGTGAGAACTCGTTAGGGTTGATGATACCGACTTGCGGTACATAAAGCGCACCGGCAACCCCTGCAATCATTGCTGATAAGGTAAATACCCAGAGTTTCACATTCTCAACGCGATAACCCATAAAGCGAGAACGTGACTCGGCGTCTCGAACAGCAACACAGACTTT
>REDB01000089.1 GCA_007693685.1 Oceanospirillales bacterium
CCGATTTCCCTGACACGACGAGCGATCAACTGAGTATACTGAGATCCGAAATCCAGAATCAGGATTCGTTGAGCGTGAATATCTTGACTCATTGTTGCTTTCTCCAGCAAACGGTCCGATCACTGTCTCGATTTCCTGTGTGATCAGACATCTTTAAAACGAAAAATGGGGCGGCAGTCGCCCCACTTGTAAGGTTCACACCAACTTAGCTGACTCGATAGTTAGGTGCTTCTTTAGTAATGCTGACATCATGTACGTGACTTTCGGTGATACCGGCATTGGTAATACGCACAAAAGAAGGTTTAACACGCATTTCATCAATAGTGGCACATCCTGTGTAGCCCATGGATGCTCTTAAACCACCCATCAACTGATGAACCACATTATGCATTGGTCCTTTACAAGGGACGCGTCCTTCAATTCCTTCTGGAACCAGCTTTTCTACACCAGCTTTAGCGTCTTGGAAATAACGATCAGATGAACCCGTCAGTCCAGCCATAGCACCTAATGAACCCATACCACGATAAGACTTAAACGCACGACCTTGAAAAAGCTCTACTTCACCAGGCGCTTCATCCGTACCAGCTAACATAGACCCTACCATCACGGCAGAAGCGCCAGCAGCAATCGCTTTAGAGATATCACCAGAGAAACGAATACCACCATCAGCAATCAAAGGTACGCCATAGTCTTTTAAGGCTTCAGCTACATTGGCAACAGCACTAATCTGAGGAACACCGATACCTGCAACGATACGTGTCGTACAGATAGAACCAGGACCAATACCCACTTTAACACCGTCAGCGCCAGCTTCTGCCAAGGCGATAGCTGCTTCAGCAGTCGCGATATTTCCACCAATCACTTGAACCTGTGGGAAATTCGATTTGATCCATGCAACACGGTCAATAACGCCTTTAGAGTGACCATGAGCGGTATCAACGATAATCAGATCTACGCCAGCATTGACTAGAGCTTCAACACGCTGAGGGGTTTCAGGACCTGTTCCAACAGCAGCACCGACAATTAAACGAGCCTTGCCATCTTTGGCAGCGTTGGGATAGGCCTTTGCCTTGCTCATATCTTTAACCGTCATCATGCCGGTTAAATGGAATTGATCATCGACCAATAAAATCTTTTCTATACGATGCTTACGAAGCAATTCACGAATACTAGCAGGATCATCGCCTTCAGTAGCAGTGACCAAACGCTCTTTTGGCGTCATGATGCTAGAAACACGAGCTTCCATGTCTTTTTCAAAACGAACATCTCGACTGGTCACTAAGCCGACCAATTCATCGCCTTGAAGCACTGGAAAACCTGAAAAACCATGGCGATGCGCCATTTCGATCACTTCACGAACCGTCGTATCAGGGCTGCAGGTTACTGGTTCCGATACAACACCTGATTCATACTTTTTAACACGGCGCACTTCTTCCGCCTGCTGTTCTGGCGTGAAGTTTTTGTGAATGATACCAATACCACCCTCTTGTGCCATGGCAATAGCCAAACGTGCTTCAGTTACGGTATCCATAGCTGCAGACACCACTGGAATGTTTAACTCTATTCCTTTAGTTAGGCGAGTTTTTAGTGAAACGTCTTTTGGTAGTACTTCAGAATATCCGGGTATCAGTAGTACATCATCAAAAGTGAGCGCTTCTTCAACGATTCTCAACATGGTCGGCCAGCCTGTCTATCTTGGAAAATTAAGCAGGTAATTTTACACCAAAGGTGTGACTGTCTCAATCTGATCACCCTGTTTGAATTGGATTTGAGGTCTTTTATCTGCTTAAGTTAGTCACTACTATAGCGAGATGAATAGATCATCACATACAGCGCTATCCGTAAGTCAACTTAACCGAGAGGCGAAGCGACTGTTAGAAGCTAGTTTTTCGTTAATTCGCGTTGAAGGTGAGTTAACTAACTTTGCTCGACCTGCTTCTGGGCACTGGTACTTTACCCTGAAAGACCCACAAGCTCAGGTGCGTTGCGCTATGTTTCGCAATCGTTCACAACTATTGAGCTTTCGCCCAAAAGAGGGTGATCAAGTCATCGTCACAGCAAAGGTTAGCCTGTTTGAGGGGCGAGGTGATTTTCAGTTAATCTGCGAACAGATGATGCCCAGCGGCGAAGGGCAATTACAAAAAGCCTTCGAACAGGTGAAGCAGGAACTGAGTCAACGTGGTTTTTTCGATCCTGCACGTAAGCGCCCTCTACCTAAACACCCTCGCAGAATCGGCGTCATCACCTCAGCAAGTGGCGCTGCCATACACGATATTCTTCACGTGCTGCAACGCCGCTTTCCTAACCTACCGGTGAATCTTTACCCTTCTGCTGTTCAGGGTACTGAAGCGGCAGATCAATTAGTCGCGGCGCTAGCGTTAGCAAATCGTCATGCAGAGTGTGATGTGTTAATTCTAGGTAGAGGTGGCGGATCTCTTGAGGATCTTTGGCCTTTCAATGAAGTACGCGTAGCAGAAGCAATACTCAGATCAGCGATCCCTGTTGTTTCGGCTGTGGGTCATGAAACAGATACCACCATCAGTGATCTTGTAGCCGACTATCGAGCACCCACACCTTCTGCTGCTGCAGAGGTGCTAAGCCCTGATCAGCAGGCTTTACTTGACCGTTTAATGCAGCATCAACATTCGTTACTTAGACAAATATCACGTCGCATTCAACAAGCGCAACAGGGGCTGGACTTACAGCAACTCAGACTTAAACACCCTGGCGAAAGACTGCAACAACAAGCACAACAACTGACCCAAATAGAATCGAAACTATGTCGCCTGCAGCAGCAACAATTACAACAGGCATTCAAATCACTGATTCAGACTGAGCAGCGTCTGGATCGTCAAACGCCAAAGTTTAATCAACAAACTCTTCGCCTTAACCAGCTTAGCGTGCAGTTACGGCAGAGAATGGAATCCCAGATAACAACCCAGCGTTATGCCCTTCAACAAACTGCAAGACGACTAAACAACATCAGTCCATTGGCAACGCTTGATCGTGGTTTTTCACTATTAATGGATCAACAGGGACAGGTCATACAAAGCGTTACTCAAGCGGCAACAGGTGACATTTTTCAAGCCAGACTAAAAGATGGCGAGCTAAGATGTCAGGTTATTGATGATACTCTCGAAAAAAACCAATCCCAGCATTAAAAAGAGAATTTAGATGAAGCTACACTATCAACGTTCCGGTCAAGGCCAGCCTCTAGTGATTTTACATGGCTTATTCGGCACGCTAGAAAACTGGGGTTCACATATTAAAAACCTATCAGAACACTATGACGTCATTGCTGCTGACCTTCGCAATCATGGTCGCTCACCTCACTCAGCAGAGATCAGCTATTCGATAATGGCAGATGATGTCATAGAACTCCTCAATGATCTTGGGCTTGAAGAGGTCAATTTGTTAGGCCACTCGATGGGTGGCAAGGTAGCCATGCAGGTTGCCTTGAATCATGGTTCACGAGTAAACAAGTTAATGGTCGCTGACATTGCACCTGTGGTTTACCCTCCCCATCATGAGCAAGTGTTTGCTGGCTTGTTTAATGTAGACCTAGCCTCGATTAAGTCCAGATCTGATGCCGATAAACAACTACAAGCCTTTATTGATGAAGCAGGAATTCGCGCTTTCTTGTTAAAAAACCTGTATCGAAATGATGAAGGGGAATTTGCCTGGCGAATGAATCTTAATGCGCTGAAATCAGAATATGATCATATCGCTGCTGCACCATCTGGAATAGCTTTCTCTGGTCCGACAAGATTTATTAAAGGTGGCTCATCTAATTATGTAAGAGCCGAGCATACTGAAGCGGTTAAACTGCTTTTCCCTAACGCCGATGTAAAAGTAATTGCTGACGCAGGACATTGGCTACATGCCGAAAAACCTGCGCTATTTTTGCGACAGGTAGAACAGTTTTTTAGTTGATAATTATTTTTTAACTGGCAGGGTTTGTATCACGAGAGAGCGGTCATGCCTTTCTACCTGGTCATGCCTGTCTGCCCGGTCATGCCTTTCTACCCGGTCATGCCTGTCTATCAAGAATACTACCCAGTGTATTCCTACCTTGAAGAGCACCGGTTTCGACCAAGCGCTTATTAAGCTCTCTAAAACGTGCCTGAATTTCAGCAAGCTCTCTAGCAAACTCTCTCATAGCTTCCGCAGAGCGTTCTCTTCGCAACTGCTGCTCTTCCGCTATGGCTTCACGACGTTCTTTGCTTGCCTCTTCAGCCTCATTAATTTCAGCTCGCCTTTCAACAGCTTCTCGTTCAGCTTGCTGTAATTCTGCTCGCCGTGTTTGTTCTTCCTCTTCCCTAACTTGCAGTTCTTCAATGGAGCTGCGATCACCAAGTAAGGGATCGGAGATCACTTCTTCAGTTACATCTGACTGAAGAGAATCTTGCTGTTCTCGAAGCAGTTCTGCTCTGGCTTCATTCGCCATCGCTCTGGCAGAAGCAGCGACTTTCAGGTCTTGCGGTGAGGGATCAGCGGGAGCCATGGCAGCTCTTTCGATTGTTTGCGCTTTTTGCAAGGTGGCCTCAGGGTCGCCGGGAACAGGTGAGGTATCAATACTCACCTCACCCCCCACCGCGTACATCACGCCGTCTGGACCTCGCTCAAAGGTATAAGTGGCTGCACCTGTGTATTGACCACCAGCCATTTGGTGGGCCATTTCATGTTGGCGAACCTCACGGTCACGCGCAGCAAGCTCACGAATAATTTGCTGCTCAGCATCTTGTTGTTGGCGATCACGAGAGGTATTTGAAGAATTTTGGGAATTTTCTGTGGACGAGCTTGCAGCTACGCGTCGACCGGCATCACCTTGAACTGAAACAGGTGATGTTGTTTCAACAACCTGCACAGGTTGTTGAACTGTGTCATTGGCGCGAGCGGTGGAAACACCTATATTGCCAAAAGTGTTGGATAAGCCATTGACTTGCATACAATAGCCCTCAAATTACACTGGCAAGCTTGATTACCTTTTACCGTAATATGTGCATGTTACGAAAAACCATGCTAATAAAACAAAACTTGCCAATGCACACCATTATGCACGTGTATCGATGAGGGAGCCGAGCGTTTCATTCACCTCACGAACAACCTGCGTAGCTGCAGTTGCTTCGTTTTGGCTAACAGCTGCTTGGTTAACAGCTTGATCAACTCCTCTACCAGAGGCTAGCTCCGGACGATCTGGTTGACCACTTCCTTGGATATCACCAGCCGCTCTTTGAGTATTGTCTAGCCCTCGATTCACGTTCATCAAACCAGAGGTTTGTGCAGCGATACCGTTGATATTCATATTGCACCTGTACTTTAAAGGTTTACTTTTTAGCGTTAATAACTGCGACTTATTTTTTAAACACTAGCATTAGGCGAGCCTGAAATATCAGTCGCTGAAACTTACTACTTCAATTATCAGTCTAGCATATCAGACAAAATTGAACAGTTTTTGTTCAATTAATTTACGTTTCTAACAGTAATTTTAGATCAAGATATTGAGATGCTTTTTCAGGTGTCGGATCGTCTAACCATGGAATAAATCCAAGCAAAGGTGCACGAAATCGCTGCTTTAACGTTGCCAAATTTTCTTCCACTTTCAACATATCTGGGTCAGTTTGAGTGGCTATCCAACCCATAATAGGGACACCATCTCTGGCAATGGCTTCTGCTGTCAGTAACGCATGGTTTAAACACCCTAACTTCATTCCAATCACTAAGATAACTGGAATATCGAGCTGTTTGACCAGATGTGAAATACACTCTCTAGCATTCAAAGGAACACGCCAACCTCCAGCACCTTCGACCAGAATAAGATCGGCAGGTTGTAACATCGCGCCACGACAATAAGCCGCTAATCTATCCGCACTGATTTGACGAAATCCTGCAGCGATATGGGGTGCTATCGGCTCTTTAAATGCAACAGGATTAACCTGATCGTAGTCCATTTCCACGGTTGCATAGCTCTGCAGCTTCAACGCATCTGCATTTCGTAAGCCTTGCTCTGTTTGCTCACACCCAGCCGACAGAGGCTTAAGTGCAATCGTGTTTAAACTTGCCTGTGCTGCCAAATAGAGTAAGGCGGAGGTTACCAGTGTCTTGCCTGCATCTGTATCAGTAGCAGTAACAAAAAAAGCTTTAGCCAATCTTCACTCCTTATGCTTTTGTCCAGCTCATAAAATAGACCTCATAGCTTAAAGGCAACAGCCCATCAGGTCGACGTAATGTTTGATAAGCTTGATTTAGTAAACGCAATCGCTCGCGTCCACCCAGCCCTGAAGCCGATCTACCTTCAACCACGGATGCTCCGAGCGTTTTTAACGCCTTTAACAAAGAAGAAAGATCACCATAAGAAAGCTCTATCGTTTCAACATCACAGGAGTTTAGTTGCAATAGTCTGCTCGATTCAATCAACGCATCTAAAGGCAAAAACTCATTCACATGCTGATCACTATCGACCTGCTGCCATGCTTCTCTGAGTTGCCATAAACTCTTGGGGCCTAAGGTGGCAATATGTAATTGACCAGCTGGCTTTAACACCCGATAACATTCATCAAATAGCTTTGAGTAGTCTCGACACCACTGAACCGATAGACTGCTGTAGATCAGATCAAGACTCTGATCAGCAAAGGGCAAATTTTCTGCATCAGCACAAATTAAATTCAATTCGCCCGCTGTTTCAACCCTATTTGATGCAATGTAGTTCAGCATTCCTTCTGCAAGGTCCACACCTAGCAATTTTGCATCAGGGTAGTTTTTTCTCAGCCTAGGTAAGGCGTAACCAGTTCCTGTACCCAAATCTACGACATTATTGATGGACTGTTTTGGTAATCGACTTAATAGCTGATCTGCAACCCTGCGCTGTAACTCGGCTACTTGATTGTAGGTAGATGCACAACGACTAAAACTATTGGCGATTTGCTGCTTAAACAGTTGATGAGTGGGAACCAGAGCATTCATACAGCACACCATTCTAATAGATCTTTTAGCCATGCTTCTTGAGCAGAGATAAAAGGGAGATGCGTAGCCAAGGCATAAGATTGTGTTCGCGCTTGAGGATTCAACTGCTTCATTGAACTCATCAATTTAGCTGAAGGCACTAGTGCATCTAGCTCCCCATAACAATGCATTTGTTTTATAGACAATTGTGAAATAGCCGGACGTAGATCTTTCTGTAACAGATTCAGCAAAGCGGCTTGTCTTAGAACATCTATCGTGAATTGACTCTTGCTCAAGGATTTTTGTAGCACGCGTCGATCCATAGCCCCTAATACCTGTAAAGCGATAAATCGATTTAAGGTTTCCATAGGTTGATGAGTAAAGGCTTGTTGAAATCCGGTAAATTGATCTTCAGGCATAGCGCAAGACCAATTATCTTGCTGCACAAAGCAAGGATTGAATGCGAGAGTCATTAAACTGATTACATTTTCTGGATGATGTTGCGCCATATCTGTAGCGATTAAACCACCTAATGACCAACCCACCCATATCGCTTGTTTAACACCTTGATGATCAAGTTGATGTATAAGACCTTCACGAATATCTTCAAGCAACTCATCATTAGAAAGCGAATCATATGAATGATGCTCTTTTGAATCAAAAGCATTTGAAGCGTTCTGCCAACGACCTAAATGAACCCTGAAGTGACTTTCAAGAGTGGGCATTAACGAGCTAAAAATCGACCCATCACTTCCCCAACCTGGCAACAGCACTAAATCCCTACCCGACCCACTCTGTTCTAGATTTATCATGCCTCTGCTCCAGAGCTTTCTGGATGAAGAGAAGCCGTCATATCGAAAGCTTTTTCCAAGGCATGAATTAAATAGTCAATCTGTTTAGCGCTATGCTGTGCCGTTAATGTGACCCTTAACCTAGCGGTTCCTTGCGGTACTGTTGGCGGACGTATAGCCGTCACCCAACAGCCTGATGCTTTTAATAAAGCACTTATTTCACATGCTTTTTTTGTATCACCAACCAAAACGGGCTGTATGGGGGTATTTGAGTTCATCAATGAAATACCCTTTGCTTTACACCCCTGACGAAACTGATCAATTAATGCTGAAAGGTGTGAACGACGCCAAGTTTCTTTTTGAATCAGCTCTAGACTCGTCAGTGTGGCTTCAGCCACAGCCGGTGGCATTGCCGTGGTATAAATGTAGGTTCTGGAAAACTGAATTAACGCTTCTATTAAGCTAGCTGAGCCTGCGACAAAAGCACCTGATGTACCGAAAGCTTTTCCAAGCGTTCCAATCAGAATAGGTAGATCCTGTTGACCTAATCCATCTACCTGCGCACATCCACCTCCTGTCTCACCCAGCACACCAAATCCATGTGCATCATCCACCATCAACCAAGCATGGTGTGTTTGACAAAGGCGCGACAATTGAACCAAATCAGCTTTGTCGCCATCCATACTAAAAACACCATCGGTGACTACTAAACTCTTAGCAGACTGATTTTTCTGTAACCATCGTTTTAACACATCGTAGTCAAGATGAGCGAAACGTCTTGAAGTGGCACCACTTAACTGACCCGCATCTAACAAAGAAGCATGATTAAGTCGATCATGAAAAATCGTATCGCCCTTTTCCATCAAAGCACAGATCACACCAACATTAGCCATATATCCCGAGCTAAACAACAACACGCGCTCACGGCCGGTAAATTCAGCCAGCGCTTGTTCTAATTGATGATGTGTTCGATGATGACCTGCGGTTAGATGAGATGCGCCACTTCCTACACCATGTTTGTTAACAGCAAGGAGCATCGCTTCTTTTACCCGCGGATCATCAGCTAATCCTAAGTAATCATTACTGCTAAAGTTAAAATAAGATCTTTCTCCCATCAAACGTGTTGCGCTTTGAGGAGAATCGCAGATCCATCGCTCACGCGTAAGACCTGCTCCTTCTCTTTCCTGCAACCGTTGCTGTAGATAGTGATCGAGGTTCATTGCGAAGCAACAGCATCATAAAAAAGTGACTGATCTTGCTGTGCTTGCATCGACTGAATGAGTTGCTCATCCGATGGCACGTCATCCGAGACCAACTGTAAGGCATGCAAGCCCAAGCGTTTGAACAACTTTTTGTCTGCAACAGCCCTTGGATTTTCTGTTGTCAGCAATCTTTCCCCATAGAAAATTGAGTTAGCGCCCGCTAGAAAACAGAGAGCTTGCATCTGATCATTCATCTCGGTTCGACCTGCTGAGAGTCTCAGATAAGAAGCTGGCATTAGAATGCGAGCGACAGCAAGGGTACGAACAAATTCGAAAGGATCTAAGTCAGGTGCATCAGCCAATGGCGTTCCAGCCACTCTGACCAGCAGGTTGATGGGAACAGATTCGGGATGTTCTGCAAAACAAGACAGTGTTTTCAGAAGACTGATACGATCTTCACGTGATTCTCCCAACCCTAAAATACCACCACAGCAGACTTTCATGCCCGCTGCCCTAACATGGGCTAGTGTATTGATTCGATCTTGAAACTTTCGTGTGGTGATAATCTGGCCGTAATAGGCTTCTGAGGTATCAATATTATGATTGTAATAATCCAAGCCAGCCTCAGCTAATGCTTGAGCCTGATGCTCTTTTAACATACCGAGTGTCATGCAGGTTTCTAAACCCAAGGATTTAACCCCTTGAATCATCTCTAGCACATAAGGCATATCTTTCTCGCGCAAATGTTTCCATGCAGCGCCCATACAGAAACGACTCGCACCAGATTGCTGAGCAGCTTTAGCTTCTTCAATGACTGCTTTCACTTGCATCAACTTTTCGACTTCTAATTCAGCACCATGATGAACACTTTGTGGGCAGTATTTACAATCTTCTGGACATGCCCCCGTTTTAATGGATAACAGGGTGCTAATTTGCACCGCATTAGGATCAAAAAACTGACGGTGCACCTGCTGAGCGCGAAACATCAAATCATTAAAAGGAAGATCAAACAGTGCGGCAATTTCAGTTTCTTGCCAATCATGACGCAGTACATCTCTAGCTGTCATAGCCACGCTCCTAACGCTAAGCTAAACTCTACTTTTTGATGGCTAAGCATTAATAGCCATACAACATCTCAGCGATACTAATTTGACAGAAGGATTTGTCAACCAATGCTTTTATCAAAAGTTAACTATAGGTTATTTTTTAAACAAGCATGTTCATTGTGTAAATGCAATCCAGCTTGCATAGATGGTTTATGTGAGGGTTGCCATGCCGATCTACCCTGGACACTTTTCGCATGCTCAAGATGTGGTTTATCTCGATCCCATCCATCCCAGCCATGCATTGCTTGCCAGAAACGGCATTTCGCTTTCGATCAAACAATCGCAGCATTCGAGTATCGTTTTCCACTGATTTCGCTATTGCCCTCGATTAAACAGCGACACTCTCTGCATCATTTGCGATGGTTAGCTAAACTCTTAGCAACAAGGATTCAAGAACTAGATACTCCACTGCCCGATGCACTTCTGCCTGTTCCTATGCACACTCTAGATCAGTTACGACGAGGTTATAATCAAGCAGCTGTATTAGCCGATGAACTGGGCAAAAACTCTTCAGTTCAGGTGATGCACTCGGCACTTTGCAAAGTAAAACGCACCCATCATCAGCATGATCTCAACGCTGATCAGCGACGCGCTAATCTTTCAGGGGCTTTTTCACTTAGAGGAAAGCTCCCAAAGCATGTTGCGATCGTAGATGATGTGATGACGACAGGGAGTACATTGCATGAAATAGCTAGCCTGTTGAAGCAACAGGGTGTTGAGCAAGTGGATGCATGGGTGATTGCTAGAACACCAGAGCGCAATCATGAGTAGAGGCTAGTCAGGTTATATTCCGGTAAACTAATGAGTTGATGAGTCACAGAAGTCAAAAAAGGGGAACGCTTTGCCAGCAAGAACAGATTGGCCTAAATCTTCCAGTCGCATTAAAGATTTTTTAGCGGTATTTCAATACAGTCGACGTGCAATTGAGCTTGTCTGGCAAACTTCTCGACCGCTCACTTGGGGCATGATCAGCTTAACGATTTTAGCCGGTATTCTTCCTGCCATTGCAGCTTACTTGGGTCAATTAATTGTCGATACAGTGCTTGCTAGTATCGACATCTATCAGCAACAGGGCAGTGTCGACTATATGCCGGCACTGCGTTTACTCTTCTTTGAAGGCATCGTTATTGCGCTGATAGCGGCTGCCAGTCGCGGCTTATCTGCGCAGCAATCGTTGTTAAGAGCGATGATGGGACAGCGTGTTAACGTAATGATCCTTGAGAAAGCGCAAACCTTATCCTTAGCTCAATTTGAAGATTCTGAGTTTTACGATAAGTTAACTCGTGCTCGTCGAGAAGCCTCAACAAGACCTCTTGCCTTGGTCAATAAAACCTTTAGTTTGTTACAAAACTCCATCGCTTTATTCAGCTTTGCGATTCTGCTGATTCAGTTTTCGCCTTGGGCTTTATTGATGCTGTTTATTGCTGCCCTGCCGGTATTTATCTCTGAAGCCAAGTTTTCCGGTGATGCCTTTCACTTATCGCGCTGGCGTTCGCCCGAATTACGACGTCAAATGTATCTTGAAACGGTTCTAGCCCGCGAAGACTCAATCAAAGAGGTTAAGCTGTTTGGCTTAGGTCCTTTGTTACTGGATAAATACAAAGAAATATTCAACACCATTTTTGGTGCCGAGAGGCGCTTGATTATCCGTCGTGATTTATGGGGTTTCTTACTAGGTCTTTTAGGAACCTTAGCCTTTTATGCAGCCTATGCATGGATTGTGATCGATACGATTCAAGGATTGATTACCCTCGGTCAAATGACCATGTACTTACTGGTATTTAAGCAAGGTCAAAGCGCTATTAGCACTAACCTTACCGCGATTAGTGGCATGTATGAGGATAACCTATACCTATCAAATCTTTATGAATATCTGGAACAGCCGGTTGAAATAGAACTCGGCACAGCCACAGAAGGACCCAACCCTGAAGATGGCATTCGTTTTGATCAGGTTAGCTTTACTTATCCGGGTGCAGAAAAACCTGCCTTAACTGACATTTCCCTGCACCTTTCTCCAGGTCAAAGCCTTGCCTTAGTCGGTGATAACGGCTCTGGTAAAACGACACTGATCAAACTGATGACACGCCTTTACCAACCGAGTCAAGGACGAATCCTATTGGATGGTTTAGATATCAATTATTGGTGTCCAAAACGTCTTCGTGAACGCATCGGCGTTATCTTCCAAGATTTTGTTCGCTATCAATTCTTAGTAGGAGAGAATCTAGGCGCAGGTGATGTGAATGCTTTTTATGATGAAGAACGCTGGCTCAAAGCAGGTGAGTTAGGCTTAGCCGACAGTTTCATCAAAGAGTTACCTAATAGCTATCACACACAGTTAGGTCGATGGTTTAAAGGTGGACAAGAGTTATCGGGTGGCCAATGGCAAAAAATAGCACTGGGACGGGCTTTTATGCGCTCTGGTGCAGATATTTTAGTCCTTGATGAACCCACAGCGGCTATGGACGCTGAAGCAGAAGCACAAGTTTTTGAGCATTTTCGTACGCATGCCGAGCAACGAATGGTAATTCTTATTTCACACCGTTTCTCTTCCGTCAGAATGGCCGACAAAATTGTGTTATTGCGTCATGGTCAGGTTTTAGAACAGGGGAACCATGCTTCTTTAATGGCTCAAAACGGTCGTTACGCTGAACTCTTTACGCTACAAGCAAAGGGTTATCTTCCCGATTAAGGAGGGTAACCCCAAATAAGAAGG